>JACQCA010000029.1 GCA_016201865.1 Nitrospirota bacterium
CCGGCCGAGGGTATAGGGATTCTTACTTTCTTGTCTCTTCGGCGGTCCTTCAAGCCATATCCCGTACCATAACGGGACTTAGGCCAATGACTTTGCGAGCCTGCCTTTCGGTCAGGGGTGCCTTTATCGGGAGTTCTATGTGCGAAACACCTGCTTTTAACTATATCGCTTTATTTTAGGCTGTCAAGACCCCCCCTTTCTTATTGTACGGACACCACGGCCAGCATCTGCCGATGACTGTTTTCCCGGCCGGGGGTGAAACAAGAACAACAAGTTTGAGATCATTTACTTTTCAGGGAAAGCTAAGGATTGAGATATCCTGCGGGATAGCCTTTCAAACTCCCACGTTTTAAGACGGTGGCCGATCAATCCCGAACCGTTTCATCTTGCTGTAGAGGGTGGGACGGCTGATCTTGAGTCTCCGGGCGGCCTCATGGAGGTTGCCCTGAGTCTCGGCAATCACCCGTATGATCAGGTTGCGCTCCACGTCAGGGAGAGATGCCATGGGATCCGACCGGGCGGGAGGGGCCGGTCTCAGGACCTCATCGGGGAGATGTTCCTCACGGATCGTCCCCCCTTTTGAGAGAATCAGGGCACGGAGGATGACCTTCTCAAGCTGCCTCACATTGCCGGGCCAGTCGTAGGCCATGATCCGTGTGAGGGCTTCTTGGCTGAGCTCCTTTAAGGATGTGCTTGCATGCCGTTTAAGAAAATGTTCCACGAGCTGAGGAATATCTTCACGCCGCTCTCGAAGCGCTGGAAGCCTGATCTCAATCACATTCAAGCGGTGCAGAAGCGCCTCCTTGAAACTCCCTTCCCTGATCGCCTGTCTGAGATCCACACTGGTGGCCGAGATAATTTGAAGATCAACGTGAACCGGCTTGGCCCCGCCGACCCGCTCGAATTCAAATTCCTGAGTGACCCGCAGAAGCTTGGCCTGAAGCTCGGGTTTGAGGTCTCCTATTTCGTCCAAGAAGAGGGTCCCGCCGTCGGCCTGCTCAAACTTGCCGGTTCGCCTCCTCACACCGGTGGCCACTCCCTCCTCGATTCCGAAGAGTTCGCTTTCGGCGAGGGAATCGGAAATGGCCGCGCAGTTGACCGCAATGAACGGCCCCTTCCTGCGGGGCTCCCATTCATGGATCATTCGGGCCACAAGTTCCTTGCCCGTCCCGCTCTCGCCCAGAATCAGAACGGGGCAGTCACGCCCCGCTCGCTCGGCGGCCAGTCCGGCCAGTCGGATGACCTCTCTGATCGAAGGGCTCTCGCCCACAATCTTCACTCGGGGAGCGGCGCCAGGCGTTCTTTCGAGAAGGACCTCGTCGGTTTTCGGATGGGCATCTACGGCCCGCAGTGCGCGCTTTACACAATCCAATAACTCTTCGGGAAGGGTTGCCCCCTTGGTGATATAGTCAAAGGCCCCGCACCGCATGGATTCAACCGCACTCTTGATCTCGCCGTAGGCCGTGACCACGATCACCTCAGTCCGAGGCGAGATCTCCCTCACCTTCCGTGTAACCACGTTCCCCGCCATTCCCGCCATCTTGAGGTCGGTTACCACAACGTGGAAGGATCCCCGCTTTAACTGCTGGAGGGCCTCCATTCCGCTTGAAACCCCTTTGACGACATAACCCTCTCCTTCCAGGAGGGCACAGATGGAGTCCCGCTCGTAAGGCTGATCATCCACGACCAGGATTCTTGCAATCCCCATCCCCTCATTCTCCTGAAGCGGGTAAGCGCACTGTAAAACGGCTTCCCTTTCCAACCTGGCTTGCGATATGGATCTTACCGCTATGCCGTTCAATGATCGTATAGGCGATGTACAGCCCAAGCCCGGTGCCACTCTCCTTTTCTTTGGTTGTAAAAAAGGGATCGAAGATTTTGGATCGCTCCTCCTCCGGAATCCCGCAGCCCGTATCTTCGATTTCGGCTGCCGCCTGACCTTCTTCCTTTCGCACATGGATCCGGATCAGCCGATCTCCCTCCTCTTTTACCAGCAGGGCATCCAGGGCATTTGACAGCAGGTTCTCAAACACTTCCACAAGCCGTTCCCGATTTCCCACCACCATGGGAAGGGCAGGATCATACCGCTGGATCACCTCCACGCCGCGGCGTCTTGCCTCAGGCTGGATCCTTTCATGAACGGCTCGCAAGACTTCGTCCAACCGAATCGGTTTGAAATCCATGACCGTGGATGCTGGCTCCGAAAGCCTCCGGAGCAGACCGTCGATCTGTTCCGTGCCCTCGCGGATCCGATCCACTTCTTTTCTTCCGGGAGAGGTTGGAGAGAGCTTGTTCTGAAGGAGTTTCGCATAATTATTGATACCGGCAATCGGGTTGCGCAGGCGATGGTTGATCTCGACCAGCAACAGCCCGATGTCGGCCAGCTTTTCATGCCGGTAAAGCCGGGCCGTGGTCTCTTTCAGCTCTCCCGCCATCCGGTTGAAGGCGCGGGCTAAAAGGCCGATTTCATCATCTGACGCAATCTCCACCTTCCGGTCGAGATCTCCCTCGGCAAGCAACTGGGTATGGGCCGCCAGTTCGGCCAATGGCCGGGTCATCCGGCGGGTCAGCCAGATCGCTACGGCGATCGTGGCGGTTGCCGTGACCAGCGCGATCAGCAGGATGTTAAGCAGCGTATCCCGCAGAGTCTCCACCGCTCGTTCTTGCGAGAATCCGATCCGCACCTCCCCTCGCTGCGCTTGCTTGAGCATCACAGGAAGGGAGACATTCAGAGATCGTCGGCCTGGACTTGAATCCTGACCCGCCGACGCCAGCAGCACGTCTTCCTGACCATAAATCTCGACAGAGGTCAGATCCATCCGGCGCTGTTGCATCAGGGCACGGGCGTAGCGCGTCAGGTAGGTTTTATCCTCTAAGAACACCGCTTCACGGGCCGCCAGCGTCACGGCCTGCGTAAACAGCAGTCCGGCCTCATGGGAATCACGGTTCAGGATCTCCTTCTCTTTAAAATAGAAGAGGCCTCCCAGAACCGTGACGACAAACAGGATGAGGCCCAAGAAGGCGAGGAGAATCCTGCCCCCGAGCCCGCGAAACAGCCACTCCCGCGATTTCCAGACGGCAAGCAGGAGAATCACGCCTACGATCGCCACCAGGGCGATCTTCAGACGGGGGTCTACAGACGAAACCGGAGCCTTGGGACTCTCCGGCAACACCCATTCGGACAGGGGAGGATTCACCGCGGGAAGCGAAGCCAGGATCTTGCGGTACGCCTCCACCCAGGCATAGGCATCAGCCTCGATCTCCATGAATTCCCGTGTTCCAAGGATCTTTTCTAGCCTCTCCGTCCCGGCCGTCTTCCCGATGGCAAGAAAGACCCTTTTGATCTCTTCCATCTCTTTCGGGGAGAGGGTCAAGGGATTGGCATAGACAGGGCCAAGCTTTAACAGGGGCGATTTCTGGATCACCTTGAGACTCCGGTTTCTTATACCGAACCCCTCGAACTGAAAGGAGGCCGTCGCCGCGCCATCCACTTCTCCGATCAGAACCGATTCAATGACATCCAGATAGTTTCGCTTAAACTTGATCTCAGAGAAAAAGACATTGGGATCCGGAATACCGGCCTCATGCATCATGACCCGGGGCACGAGATAACCTGAGGTTGAGAATTCATCGGTGAAGGCAAATCGTTTCCCGTGAAGATCCTGAAGGCTGCCGATCCCGCTATCTTCTCTCACGAAGATATAGGTCTGGTAACCCATGCTTCCCTCGTATGTTCGCAGCACCAGCGCCCGAGCGCCGTATCGTTCCCGGGCCAGGACAAAGCTGTAGGGGCCGCCAAACACAATGTCAATCTTGCCTTGCCCGAAGCGGTCTAGCAGGTCGGAGTAGCTGTTGGTAAGCATGAGACGGATCGGGCGGTCCAACTCCTGGGATAGATAGTCGGCGAGGGGCTGGAACATTTCTGCCAGTGTCGTGGAAACCTCGGCCACGGGGGCAAGGACCAGGGGCCGTGGCTCGGCAGCGAGGGCGGTCGGGATGCTGCGGAGGAAAAGGAACGCAGCGGCAACCACGGACATCAAGAAACTGAGAGGGATCTGCATCGCGGACCCTCCTGGATGGATCATTATACCCGGCTTACATTGACGAAGGCAAATGCCGGTGATCACGGCAAACCGATCGCGCCCATCGCACTCGATCAATCGCCTTTGAACGATTGTCCGATCGTGACCACGGTCGAAACGAAGAAAAACACCACGAAAGCCGTCAACAGTGCGCCTCGCAGAAAGCCGATCTTGCCGTGCGATATGACAAAACCGCCGTCACGGTCCCATGTTGTCTTTCCTTCGGCCGAGGTTAGATCACCGAAAGCCGCACAGAGCGTAAAAAATGAAACGATGGGAAATCCGGCCCCCATCCCTCGCCACCACACCCAGACACCACGCTTGAAGGCTGCCGGAAAGATGAGCTTGCGTCCTTCCGGATCCCGCAGGGTAATGTTCAAGAGCCATTTCCCGGGCGTTGTGCCCCATCTCGAAAGGAGAGAAGCTTCAATCGGTATCCATACAAGGACAGTGAGCATTATACTCAGGATATCGGAAAACCGGGGAGACAGATTCGTAGCGAAGTTCAAAATAGGTTGCACAAGGGGAGCCGGGATAATTCCGAGAAAAACCAGACCCCCGAACAGAAAACCCATGTTCAGACTCGCAAGGGTGATGTCAATCTGTCGTGCCCAAAAACGTATCCATGGGCGAACCTGGGGGATATCTGACGCGTGAGTCGTTTGAGCGGGTTCGGGTGAAAGATCAATGGGCGGCTCCGGAGGATCCTTGAGGACAACCACGGTCTCATGTCCTGAGAACCTTATCTTAGAAGCGGGGGTCCATTCCGCCAAGAGATCAGACCACACAAGCGTCTGGGGTCTCAGCGCTCCAGCATCCAACATCTCTTTCAGCCTGCTTTCGGGAACGGGGCCTACCCGTCCGTTTTCAGTCAGGTAATGCCAGTGTCGTTCACCCATGCTCAGTCCACTCCCCCCCCGTCCTTCGTCCGGCAGGATTTCGAAACCAGACTGGATTCCTCAGTCAACCCCACATCGGACCGTCTTCGTGGTAGCTCTTTTCCTCATGTCCACAAAATTTACATCGCGCGATCATGATGTGGTTATTTGCACCAAGGGCTTCTCGATGCGTCTCGTAAATGGGCCATCGTCTTTTACACGATGCGCATGGGAATCCTCTCAGAGCCCAGATGATCATTCCAGCGACATAGAGAATGACGAAGAAAAAAAAGAACATGCCTAATATTTTTGCGACATGGCCTACATGCATAGGACATCACCCCATCTTATTTCCCTGATACCTTATGGCCTGAAGACCCCTTCTCAAGAACCTTAACCAGTTTTTCATGCATCTCCGGATCGGATGCCTGAAGCGCGGCCAGCATCCCTCCCAGATGAGCACCGCCTGCGGGTGACAACAGATCCAATAAACTTGTTGGGGCACCAGCATGAATAAGTTTGATCTGAGCGTTTTTGAGCGCATCGGCCGCGGCCAGACCAATCCGTTCATCCTTTTCGATCCGCCGGACATCCAATGACGACTCGTTGATCTTCTTTAACGCGTCGGCGAGCTTGCTTTTGGCTTCGGCCTCGGCCTCGCCCACCAGTCGAATACCTTCCGCCTCACTCGATTTCACACGAATAATGGACTCTTTCTCACCCTCTGCTCGCTGGATCATGGCATCCCGTTCAATCTCGGCCTTAGTCACCTGTTCAATACGCACGACCTTTAGCTCTTCTTCCCGAGCCCGTTGCTGCTCACGCGTTACCTCTTGGAGTTTTAACTGCTCACGGATGTTGATCTCTTTGTCCCGTTCAATCTCACGAATCTTCGCCGCTTCTTCGGCTTCCGCTTCTTTGAGGCGTGCCTGTTTGAACTGCTCTGCATTTCTTTGTCGGGCCTCGGCATGGATCTGCACCTCGGCCATGCTGCTGATGTCCTTGATGGCGGTGGATGATCCTTCGGATGGATCCCGGATGCTCACCAATTCGACAGCATGTAGTTTGAGTCCCCACTTTGAAATTTCAGGTTGAATAGTCTCGAAGAGTTTTTTTGCCACCATTTCTCGTTCATTGATGATCTCCCGAAGAGTCATCTTCGTCGTGGTGTCCCGATTGGACGCCTTCATGATCTTGCGAACATGTTCCATAAGCACATCACGGCCTTCCGGAAATCTTGCCGCTGCCTTAATCGGGCCCTCAATGATGGCATATGCCACAATGTCCGTCTCAAACCGTACGCGGTTCCGATCATAGGTTAATGACTTTTCAAGACTGAACTCCATCATATTTAGGGAAAGCCTGTGAACCCGTACTCCAATCCATGGAACCCAGGCCGGTATCAGAAAGTAGGCCGCGCGGCCGTTTTGGCTGTAACTGGGATCGCCGGAATAGATTCGGGTTTTCGTCCGTCCTACAACGACGTCCACGCTGTCAACGGGCACAACCCGGTAGATCGAGGACATAAGGACGCAGAGCAGAACGGCCACAGGAATGAGGATGGCGAAAATGACCAACACGCTGTCCATAAACTCTTCTCCTTTTTCTAATCTTTTTTATCCGCCAATTTTGCAACGAACCGGATGCTGCCATCGTAAAGCTTGGCCGCCACATCCTGGTAGCGTAGATAGATGACCTCTTCTCCAACAACCAGGTAGATGTCCCGGCCATTATGCAGCTCCCGGTAGGCCCCCTCCATCTCTTCAACCGTCAAGAAAAGGATCCTGTCTGGTAAGAACTCCAGGATGTTAAAGCGCTTGATACCGTCCATCATTGACCTCAGGGCGCACGAGACGCCGTTTTCTTATCGCTCTGGGTTATAGCAACAACCATGCCGTCGGGAATTTTTCTCAAGGCCGCAATAAAATCAAGGGGTCGCAAAGCAAACCCCGTCTTATCGGTTTGTCGAGAATGTAAAGATCCTGACCCAGTGTTTACACTTCATCAGGAGTACGGGCCCCGTCAACGGATGTGCGAATCGAATGGGAATCTCAATAAGCTTTCTGGTAAAACCAGCCAGAAACAGCTCGGCTCTGGCAAGGTCTATCCGCCTTTTTCCCAGAAACATCCTGTATGCTCTTACTGCAAGTTAGGAATTTGTTCTTTGACAACTTCAGACCCTTCTGATGGCGGACGGGAAACGTCTTCTTCTCATTCCTTTCCCCGCCCTTCCTCTGGTCGAGTGCTTTGGCCTGAAAGCGAGGATTTTCTCCCTTCCCCCGCGCTTTCTCGGATCAAACACCTCGACCGGAGCGAGGACGGGGGAAGGGAGAGCAGCGCATGCAAAATCAAAATGAATGGCTGAGGCTTCCAGACGATCCATCGCTGGAGGCCGGAGAGGACAGTACGACAGAGGAATCCAGGGGTTCTTACGAATCCTCGTGGGTTCCTCCAAGGCTTGAGCCGAAGGCTCAGGCCAATTTCAATGGCCGCCAAGTAAGCGCGTGTGAAGCGGATGGTCCGCTCACGATTTACCCGGAAGAGGCCCGGGGCCAGTGCATCTGGGAGGTATTCGAAGGACCGGATGAATTCCATGTGGAGGAGTTGGCAGAGGAAGCGGAGGAACGGGCCGAGCGGTTTATGGCGGCCCAACGGCAACTCGCGGCGGCCTTTTTTGCCCGGCGGAGAAATCCACTCTACCGGCAGGCCGCTACCGAAGCACTTGCCGAACCTCAACAACCCGAACCGAAACTCCTGCTTCTTTGGAATCTGCTCGGAGACCGGTGTTTGGAAGCCGATGCCGGGACACAAGAGGAGGTCAGTCAGTGGCTGTCCGGCCTGTCTGAAGAGGATTTCCTCTTCTTCACCCAGGACCCGGACGGCGATCCTCAACGGGTCATGAGTGCGGGAGTTTTGCCGGCGGATTTGCGGCCAATGCGCCTCTTCGAGGAAACCCGTCGAAGGCTGATGCGGGTTCTGATCAAGGAGTCGAGCTTCTTTCATCCCGACAAGGGCATGTTTGAGGAAAGACTCCGTGAGAAGATCCCGCAGATCGCCCGAAAATGGGACCTGGATGAGGCGAAGTTGTACGAACTGGCTCGCGAAGAACGGGCTAAGTTCTATCGGTTGCATCTATCTGTTTGCAAGACCGCTGCGGCTTTTGCCCGTGGCAAGCCGGCTCCGGTCAGTGTGATGCCGGAAGTCGTTGCCGATGTGGCGGCGGTGGCCTATGGCCGGATGAACCACCCGGACTACAAGGTCAAGGCGTTGGCCTTTGCCGGACTTGAAGAGGATCAGGCCAAAACCCTCTTTGCCAAGCTGGACCGGTTCATGGAAGAGTTCTATGCGTCGCGGCTCTTTAGTTTTATCAAGAGAGCCGGGCAACGGCGCCGGGTGAAGACCTCCGGTGTTGAGCCTGCTGTAGCGGCGTTTGTGAAAAGCTTCCGTACCGGTATCCGGCCAAAAGGCATC
>JACQCA010000026.1 GCA_016201865.1 Nitrospirota bacterium
TGCTCGCGCTCGCGACGCTCCGGCCCGCCGCCTTCTTCCGCTTGCGCGTTGCGCTTGCGCAGTTCTTCCATCTGGTCGTACGCTTTCGCGTTCACTTTTTCTTCGGGAGACATGAGCGCTTCCTCTCAGGACTGATGCAATTCGCTCGCTAGCGTGCCACAGCCCGCCGCTCCGGGCAAGGCATCGCGCGCTGCGCTTTTGTAGCGCCCGCCTTTAGGCGGGCATCTGTGCCGGCGACCTGCAGAGCGCCATGCGTACCGCCGGCATCTTGCTTGCCCAGCTTGTCCTGAGCGAACGCGAAGGGAGCAAAGCGAAGGGCCGGTTCTTTTGGTTTCTGAAATCAGATGCCTTGGAAGGATTCGTCTCTGAACACCGAGCACTGAAAACTGATTACTTCTTGCTCCTCACTGCCCCGGCGTTTCCGCTTCGCGCCCGCACAGCCGCACCACCAAGTGCGTTGAAAAATAGGTCGCCCCGACCAGCAGCAGCACGCCCAGCACCAGCGTCGCCAGCACCGCCCCCGCGCGCAGCAAGGGCATTTGGATCGCCGCTACACGCACGGTGACAAAATACAGCGCCAGCACTGCGGCGAGCATCACCGCCGTCCCCGCCAAAATCGAAATCGCTATGAGGAGTTTTCGTTTCACGCCTGCCGTCAGCATAGTCCGGACTTGTTCGACTGGCAAGCGCTCGCGGGAAGATTCATTTGGAATGCGGCGCTTTGACAGCGAGTCGCCATTCTTCTTCGTTGCGACTTGCTAAAGAACGGAATACCCTATTTAATAGGCTCGTGCGTAAGAATGGCGATCTCGGGCTCCGTAGGCGCAGAACAGTCAGTCCTTACTATAAAACTCGTATAGGTACCATTAACGTTGGTGATTCCCTCATTCTGCTGCGGGATCTAGGTCCTGCTTCTGTCGATCTGATTGTCACGAGTCCCCCTTATGGACTGGTGCGCAAGAAGGCGTACGGCAACGTCGATGCGCACGAGTACTTGGAATGGTTCAAGCCTTTTGCGGAAGCTTTTAGGGGAGTGCTGAAACCCTCCGGATCGCTCGTGATCGACATTGGAGGTTCTTGGAATCCCGGTCAACCGACACGGAGCCTTTATCACTACGAGCTTTTGATCATGTTGTGCAAGGAATTCGGCTTTCACCTCGCGCAGGAATTCTTTTGGTGGAATCCATCGAGATTGCCGACTCCGGCCGAGTGGGTGACGGTTCGGCGAGTTCGCGTCAAAGACGCCATCGATTGCGTTTGGTGGCTTGCTCCAACACCTTGGCCCAAGGCGAGCAACCGCCGGGTTCTTCAGGCCTATTCCGAAAGTATGCAACAGCTTCTTTTGGATGGTTACAAGCCGCGGCTCAGGCCTTCGGGTCACGATATCTCCGATAAATTTGGAAGAGACAATGGAGGTGCCATACCCCCAAACCTAATCGCGCTAGCCCATACGGAGTCCAATTCCGCCTACATTCGCTACTGCAATAAGCACGGGATAAAACCTCATCCAGCGCGTTTCCCAGTGGCCTTGCCTGAGTTCTTCATTCGAATGCTCACGGATCCAGGTGATCTCGTAATCGATCCCTTTGCGGGCAGTTGCGCTACGGGAGAAGCGGCAGAGCGCAGTGGACGAAAATGGATTTGTTGCGAAACCGTCGAGGAATACGTCGCGGGCGCAGTGGGTCGGTTTGATCTTGGACCTCGCCAGCAAGTGCTACCATTGCGAGGGGCCAAAATATACAGCGATGAAGAAAACTCCTATCGGGCCGTGAGACCCGGCGCAATGTGGTCCGGCATCGAACATGATCGCCTACCTAAGGACGGCGGTCGCCGAAGGCCGGGTCGCGGCTCGACGTAAGAGCGAACCTATGGCCACACGGCTATCGAAGGATGAACTCATCGATCGTGTCCTGCGTGCTGTAAGGGTATGCGGCTGGAATGCCTTAATCCTCGCCCAAAGACACCCTGCCAAGTTATCGATATTCCTGGACGAAAGACGCCAAGTGGTGCTCGTATACATCTGGAATCTCACTCATGGTGGGTTTCCACGCGATCCTAACGAATTGCGGATCCAAGTCACTGGAATAGACCGATTCGTTGAAGAAAAAGGCGCAAAAACATTGGTCCTCGGGTGGAGTGAAGATGAGCAGGTATTCGCTGCATTCGATGTTACCAAGCACCGCCGCAGTATGAGAGGTCGCTCGCCTTCATTGCAAGTCAGAATCGAAGCCCTCAAGGCTGCAAAGAAGAATGGTTTTGCACCGCACCACCGCACCGGCATAAGCGAAGTTGCAATCGCGTTTAGGCCTGACTTCATCTCTACTTATGTCGAGGAGCTAGAAGCTCTTCATCTCTCCGGAAAGCATCCTTCTGAGCTTAATACCCTTGAGCGCATTGCTGCCGCTGATCCCGTGGAGAAGATCGTCGATATACCCGCGGGACCCAGAAAAACCGTACTCCAAAAAGTTCAGAGAAAGGTCCGGGACGCTCGCTTTAGAACCAATGTCTTGGCTGTTTACGACCATCGCTGTGCCGTAAGCGGGATCCAATTGGATCTACTCGACGCTGCACACATTATTCCAGTCGAGCACGAAAAAGGCACGGATGAGCTGATCAACGGGATTTGCCTTACACCCTTACACCACAGGGCCTTCGATCGGGCGCTCATTGGAATAAGAAACGATTATTCGATCGTTTTGAATAAGGGCAAGCTCCAGGAACTCGAAGCTATTGGCTGGGATGGAGGGGTGGAGGTATTCAAAGCCACGCTGCGAGATCAAATCAACCTACCCGCCAAGCGCGAGCACTACCCTAACCTCGAGTACCTTTTATTGGGCCAATCGATGCGGGGTTGGTCAAAGTCCGACTTAGCCTAAGTATGAAGCAATAACCGCCCGGCATGTCATTTCGGGTGAGTCTGTTGGGTCAAACCAAGCTCTTAGTGCACGCCCGACCAGTTATCCGCCACCAGAATCGAATTCCCCGGATTCGCCGGGTCGTATTTCACGCTGACGGGCAGCCCGGTCACGATGCGTCCCACGCACGCCCGCTCTTCGAGTCCGGTAATATCCTGCGCGGTCTGGTAGGTCACGCCGGAGATGGAGTAGCTGTACACCACCACGTTGCGCGGCGTGCCGTTCGACGCTCCGTTGTCGGACGCGCGGCGTTTCGGCCCAGCGTTCAAGTCCCCCGAAAGCGTCTCGCGGATTTCCAGCACTTCGCCTTCGACGATCCGCCCCACCTGGTTCACGTGCGCGCGCCGCCGCCGTTCGATTTCCTGCGGATCCCGCGGCCTTCGTCGCCACCAGAAGGCAAATCCTCCCGCCGCCAGCAGGACGCCGGCTGCGGCCAGCAGCGCCACGCGCCAATCAATCTCCGTGAAGTTCAACTCCCCGTCTTCCGCGTCCCGCTCTGCGGGATTGCTTCGACGATGTCCCCCAGCGACTCGCGCGCCTTTTCCCAGTCTTTCAAAAACGCTTCGAGGCCCCGGTCCGTCAGCGGGTGCTTGAAGAGCTGCTCGAACACTTTGAACGGCATCGTCGCGATGTGCGCGACTCGCGCGCCTTTTCCCAGTCTTTCAAAAACGCTTCGAGGCCCCGGTCCGTCAGCGGGTGCTTGAAGAGCTGCTCGAACACTTTGAACGGCATCGTCGCGATGTGCGCGCCGGCCTTCGCCGCCTCCACCACGTGCAGCGGATGCCGCAGGCTCGCCGCCAGAACTTCCGTCGAAAAATTATAGTTCTTGTAAATCGTCAGGATGTCCCGCAGCAGCGCCATGCCGTCGTGCGAAATGTCGTCCAGCCGCCCCAAAAACGGGCTCGCGAAGTACGCCCCCGCCTTGGCCACCAGCAGCGCCTGCGACGCCGAAAACACCAGCGTCATGTTCACGCGGATGCCTTCGCGCGAAAGCGTGTGGCACGCGCGCACGCCGGTGGGCGTCGTCGGCAGCTTCACCACCACGCTGGGGTGCCAGCTGGTCACCTCGCGCCCTTCGCGCAGCATCCCGTCGTAATCCGTGGACACCACTTCCGCGCTGATCGCGCCGCCCTTCACAATCTCGCAGATTTCCAGAATCTGCTGGCGAAACGGCTTTTTCTCTTTCGCCGCCAGCGTCGGATTCGTGGTCACGCCGTCGAGCACGCCCATCTCCGCGGCCTGCCGGATTTCATCCCGGTTGGCGGTATCCAGAAAAATCTTCTTCTCTTTCGCCGCCAGCGTCGGATTCGTGGTCACGCCGTCGAGCACGCCCATCTCCGCGGCCTGCCGGATTTCATCCCGGTTCGCGGTATCCAGAAAAATTTTCATCTAATAGCTCCGTCAGATTGTCTTTAGTCGTTCGAGTAATCGCTTAACCTGGCCCTCACACTTTTGGCGCACTGCGAGCGTGCTCCTGCGCTCAGTTGCTGCTCTGCGCAAGTGGGCACGTATCGCCATACGCAAGCTAGCTATCTGACCATTAATCGAAAGAGCTTGCTCTTTGAAGTTGAGTCGTTCAAATGACTTAGTATTCCCCTGATGTCGGGTGTTCGGATTGTAGGCCATTAGTGCTCCTCAATTCGTTCAGAATCCATTCCGACTACAATGTTGCGCAGCGTCCCGATCCCGCTCACCACAATTTCCACCACGTCGCCCGGCTTCATCGGACTCACGCCCGCCGGCGTGCCCGTGGCAATCACGTCGCCCGGCTCCAGCGTCATCACGCGCGAAATCCACGAAATTATAACACCGATGGAAAAAATCATGTCCGTTACAGGAGCG
>JACQCA010000020.1 GCA_016201865.1 Nitrospirota bacterium
CACCTCCGCCACTCGCTTCACCGCCTGTTCCTTAAACGCCGCCGTGTACTCCTGCTTCGGAATCTTGATCATCTTCGCCTCCAAGGTTACGTCCATTTTACACTATCCTTGGAAGACGAAATTCGAGGGGAAGCTCAAACCTCCTCAAGAATGCCCGGTTCGATCAGATCCTGCACCTGCCCACGCTGGCGAAACGATTCAGCAACGATGGAGGCACGCTCGATTTTTACGGGAGTGACGCAAACATTAAGAAGTTGTTTCCGAATAAAGGCTACACCCGAGATAAATTCAGCTTTCAGCTCTCAGACCATTTTCCACTTTGGGTGCAAATCAATACCGACATCGACAACGAACGACTTAATCAGATCGTGCAGGATAGTAAAAAGACATAGCCCCCCGAAGCCGCCCTTACCCCTCTATACCCCCACTGGGTCCGGAAGCTTCCGCCAAATCCAAAGGTCTCGTTGTACGAGTGTTGCGCCCGGCTTTCTTCGGCCTTTGCGGGCGCTCTGAAAAGCGCGGCACGGCCGCCGTCGTACTGCGGGTGCTTTACAGGCGGGAGTGAGGCATTATTGATAATCTTCTTTTTCAGGGTGTTTTTAGCCCTAATCCTGCTAAGATAGCATAAGCCTTGAATATTGATAATCTTCTTTTTCAGGGTGTTTTTAGCCCTAATCCTGCTAAGATAGCATAAGCCTTGAAGCTCCCGTTGGATTATGCTATCTTGCCTTGGGCAGGGCAGTTCATGCCCTGATACAGACAAAAAAGGATAACCGGAAACCAATGGCCTTGCCTAAACTCTATAAAGAGTTTTATCACCGGAAGGTCTTTACCTTCGATGAAGTGCGGACTGTCTACGGCAAGGAACTCACCGGACACAGCCTCCGGAGCATGATCCGGGACAACCTGAAAAGAGGCAATATCGGGATGGTCCGCCGGGGGATCTACTATATCATCCCGCAGGTGCCTCCCGCCGGTACTCCTCAGGCGGATAAATTTCTGATTGCCGGCAAACTAACCGAGGACGCCGTCATTGCATATCACGCGGCGCTTGAGCTGCATGGGGCGGCCTATTCGGCCTTCAACACCGTCCATGTTCTGACCCGGAAGCCATTCAAGCCCTTGCAGTTCCAGGGCATCCGGTATCAGGCCGTCTCCAACCCCTATGATGTCGGCATCCAGACCCTTAAAAGGGATCTGGCCGAAGTCCGGTGTACCGATAGGGAGCGGACAATCATTGACGGGGTGGACAGGCTTAAATATGTCGGTGGTCTTGAGGAGTATCTCAAGAGCGTGGAGCTTCTCCCCTATGTGGACTTCGGCAAGATTGAGCGGTATCTTTCGGCTTACGGGAAGAAGGCCCTCTATGCCAAGATGGGCTTTGTCCTCTCGCTTTTTGAGAAACAGTGGACGTTTCCGGAAAAGGTCCGGAAGAGACTTCAGCGCAAACTCAGCCGGATGGCCTTCTACCTGGGCGAGCGCAAAAACGGGGGCATGTTGAACAAGGACTGGAACCTCATGGTACCGGAAAAGCTAAAACGGTTGCTCTCCGAATTTTAGGGTTCTCCTGAGCAGGAAAGGATTCACCGGCAGTGTCCGTCAGCGACGAGGTCCTTGAGCGGGTGGCAGCCCGGACCAACTTTCAGAAGGGAATCCTGGAGAAGGCTTATCGCCTGGTCGAACTGCTCCGGGACTGCAACCAACACCCGCTCCTCAGGAACGACATCGTTCTGAAGGGCGGCACGGCGATCAACTTTCTTTATTTTGAGTACCCCCGGCTTTCGGTGGATCTGGACTTTAACTTCATCGGCGGGGTCACAAAGCAGGAAAAGGACGGGAAACAACCCGGCATACACGAGGCGGTCAAAAGTATCTTCCGCTCAAAGCGCTACGAGGTGAGGGAGACCGGAGTCTATGGGCAGGACTCGTATCTGCTGAGTTTCACCAACACCGCCGGAAACCGGGACCGGATCAAGGTGGAGATCAATTACCTGAGCCGCATCCCGGTCCTCGGGGTGGAAAAACGGGACCTGCTCCAGCCTTTTGCCGGGGAAGGATTCAAAGTGAGCACCCTGAAAGCGGAGGAACTCTTTTCGGGCAAGCTGGTGGCGCTCATGGACCGGGGAGCCGCACGGGACCTGTATGACATCTTTATCGTGATCCGGCAGGGCCTCCCGCTGAATTTCTCCCTGATGCGCAAGCTCTTTATCTTCCAGGGCTGCCTCGTCCGTTCAGACTTCAGAAAATTTTCACCGGAGGCCATCGCCGGGATCACCGATACCGAGGTGAAACGGAACCTCCTGCCGCTCCTGCGCAAGGCCGAACGCTACCGGGCCGGTGAGCTCGTCACCGTGGTGAAGCCTTATATCGAGAAGCTGATGCAGTTCACCAAGGAGGAGCAGGCTTATATTACGAAGTTTTTCGATGGAACTTATGATCCAACCCTGCTTTTTGGTCATGAGGTGGATCGTGAAAGAATCATGCGCCATCCGATGGTGGAATGGAAGTTACAGCATGTGAGGCAGTGGAAAGGGAAATGAAGGCGAGCAAGGACAAGCGTCTGTATACCCTCGACGTCTTCATCGTCAGCGGTCCTATGACGGAGGCGTTTGCCAGGGAGAACAAGGTGATTTCCCGGACCATTCAGATTCGCGGTGATCAGACGCTGGAGGACTTCCACCACACGATCTTCAACGCCTTCGGCCGTGAAGAGGAGCACATGTACGAGTTTCAGATCGGCGGCAAGGGGCCGATGGACCCGAAGGCCAGAAAGTACATGCTGCCGACGGCGATGGATGGCCCATTTGGCGACGAGAAGCCGGTCGGGGAGATGACGCGCACGACGATCGGATCGCTGGGATTGAAAGTTGACGACGCTTTCGGCTACTGGTTCGACTTCGGAGACGACTGGTGGCATCAGATCAACGTGGTCGCCATCGAGGAGAAAGCGCCTCGCGGGAAGTATCCCAAGGTCATCAAGCGTGTCGGCGAAAGCCCGCCGCAGTACGTTGACTGGGACGAGGAGGGCGAGGAATGACCCGGGAGATCGAACGCATCGAATATCGCAGGGGAATGATTGATCCCGGTGCAAAGTTAGAGGACCTGCCTGTCAGGACATGGAGCAGCGCGGAGATCCCTGACGAGATCCGCGAGGCCATCCATAGGGAAGGGATCCTCGATTTGGGCGGTGTGTATGGGGACCGAGAGGCCGGCGACCCCATCGAGTACGATCATCTGAGGCTGGTTCTGCCGGACGGTATGGTGGAGATCGAGTTCTTCAACCGTGGGATCGCCCTCATCATGACCGACGACGAGAGGTTCCGGCGCATCCACCGTGTCCTGTGCAAGCTGGACGGGGACATCGCTATACTTAATTCGGTTGTAGTAAAACCCGATCGGATTTATTTTTGAAACCCAAGCACGCTGGGCCGGGGCACCGGGGTGCCCAAATGTCGTGAACCGGGACCAAAGGTCAGTTAGGTATGATGTCACCAGATTTATACTGCCTAAATATACCCGATCGTCCTCCAGGGGACAAGAAGCTGGGTGTAAGCAAAAGTTGCCCAGCCGTGTCTTATTGCCCGCATCCACACCCTTTTTCTGAGGTATCCACAGTCGCCTCGGCAGCCTTGAGTATCGTTGAGGCAAACTGGTCCATCTTGGCCATGGCGCCCTTTCTCACCATTTTTGCGATTGCAACAGCTTCCAAAATTTCCTGTTCATCGGCCCCGCCTTCTTGGGCCTTGCTGACATGATATTTTAAGCAGGGCTGACAATTGGCCGTGACCGATGCCCCAATGGCGATTAATTCTCTGATCCGATTGTCCATGATGAACCTCCCGTAATCTTTCCGTAGATTGGCTTCCCGTGATCTCAGCAACAACCACTTTCATGCTTTGTAGAAATTCCGAACAAGAGGTAACTGGGGCAAAATCCGATTGTCCCGGAAACGAGAAGGGGGATGCTGAGAACCAAGAGGATCAGCCCGATCGTTCCCTTCGTGACCAGAGTTCCAAGACCGAGCAGGACCATCCCGATGCAAACCCGGAAGCAGCGGTCCATCCTGCCCATATTCTGCTTAAAAGAAATCTTCATGGTGTATCACCTCCCTTCTGACCTTATAGACGAAAGTCAGCAGGAAAAGGATACACCCTCAATAGGCATCCCGAAATCCCTTGAATGCCGCTTTCAGGTCACAGGCCAGCTCGTTCCGTTCATCCCGGTAGAAGGAGCAGTGGGTTTCCATCTCCTTCTTTAGTTTGGCTCTGGCCCGGTGCAATCGGATCTTGACGGTCTCAAGGTTAATCCAAAGGATTTGAGCAATCTCCCGGTTTTGCAGGCCTTCGATCTCGCTGAGCACCACAACCGTCCGATAACTGACTGGAAGGTTCTCAATAAAGCTGCAAATGCACTCGTTCATTTCTTTCCGGATCAGCTTTTGATCCACGGGAGGCGTTTTCTCTCCCGTCCAAACATCTTTGTCTTCCGCATCTGGTGCTTCTTCTGAGACGGAATCCTTCTGTTGAAAGGATGGGCTGCGTAGTCTATCTAATGCGGTATTTGTTGCGATTCTATAAATCCAGGTGGAAAGCTGCGATTCACCCCTGAAACTTTTCAATGCCCAGTTGACCTTCACGAACACCTCCTGAGTCAGATCCTCAGCCTCAAAAGGCCCTACCAGGCGCGTCAGATAGCGGTGAATTCTGGGTTGATAGGTCTCGTAGATATTCTGAAACTCTAACTCACCGGCAGTCATACAAACCCCTCTCTTACTTTTTATATTTCTCCATGGGAGGAGACCATGCATCCACCGCCTTTGCTGACTTCTTTTGTGTAAATACGGCATGAGGGACGTTTGAAGGAATTGCGATCACTTCCCCTTGCTTAACGCAGATCATTCTTTCGGCGATCTCAAAAAATAACTCCCCTTCGAGGACCATTGTAATTTGTTCGCTTTCATGTCGGTGCATCTCAAAGCGACTGTTGGGTTCCACCTCAAAATAGGTGAGCATGGCCTTTTTCAGAGCAATGGCCCACATCGCCGCTCCCGGAACATCCGGTTGAAGGCGGAGGATCTCTTTCGGATAGTATTGAGGCTCTTCATCTCTCCCTTTAACCATGCAGACCGCAGTAGAAGGGCAAAAGGTTTGAAACTCTTTTGTCGCCTGGATGGGTGGAGGAACGTTGTTGCGGTCCACTTTGCAAAAGCCCAACTTAGAGAAGAACCCTTCCGCTGTGGTTGTCAGCAAGTATAGTTCTTTAATGCCTTGCAGATGAGCGTAAGCCAAGATTCTCCCGTAGAGTATCGTTCCGATGCCTTTATTCCGATGGGGAGGCGCTACGGCCAGTGATCGGAGCAGACCCAATTCTCCCAGCACTTCAAGCCCAACGACACCGATGAGATCATGATCGCTCTTTGCCAATATGAAATGGCGTAAGTGTTGCGCCATGTCCTCATGAGGCAATCCAGATGCGGACAGCAGTCGTTTGATGGATTTTTCATCATCAGGATCAGCAAATGTAAACTCAAACCCGTTCATTCTCTCATCTCCCAGAACGATCTTTTTGGTTACTTCCGGGCTGCTATCTTGGCGCTCCAGACCTTTCCAACTCCATAGCGATCTACCAACCATTGCAGCGGATGTCGGAGGTAAGGGGCCCACCGGTCCAGAACGAAGTCGTCCTGGATCAGGCTCATAACCTGGTTACGATCATAGACTATTCGTTCGGTGACCTGAACATCGGAGAAGCCCGCCTCCCGGAGCCCCTTCAGATACCGAATTTCAGAGACGGCGCCGGCTACGCATGAGGTGTAAAGGGTCGTGGACCGCCGGAGGATCCAGGGCAGTCGCTCGACCATGATGTCCGTGATAGAAAGTCGGCCTCCAGGACGGAGTACCCGAAAGGCCTCCCGAAAAACCCGGGGCTTGTCCGGGGAGAGGTTGATCACACAGTTTGAGATGATCCAATCCGCGGATCCATCCTCTACTGGTATGGCCTCGGCCTCTCCCAGGCGGAATTCCACGTTGAAGACCCCCGCTTGCAGGGCATTCTGCCGCGCTTTCTCGATCATGACCGGAGTCATGTCGATTCCGATAACACGCCCCTCCGGGCCGACCTTCTGGGCGGCCAGAAAGCAATCAATCCCGGCTCCGGAGCCTATATCCACCACCACCTGTCCTGATCCGACCCCTGCAAAGGCCAAGGGGTTCCCGCAGCCGAAGCTATGGACCACCGTATCCGTGGGAAGGGAGTTCAACTCGTCCGGGCTGTATCCCGCCACGGCGGCCACGCTTCTGCATCCTCCGGATGAATCCTCCGCCTTCCCCTCGTCTTCTCCGCAGCAGCCTTTATTCTTGGAGGACACCGCGGCGGTGTAGCGTCTTCGAACCTCCTCTTTGATCCTGTTTTGTGTCATCCTCATGGCCTCCTCCTTTATGGTTGTATCATGCAAGTATAGGGTCAAAAAAATCAGGCCTTTATGGCTTCGCCTACCTCCTTAACCGGGACCCCCGACTCAACAGAAGTCCGGCACACCAAGGCGGTTGCGAGGCAGCGGATCGCTTCGGGAAGCGACTTTTGAACCGCCGGCGGAAGATGGGAAACAGCCTGAGCCAGGAGTCGAGATAAATCCGTCTCGATGCGATTCACCAGGCGGTGACCGGCTTCCGTGATTTCGATCTCCCGGATGCGTGCGTCTTTAATCCCCCGATGTCGAACGACCAGCTTTTTCCGAACAAGCTGATCCACCAGCCGGGTGGTGGTCGAGAGATCCAGGCCCAGACCTGATGCCAGTTCCGAGGATGCCAGGACCCCCTTTTCCGAAAGCGCCTGCAGGGCATAGCATTGGGACACGGTCAGGCCGTAACAGCAGACCTCATCCCGGTTCCGAAACTGATACCGGCGGGCCAGATCAGACAGGGCGCGATAGAGAACCGTTCCGTCAATTACTTGCTTCATGCAATCAAATATACAACAAGGGACCTCTGATGTCAAGGGGTCCTTGTCTGCCCCATTGCATCAAACATCATTGTTGATTTTTGGAAAGGGAAAACCACGAAACTTCTTGACAGCATGAATCTTGCCGTTCATCTTGCGAAAACGATGGAATAATGATAGGTTTCTTTAATTCCGGGGACGCCATACTTGATTCTGTTGAAGTAAACACCGGGCGGATTTATTTTTGAAACCCAAGCGCGCTGGGCCGGGACGGCGGGGACGCGGGCGTGGAAGATCGCTGGGAGGGGTCCGAAGATGAGCGGTTCCGAAAGAGCGGGGCCTCGCGGTGTGACGGAACCGGCGGGGGCGCGGGCTGAGAGGCCCGCGGCCGCGTTGGGCGGGAGGTACCGGTCGCCGCTTTATATTCTGATCACGATCGCGATCACGATCTTCGTCGCCGAAGCCGGTGCGATGATCCTACTGCACTCTCTACCCCACGCTTCCCCTTTGGTCGAGGCGCTGATCGATTCCTCCCTGCTGGTTGTGCTGATCTCTCCCGCCCTTTACTTTTTCCTGTTCCGCCCACTGATCCTGCATATCGACGAACGCCGCCGCATCGAGGAACGCCTGAACTACCTCGCCTACCACGACGAGATCACCGGCCTGGCCAACGGGACGCTCTTTGACGACCGCCTGAATCAGGCGCTCGCAATCGCCAAGCGCGACCAATACCCCGTGGCCGTTCTGTTCCTGGATCTGGATCGTTTCAAGCTCATCAATGATTCGCTGGGGCGGCCCTTCGGCGACCGGCTGCTCAAGGCCGTCGGTGAGCGGTTGGTTGAGAGCCTCCGGGAAAGCGACGGCATCTTCCGTTTTGGTCATGAGGCAAATGCGACCGTGGCGCGGCTGGCGGGGGATGAATTCATCGTGCTGCTGCCGAGAATCGCCGCGGCGAAAGACGCGGTCACGGTGGCGAAAAGACTGCTCCTCTACCTGCCGCAGCCGTTCACATTAGGGGAGCAGCAGGTCACCGTCACCGGCAGCATCGGCATCAGCTTGTATCCCACCGACGGTGACACGGGAGAAAGCCTCCTTCGAAATGCCGCCGCCGCGATGTACCGCATCAAGGGGCAAGGCGGGGACAATTTTCAATTCTACTCGTCCGAGATCAATGCCAAGACACTCGAGCGATTAACGATGGAAACCGCACTGCGCCGGGCGCTGGAAGAGGATCAGTTCCTGTTGCATTACCAGCCTCAGCTTGATCTTGCCACCGGGAAGATCATCGGGATGGAGGCCCTGGTGCGCTGGAAACACCCC
>JACQCA010000027.1 GCA_016201865.1 Nitrospirota bacterium
AAACCCTCAAATCCGATCGCCGTCCGCCTGATCGCGGCACTGTGCGCTTTTCCGGCCGGGATGCTTGCCGCGCCTTGCGCGTTTGCGGACAGCGTCGGACAGGTGCAGACGACCAAGTTCCTGACGCAGGAGACGATTGACATGCTCATTGCCCGCGCCGGTTCCGGCATGCCGGGGCTGCAAGTCGGGGACACCATCAGCTATATCATTCAATTTACACCCATCAACAACGGTTCGGACACCGGCGTGGCCGGTTATATTACGGACTATATCCCCACCGGCGTCGATGTGATCGGCGCTTCGTTCGTTGCAAAAAGCGGAAGCAGTTTCTATGATATTTCGCCGGCTCTTCCGAACGGCGCCTACTCCGGCTGGGGCACCAGAACTCCGACCTACCTCGCCCCGTTTAATGTGGCCGGGTACGACCCCACCGGGCGCTGCGCCGCGGGAGGATACACCAATAATTGCAGATCCCGCATGAGCGAATTGTATGCGGATACCGGCATCTTTTTCTCGACGGATTCGCGCACCGCGCAGTGTCCGTTACTGCCTACGCGCATTGCGCAGGGAACCAACGGCTATAAAATCAATCCCAATGGCGCCGACGGACTCAATACGCTGCTGGATCAGACAAGCGCGACGACCCATAACCAGTGGGACGCCGCCAATACCAATGCCTTCGGAACGAGTTCGCTTGCTGGCCAATCGGGTGCGTGTCAACAGACCCAGGCCATTCTCAGTTACAGTGGCGGCGCGCCTTATGGTCAGGGCGCCACGCCTTATTACGTCGGCTCGGCGGTCGCCGGCCCGCAGACGGGTTATCAACTGGACTATACCAAACAAATCGGCCCCTGGCAGCGCATTTATTACCCCAACTCCCGCATCGGGAACAGCGCCCTCGGTCCAGCTACGGCCGCGGGCGTTTTGGGCACCGTCGGCGGATCGTATACGAGTGTGGGCTGGAATCTTTCTTCCGGCAATCCGCTGCCGGCCGGAACCAACGCAGTTCGCTGGGCCGTCGGCGGATTGACGGTGGGGACGCTTAATTATGTCAAGATCAGCATGCGCATTACCGCCGCGCCTCCGGCAAGCGGCATCGTCAATTCATCAGAGGTCTTCGGCGGCGACGCGAGCAGCTCGGGCGGCCGGGACAGCGTATGGAAGTATCATGTGCCGAGCGTGGCCGATAATAATTCCAACCTCTATGTGCTCAAGACCGTGCTCGGGTATTATTCAGGCGCCGTATTAATTCCAACTGACGGCAGCTACATCCCGGCCAATGCCAAGATCCGCTACAGAATTTCCTATCTCAATTCCGGGAATGCCGATCAAAACGGCGTCATTTTAAGCGATACCCTGCCGTGCCAGACGCCGATCGGTTCCATCACCAACATCGCGGTCAACAGCGGCCCCATCAGCGCGACGATAACCCCGGCCGCGCCCGCGAACGGCATCTGCGGCCTACCCGACACGCGGCGGACCGTGAGCTTCAACAACGGCGTCGGCGTGGTCTTGACGCCCGCGGCCGGCGGTTCGATCGATTTTGACGTGCAGACCAACGCAGGGACCGGCAGCATTGTCAGCAACACGGCCACCTTGACCAGCGCGGCGATCAATCCGGGGGTTAACTCCGTTGCCCATTCTTATGTCCCCGCCTCGCCTTCGCCTAATCTGAGCATCAGTCTTACGACCTCTACACCGACGGTTGCGGGAGGCGGAACGGCCACCTATACGATTACGGTAATAAACAACGGCACCGCGGCCGCAGGCGGCATCAATGTATACGCACTGCCGCCCACAACGGGGGGGGCGGCCAATGCGGCCACGCGCTTCACCTATTCAAGCACGACTTCCATCGTCGGCATGACCTCCGTGGCGCCGACCTCGGCGGTTCCGCCGACCCTGACGCCTTACAGCGCGGACCCCTCCGCCGCCAATTGGCAGGAAACCCGTTGGAACTTCGGCGCGCAGACGCTTGCGGCCGGGGCGTCCTTTACCATCACCTTCAATGCCGCGGTCGGAACATCCGTTCCGGCGTCGACGACCCCGTATTACAGCACCGCGGTTGTCACCTACACCGGCGGAACGGTTACCCGGACCGACGCCGTCAACGTCGCCCCGGTCACCGTAACCTCCACGCTCTCGATCACCATGAGCATCACGGACTTTTCCTCCGACGGCGGCGTTACCTGGACGGCCTACGGCAATTATATTCCGCCCAACGCCCGGGTCCGCTATCGGATCGATTATGCCAACACCGGGGCCGGCACGGTGACCAACGCGAACATCTCCGATTTGCTGCCCTGCCAGACGGCGGCCGGTTCGGTGAGCAACATTGTCATCGTGAGCGGCCCCATCGGCCTCCCGGCGACCATTCCGGGCGCCGGAAATTGCTCCACCGGCACGCGGCCGAGCTTCACTTTTACCTCGGCCAATCTTGCGGCCGGACAGGTCGGGCAGATCACCTTTGATGTTCAGACCAACGCCGCGAACGGCAACATCGTGGTCAATACCGCCACCCTGAGCGCCATCGGAGCGTCTCCAACAATCAGCGAGGTTCAGACAACGGTGCAGTCAACCCTGGTGCCGACCGTCGCCAAGACGAACGGCACCAACACCCTAACCCCGGGCGCCACCACCAATTATACGGTCGTCATCACCAACGCCACCGGCGCCGCGCAAAGCGGCGTGACCTTCAGAGACCCGGCCGTCACCAATCTCACGGTCAACACCGTAACCTGCACCGCCGCCACCGGCGGAGCGGTCTGCCCGGCCGGCGCCACCGTGACCGTTTCGGCCATGCAAGGCTCGGGCATCCCGATCACCTCGTCCATGCCCAACGGCAGCAGCGTGACCTTCACCCTAAACGCCACCCTCAACGTCGGCGCATCCGGCACGCTCACCAACACAGCCAGGGTCAACGTCAGCAGCCAAACCAACCAGGTCAGCGACACCGACACCATCAAACAGACCGTCAAGTTGAAGATATTCGGCTGGCGGGAGAATTATTAGGGCGCCTTTCTATTCTTACCCATGAAGAGGTGTATTGAAAACGGATTGCCTCTTCATTATTGCCCGACCAGCAAAAGGGTGACCGACTCGTCAGGGTGATGGCGAGGATGGATTTTGGCGAATTCAGAGTGATTTGACATTTTTGAGGCGGTGGAGTATTTTAAAACCCGGCTCTTTAACCGAAACGGAGGGCACCCAATATGACCTGGATGATTCTGATGGGATTGTTGGCGCTGATTATCGGGGGGCTTCTGGTTTTCTCGCCCCAAAAGCTTCAGAAGATGAGCGATGATCTCAACCGCATGGTGACCCGGATCGACGAGCAGGTGATCAAATACCGTGTCGGCGTCGGGGTCAGCCTGATCCTGGCCGCGATCTTTCTCTTCTTCTACGCCTATATGATGGGCCGAAAAGGATAACGGCCTGGATTAAAAAATGAGCGGGATGCAAGATTCTGCTTGACATTCCCGCTTTTTTTGGTATTCTAACCTTAGAAAAATAGATTTGAAAATGGATTTATAGTTGAATCGGACACGACCGGAAGCGATGAAGACGGCCGAGATCCTCAGGAAGATCGACATTCCCCGCCACAAGCTCTACTACCTGGAGCAGAAGGGATACGTCACGCCCAAGCGGATCCCGATGGGCGATCTTGAGGCGCGAGAGTATTCGGAGACGGACATTCTCAAGATCAAGCTGATCTGGAAATACCTCAAGCGCGGCTTCAAGCATAAGACGGCGTACCGGAAGGCGATCGAGGAGTTGAAGGCGAGCGGCGTTGCGGCCCGCGGGGCCGAGGGATGAAGGGCGTCGGGAGAAGACGATGAGCGTTTCCTTATTGTCCTGGGTGAAACCCAAACGGCATCTCTTGGGGCTGGACGTCGGTAAAAGCGCCGTCAAGGTGGTTCAACTGGCCTCGACGCGCAAAGGGCTGATGCTGAAGTATGCCGGCCTGACCGATCTGGCGACGGCCGACGCGGACGTCGGCGATCGCGGCGTGACGATGGCCCTCTACGATCTCTTTAAGGAGAGCCGGCTCCGGCGGCAGAAGATCGCGATCAACTTCACCGGCCGCAGCCCGGTTGTCCGCTACCTCTTGTTGCCTAAAATGCCTCCGGACGAGCTGGGCGAGGCGGTCCGTTGGGAGGCGAAAAAGCTGGTTCCGTTTCCGATGGAGGAGACGGTCCTGGATTATCTGATCGTCGGCGAGACGCAGGAGCGCGACCTGAAGCGGATCGAGGTGCTGCTGGTCGCGGCCGAACGCGCCGCGGTCTTGGGACAATTGGAGTCGCTGAAGCAGGTCAATCTGCCGATTGCGGCGATGGACGTCAACCCGCTGGCGCTTTTCAATACGATCCAGCTGAATTACAAATCGGATCTGGACGACAACCTGGTCTTCGTGGATATCGGCGCCTCGAAGATGGACATCAATATCTCGAAACAGGGGGTGTTGCGGTTTACGCGGAACGTCCAGATGGGCGGAGAAGAGATCACGCAGGCCGTCATGCGCGGGCTTCAGATCGAGCGGGAGGAGGCCGAGCGGTTGAAACGTCAAAAGGGGCTTTCCGGGGCGTCGGCTCAAGCGGGGGCCGCGGCGCCGATGGAAGGCCAGGCCCAAGATAAAGACGGACGGCTCCATGAGATCATTAAGACCGAAGCGGACCGGATGATCTTGGAGACGCAACGTTCGATGGATTACTACCGGGCCCAGTTCCGCGAGGGTTCGGTTAAAAAGATCGTGCTGATGGGCGGGACCTGCTTGATGCCCGGGTTTCAGGAATATTTCGCGTCGTACTTCGACGCCAATGTGGAGTTAGACGACCCGTTTGCCGAGATCGTCTGCGATGAGGGGGCCTTTGGGGATTTTCGACTGATGGCCCCGCGGTTTTCGACCGGCGTGGGTCTGGCTTTGAGAAAAACGGATGCTTGAGCGAGTGAGACCATGAAGTCGCACATTAATTTGATGGCCCGGGATATTATGTTTGAGGAGAAACCGTTTCCCCTCAGAGAGGTCGCGGTTCCTCTGATCGCCGTCGCGGCGGTGGCGGCCGTGGTTCTCTTTTCCGTGTGGGGTTTCTATCGGTCGACGGTATTGAAGAGGGAGGTCCGTGATCTCGGCATTCAGCGGGATAAAATCCGGCAGGAGATGGCGCTGGTCAATGGAGAAGTCGGAAAATTAACCGAGAAGACGACGGTCGATCAGACCGTGGCGGCGAGTCAGATGGCCGCGATGAAGGACCTCTTAAAAAACCGCGTTCTGTGGTCGGAGGTGATCCGGGAGATCAGCTTCCTGGCGCCGGAAGGCGTCTGGTTGATCCGAATGGAAAGCCTGGATTCAAAACCGGGCGGCCGCTTGTCGTTGGAGAACCCGAAGACGGTCCGTTTCGCCGGATGGGCCCAGTCGCAGGCCGCGGTCAACCTTTTTATCGCGGCCCTGGAGCGATCGCCGCGCTATGCGACGGTCTCGCTCGTCTATTCCCAGAAGGGGGCCGGTGAAGGGATGCAAGGGGTGAGTTTTGAACTGACGGCGATGCTTCGGCCGTGAGGAGAGGACGAGGAGAAGACGTTGGCGCTGGCCGATCTTCTTAAACGACTGGATCTCGGCAAACTTTCGGCGCGCGAGCGGATTCTCGCGATTCTGACCATCGGAGCCGTCGTGTCGGTCTATGGAGGTTATATTCTGATGCCGATGATGCGGGAGACGAAGGCGCTGCAGGCCGAGAAGATCTCCCTCACGGCCGAAATCCAACAAGGAATGGCGACGGCGCCGCTGCTTCAGAAACGGGCCGAAGAGCTTCGGCAGGCGGCCCTGGCCAAAGAGGTCGGCACCGAATTCACCGGGAAGGCGGGAGATCTCTTTCCCGGAGGCAGCCGGTTGTCGGGTCTATTGGAGGAGATGACACGACTGGCCCGTTTACGTCGGATCGAATTTGTATCGGTTCGGCCGGACGCGATCGAGGACAAGGGCGCGTACCTCCAGTTGACGCTCCAGATCGATGTTCAATCCCGCTTCCGCGAGTTGGGGGATTATCTCCTGATGCTTGAAAATCTCCCGCGCGCCGTTCTGATCCAAGAGTTGAAGGTCGAGACGCGGGTCGATGTCAGTCCTTCCGTATTGGCGCATTTGAAGGTCATGACTTACCTGGGGAAGGAGTAACGAATGAGCAGGGCTTCTCGCTTCCTGATTCTCGTTTCTTGTTTGTTGCTGAATGCGGCGTCTTTGGGGGCGCAGTCTCTTTCCGAGATCAATACCCAATGGCTTGAACGTCAGGAAAAGGCGCGGGCATGGGGGCGGGACCCGTTTGCGCTTCCAAGCCGGACGACCGGCGCGGCGACCGAGACGGACGGGGAGTTTCATCTGAGTGCCATCATCTACCGTTCGGGACGGGGGGTGGCGATCATCAACAACAAGATCCTTCGGATGGGGGACATGATCGGGGGACGACGGGTCGCCGAGATCCGTGAGGACCGGGTGGTGTTGCAGAGTCCCTCGGGTGAGAAAGAACTGCGGGTGAATAAATTTGTTTTGGGCCGATAGGCCTGATAAGCGAGGATCAGGCTTTGCCTGTCCGAGCGCGGGGCGTGGGGGCATGTGAGGACCTTATTTTTCACTTGCCGCAGCGGCTCCCACATAAATAAAGAGGAGGTCTCCATGAAGCGGGGACGTCGCGGTAAAACAGGTCAGATGATTTGGGTCCTGATCGCGGTCTTTTGGATCGTCGGCCGGTCGGCTGCGGTTGCCTCGGCTGCCGTGGCCGGAGAGGAAACGATCAGCGTAAAAAAGGAATCCGGCGAAACGGGCGGTTCCGTCTTTACGATGGAATTTCGGGACGCCGATCTGAAAGACGTCCTTCGGGCCTTGGGTCAGGAGAACGGCCTGAATGTGATTATCGGTGAAGAGGTGAACGGGCGGTTGACCTTGAGCTTTCGGCGGGTGACGGTCCACGAGGCGCTCGATGCGATCCTCAAGAGCAACAACCTGATCTCGTTTCAGGACGGGACGATCATCCGGGTCATCAAATCGCCCTTTGCGGAGGGAGAAAACAATATGGCGACCGAGATCATTCCGATCAACTTTGCCGCGGCCAAGGAGAGCGCCGACACGGTCAAGACGCTTTTGAGCAAACAGGGCAGCGTCGCGATCGATGCCCGAACCAATTCGCTTATCGTCCGCGACCTTCCGGACAACGTGGCCAAAATCGTCTCGATCGTGAAAAGCCTGGACGGCCGCACGCCGCAGGTCTTAATCGAGGCGCGCATCGTGGAGGCCGGGACGAATTTCACGCGGGAGCTGGGCATTCAATGGGGCGGCAATTTCCTCAAGTCGACGAACAGGGGAGACTATCGGGTGACCGGCGCCACGAGCGGCGGCGGGGCATCGTCGGGAGCGTTGACCGGCGGCGCGGGCTTGAGCGGCAACAACTTTGTGGTCAATCTTCCGGCCACCGTGGCCCAGGGCGCGGGAGGGGCGGTTGGATTCACCTTTGGAAATATAGCCAGCACGCGTCAGCTGGATATCCAGCTATCGGCCATGGAGGATTCGGGCCAGGGACGGATTCTGTCCAATCCCCGCGTGCTGACCATGAACAACAAGGAGGCCCGAATCTCGAGCGGGACCGAGATCTTTATTCAGACCGCCGTTTTGAGCGGGTCGTCCTCCGGAACGACATCAGGCGGGTCGTCCTCCGGAACGTCCGGCGTCGGTGGAGTGACCAAGATTGATGCGAAACTGGAACTCGTCGTGACGCCTCACATTACGCCGGACAACCGGGTCGTGATGCATGTGAGGGCCGATAAAAAAGAGCCGGATTTCAATCGCGAGGTCCAGGGCATTCCGCCGCTGGCGACCCGCACGGCCGAGACGGATCTCTTAGTGAAGGACGGTGAGACGATCGTGATCGGCGGGATCTACACGCGGAACGAATCCGTAGGGACTAAAGGCATCCCGCTTTTATCGCAGATTCCGGTCCTGGGATGGCTGTTCAAGAAAGAGACCAAGGTGGACAATCAGAGCGAGCTCTTGGTCTTCATCACGCCGACGATATACAAAGGAAACTGATCCTTGCCGAATGAGATCGTTGTCTTGATCACCACCCCGTCTTCGAGGGAAGCCCGGACTATCGGGAGACGACTGGTGGAAGAAAAACTGGCGGCCTGCGCGAATATCATTCCGCAGGTCGAGTCGCTTTTTTACTGGCAGGGCAAGATCTGCCGTGAGCGGGAGTCCCTCATGGTTCTTAAAACGCGGCAGTCAAGCTTTGATCGTCTTGTAAAGCGCGTCAAATCCCTCCACTCCTATTCGGTTCCCGAGATCATCGCACTGCCGATCATCCGCGGCTCAAAAGACTATCTCCGGTGGATTCGCAAGACCACGCGTTAGTCGTCCGACCCGACATGAAGAAAAGCCCGCGCACAGCAGGTCCTCCGATGCCCCCGCCCCCCGCGCTCGGACAGGCAAAGCGGCTCGACCGAGCTCGCCTGCGTCCTGATCCTCGCTTGATGCGATATTACCGCCGATTGCTTGACGCCTACGGTCCGCAGCATTGGTGGCCCGCAAAAACGCCGTTTGAGGTCATGGTCGGGGCCGTCCTGACCCAGAACACCAACTGGGCGAATGTGGAGCGGGCGATCGCGAACCTCAAGCGTGCCCGTCTCTTGACGCCGAAAGCGATTCATCGCGTCTCAACAAAGCGCTTGGCCGAAATGATTCGTCCGTCCGGATATTTCAATGTCAAGGCCGAGCGGTTGAAGCGGTTTGTCCGGTTCTTCATGGATCATTATCTGGGTGATCCGGAACGCATGGTTAGAGAGCCGACGGGCGTACTGCGGTTCCGACTGCTTTCTGTAAAGGGAATCGGCCCCGAGACGGCCGATTCGATACTGCTGTATGCCGCCGGTAAACCGGCCTTCGTGATTGATGCCTATACCCGTCGCGTTATGGGGCGACACCGGGTGGCGTCTCCGACGCTTTCTTATGATTTAATGCAACGCTTTTTTATGGATGGCCTTCCTCCGCGTGTCGACCTTTATAATGAATACCATGCGCTCCTCGTTAAGGTCGGGAAGGAGCATTGCAGACGTGAGCCGATATGCTCCGGATGCCCGTTAGAGATCTTTCTTCATGGAAAACGCCCCAAGATGTAGTAGTCAGGTCAATTACGGAGCCATATAAAGTGCCTGATTCCCGATAAAGCGCTTGCCAGAATTGAAAATTCTGCTATCCTAAAAATGATGCTAAAAAAAGCGTGTTTTGACGGAACCAAAATTCCCTTGACAAGCCTATGAGGGTATGTTAACATCAGCCCGCTTTTTGGAGGTTACTGTATGAAAAGATTGAAAGAATCGTACACCGTGATGATTATTCCCACGCCCACCTCCAGAGCCTACCGGTTCAGTATCACCAAACAAGCGATCAAGATTCTGCTGGGGACGACCACCGTCCTGACCGTCCTTCTCCTGATTTTTATGGTCCAATATTTTGGCATGGTCCGTGATCGATGGGAGCTGAAGTCGCTTCGGAAGGAGACCCAGACCCAGAAGATTCAAATCCAGGCGTTTGCCTCCGACGTCACCGATTTAAAAAGGCAGATGGCGCGCTTAAAAGATCTGGATACGAAGCTTCGGGTGATCACGGATATCGGTCCGCCGTCTCAATCCAACCAGCTCATGGGGATCGGGGGGCCGGAAGAGCGCGGGACGGACGCGGTTTATAAGGACGGCAAGGTGCAGGATGAAGACATCCGGAAAATGAGCGAGGATATCAACCGTCTCAGGTCCGACGCGTCGACTCAGGAAGTGAGTTTTGAAGAGCTGACCGAAGCCATGAAAGACCGGCGTTCCTTGTGGGCTTCGACCCCGTCGATCTGGCCCGCGCGCGGATGGTTGACGTCGGGATTCGGGGACCGGGTCTCTCCATTTACCGGCAACGTCACGATGCACAACGGGATCGATGTAGCGGCGCGGCGGGATACTCCCGTCGCAGCCACGGCCAGCGGCGTGGTCAGCTATGAGGGATTCGACAGCGGTCTGGGCAAGGTCGTCAAAATCAATCACGGCTACGGCATGCAGACGCTCTTCGGCCACATGTCCAAGATCGATGTCCGGATCGGCCAGAAGGTCAAACGGGGGGATGTGATCGGCCTGGTCGGCAACACGGGATTGTCGACGGGGCCCCATGTTCACTATGAAGTCTATGTCAACAGCGTTCCGGTGAATCCTTTGAGGTACATCTTAAATTAATCGGTCAACAGGATACAACGTCTTCGGCAGGGGGGAGGCGGACCATCCGGATGGACCGCGTCCTCGATTATCAATAACCGCGTTGGGTCGCATTCCAGGGCGGATGGTGGGGAGGGTTCAGAGTAATGACTAAAGGAAAGGTAAAGTGGTTCAACGAGAAGAAGGGTTTCGGGTTTATCGAACAAGAGGGCGGCGGCGACGTCTTTGTCCATTTCTCGGCGATTCAAGGCGATGGGTTTAAAACCTTGGCGGAAGGTCAAGAAGTGGAGTTCGATGTGGTCGATGGGAAAAAAGGTCCTCAGGCGTCGAATGTGATGAAGGTTCAGTAACCCTCATCCATCAACAAAATAATGATCCCGTAAAACCCCGACAAAGCATCCGCTTTGTCGGGGTTTTTTATACGGAGACGATCCTTTGACGTTTTTGCGTGCCTTTTTTGTGATATGGTATTATAATAATGCCGTTTTGCGACGGCTTTTACCGTGATCGGACACCTGATAAAAAAAGTTTTCGGAACTAAAAACGACCGGGAGTTGAAACGGTTGGCTCCGGTGGTGGGGCAGATCTCTGCCCTGGAATCGGGCGTGAGCGCGCTGGATGATCAGCGGCTCCGGTCCAAGACGGAGGAGTTCCGATCCCGTCTGGCTTCCGGCACGCCGTTGGACGCGATTCTTCCCGAGGTCTTTGCCGTGGTCAGGGAGGTCTCTCGGCGTCGGCTGGGCATGCGGCATTTCGAGGCCCAACTCCTGGGCGGGATTGTTCTGCACGAGGGCAAGATCGCCGAGATGAAGACGGGCGAAGGCAAGACGTTGGTGGCCACGCTGCCGTTGGTTCTCAACGCCTTGACCGGCCTCGGCGCCTACCTGGTGACGGTCAACGATTACCTCGCCAAGCGGGACGCTCAATGGATGGGACCGATCTACCATGCGTTGGGTTTGTCCGTGGGGGTGATCCAGCACGAGGCCGCGTTTCTGTTCGATCCCGCCTATGAGGCGGCCGATCGCCGCCTGCAGCACCTCCGTCCGATCGGCCGGCAGGAGGCCTATCGGGCCGATATCACCTATGGAACCAACAACGAGTTCGGGTTCGATTACCTCCGGGACAACATGACGGTTGATTTGAGCCAGTGCGTTCAGCGCGATCTCCATTACGCCATCGTGGATGAGGTCGACAGCATCCTGATCGACGAGGCCCGGACGCCCCTGATCATTTCCGGGCCGACCGAAGAATCGACGGATAAATACTATCGGATCAATCAGATTATTCCCGCGCTGAAAGCGGAAGAGGACTATACCGTTGAGGAAAAAACCAAGACGGTGACGCTGACGGAGGAAGGCAACGCGAAGGTCGAACGGCTTCTGGGGGTGTCCAATTTATACGACCTGTCCAACATGGATCTGGTGCATCATGTGATCCAAGGGCTCAAGGCCCACGCCCTCTTCAAGCGCGACGTGGATTACGTCGTGAAGGACGGCGAGGTGCTCATCGTCGATGAGTTCACCGGACGGTTGATGCCGGGCCGGCGCTGGAGCGACGGGCTGCATCAGGCCGTCGAGGCCAAGGAGGGGGTGAAGATCGCCAACGAGAATCAGACCCTGGCCTCGATCACGTTTCAAAACTACTTCCGACTCTATCACAAGCTGGCCGGAATGACCGGCACGGCCGACACCGAGGCGGCGGAGTTCGCCAAGATCTACAACCTCGATGTGATGGTGATTCCCCCCAACCGCACCATGATCCGAAAAGATTATTCCGACATGGTTTATCGCACCGAGCCGGAGAAGTTTAATGCGATCGTTGAGGAATCGGCCGAGCTTCATCGGAAAGGTCAACCGGTTCTGGTGGGCACGATCTCAATTGAAAAATCCGAGCGGTTGAGCGCCCTCCTCAAACGGCAAGGAATCAAGCATTCCGTCCTCAACGCGAAATATCATGAAAAGGAGGCCGAGATCATCGCGCAGGCCGGCCGCAAGAACGGGGTCACGATCGCGACCAACATGGCCGGCCGCGGCACGGACATCCTCTTGGGCGGGAACCCGGATTTCCTGTTCAAACGGCAACTCCTCCAGCAGCCGGACCTGCCGGCGGAGGAGCAGACCCGGCTTTTCGAACGGATCAAAAAAGAATGCGAGGCCGAGAAGGCGGAGGTGGTGGCCTTGGGCGGGCTCCATATCCTGGGGACCGAGCGTCACGAGAGCCGTCGGATCGACAACCAACTGCGGGGTCGGTCCGGCCGACAGGGCGATCCGGGATCGTCCCGCTTTTATCTTTCGCTGGAAGACGATCTCATGCGGATCTTCGGCTCCGAACGGATCTCGGGACTGATGCAGCGGCTGGGGATGGAGGAAGGCATTCCGATTGAGCATCGAATGGTGACCCGCGCCATTGAGAACGCCCAGAAAAAAGTCGAGGCGCATAATTTCGATATCCGGAAGCAGCTGCTGGAATACGACGACGTGATGAACAAACAGCGCACGGTCATCTACGAACAGCGGCGCCGGATCCATCGCGGCGAGAATCTGACCGATCTCTTCCTCGGAATGATCGACGACCGTTTGAGGGAGATGCTGGATCTGTACTGTCCGGAGGAGGTTTACCCCGAGGAATGGGATATGAAGGGCTTCCACGAGGCCCTGACCCGTCAGTTTACGATCCACCCGGACCCCGAATCGGAAGTATTGGATTTGGGCCGCGAAGCCCTGCGGGGCCATCTGGTCCGGAAGATCGATGAGGGCTACAAGAAGAAAGAGGCCGAATTGGGCGAGCCCCTCATGCGTCAGCTTGAGAAGATGGTGATGCTCCGCGTGATCGATGCCCAGTGGAAAGACCATCTGCTGGCGATGGATTACTTAAAAGAGGGCATCGGCCTTCGGGGCTATGGGCAGAAAGATCCTCTGGTGGAATATAAACGGGAAGGATTCGAGATGTTCGCGGCCATGATGGAACGCATCAAGAGCGATGCGGTGGAGCATCTCTTCAAGATCCAGGTCGTCAAGGACCAGCCTCCTCCGGCGGCCCGCCCGGCGACTCCGCCGCCTCAGCGGCTTCAGTTCAGCCGCGGCGAGTCCGCGGCCCAACCCAAGACGGTTCATCGCGATGTTGAGAAGGTCGGTCGAAACGATCCCTGCCCCTGCGGGAGCGGGAAAAAATATAAAAAATGCCACGGCCAATGACCCGGCGCCGGGGGTGAGAGAGGGCGAGATGTGCTGAAGATTGCCGGTATTCAGATGAGCTGCGGCAAGGATCCCGAGGCCAATCTCAAAAAAGCGATCGGGATGATGACCCTTGCGGCGGAACGCGGCGCCCGGCTGATCGCCACGCCGCAACTCTTTCACTTGCCTTGGTTTGCGTTTGAAACTCGGAAAGACTATTTCGAGTGGGCCGAGACCGTGGAGGGCCCGACCGTTTCGCGTCTTCGGGAGGAGGCCGCGCGGCTCGGAGTGGTTCTCGTCGTTTCCTTTTTTGAGAAGGACGGCGATTCGTATTACAACACGGCCGCCGTGATCGAAAAAGACGGGAGGCTGCTCGGCCGGTACCGCAAAATCCATCTCCCGCAGATCCCGTTGTGGGAGGAGAAGTCCTATTTCAAATCGGGCGATCTGGGTTTTCCGGTCTTTGAAACCTCCGTTGCCCGGATCGGCGTCCAGATCTGCTGGGACAATTTTTTCCCGGAGGGAAGCCGCATCATGGCTCTTCAGGGGGCGCAGCTCCTCGTGGCTCCGACGGCGGCGGCCTTCGCCTCGCAATCCCGCTGGGAAAAGATGATCTGCGCGAATGCGATCGCCAACAACCTCTTTATTCTTCGGATCAACCGGGTGGGCAAAGAGGCGCGGCAACATTTTTACGGCCGGAGCTTCTGCGTCAATCCGTTCGGAGAATTGATCGCCTCTCCGACGGGGGCGCGCGACGCCGTCCTCTTCTCGGAGCTGGATCTGAACGAGGTTGAGGAGACGCGCGAGATCTGGACCTTCTTCAAAGACCGCCGGCCCGAACTCTACCGGGAACTCTCCCAGCCATGAAAACGGTCGAACGCCTCCAACGATACCGCAACGAGAATCATCGCCTCCGGGCGGATCTCGCGCAACGCTCCAAGGAACTGGCCTTCTTCATCAACAGCAGCAAGGCCCTGACCTCGACACTGGAGTTCAAAAAAATCCTGCGGGTTATCATGGAGCGTGCGCAGCGGCTGATCAAATGCGACGCCTGGTCGCTTCTGCTGCTGGACGAGGAGCTGCAGGAGCTCCGTTTTGTGGCGGCCAAAGGAACGAAGGCGAAGGACTTCAAACGATTCCGTTTAAAGGTGGGGCAGGGGATCGCCGGATGGGTGGCCAAGACGGGACAGCCGCTGATGATCCATGATGTGCACAAGGACAAACGGTTCAATAAGGCGCTCGACCGCATCACGCGGTACAAGACCCGATCCGTCCTGTGCGTGCCGATCGTGAATAAGAAGCGGACGATCGGCGTTCTGGAGATGATCAACAAGATCAACGGTCAGCCCTTTGAGGAAAAGGACCGGGATCTCCTCCGAAAACTGGTGGACCAAGCCGCGATCGCAATGGAACGGGCCATCCTGTACGAGCGCATGTCGAACCTGGCCATTACGGACGACCTGACCAAGCTGTTCAATTTCCGGTATCTGGATCAGATCCTCGACCGCGAGATCAGCCGTTGCCAGCGATACCGGTCCGTGCTGTCCCTGGTCTTCTTCGACATGGACTACTTCAAGCACGTCAACGATACGCACGGCCATCTGATGGGCAGCAAGGTGTTGATCGAGGTGGCCCATCTTCTGATTGAGAACCTCCGGACCGTGGATATCATCGCGCGTTACGGCGGGGACGAGTTCGTGGTGGTTTTGCCGGAAACGGACGTCCAAACCACGACCCGCATCACGGAACGGCTTCACAAACGACTCAAGGCGCATGAGTTCCTGAAGGAAGAGGGCTTGCGTATCCAAATGACGGCCAGCTACGGGATCGCCGGCTATCCGGAACATGCGCAGACCAAACGGGATCTGGTCCATCTTGCGGATCAGGCCATGTATCAGGCCAAGAACAGCGGCCGAAGCAGGATCTGCGTGGCCGAGAAGCCGCGGGGGGGATTGCGGAGCCGACTGATTAAAGAAGCCGGGGCGGTTCGTCCTTAATCGCCGCCGTCGGGGCCTCCGCCTGACCTGCCGAGACCAGACGTTCCCCAAACCGGTCCAACCGGATCGAAGCCTCATCGTACCGGCCTTTGGCGTTCGTGAGGTGAGTCCCGATCACCTCGAATTCCTTCCGGAACCGTTCAAAGTCCCCCCGCAACCGTTCCAGATGGCTGATGATGATCTGTGCGCTCTTCTCGATCTGCAGTCCTTTCAATCCCATCACGATTGCCTGGAGATAGGCATACAGACTGTTGGGCGAGACCGGGATCACCTTCCGTTCGAGCGCATAGGCCGACAGGCTCTTCTCGTCGCCCAAGTTTTCATCCTTGATGATCGTTTCGTAATAGACATTTTCGGCCGGGATATACATGAGCGCAAAGGGGAAGGTCCCTTCGTCCGGCAAGATGTATTTATCTGCGATGGCATCGATATGCTTCTTGACATCCGTGTTGAACTTTTTGCGTGCGGTCTTCCGATCTTCATCGTTTTTGGATTCAACCACCCGACGGAAATTCTCCAACGGAAACTTCGAATCCACCGGCACCATGAATTGGCCCAGCCGGACTACGGCATCGACCGCCTCGCCGCTCTTGAAACGGTGCTGTAGAGAAAAGTGATTGGGCGGCAGGATTTGGCCCAGGAGGTCTCCTAAAAACAGCTCGCCCAGGATTCCGCGCAGCTTCGGGGCCCGGAGAATCTCCTGGAGGCTCGCGATGTCCTTCCCGACGTCGAACACCTGCTGCGTCGCCTTCGACAGCTCGCCCAGGTTCTGCTTTACTTCGCCGACCACCCGCGCCGCATTATCGAGGCGCGTTCCAATCTGGCCGGTCGCGTTCTGGAGTTGCTGTACCATCGCGGTCAACTGCTGGTTGACCTGCTGCGTGACGGACGAGAGCTGAAGATTGAGCGCGGTCGTGTTGCCGGTGATTGTTTCGGTAATCTGCTGCCGAAGCGCATCGACCTGCTGCTGCATCACGAGCATGCCGGTATCCTGCGGCTTATTTTTGCCCTGCAGCAGTATAACGATCAGCAGGCCGACCACGGCGACGAGTCCGATGACCAAAACAGTTTCCATGCGCCCGATTCTATCCGTGCGGGTTCCATAAGTCAACCCGCTTGCCTTCCTTAGGAAATTCCGGTATGTTAGGGCCATCTGAAGCTTTCCTTTATACATAATCCTATCTATTGTGGGTCTTGCAGAACGCGAGATTGCGGCCACAAGATTTCTCGGAATTGCGGCTGAGGTTATGGTCTTATCACCGGAGTACATGCAGATCAACGGACAAAGACTACTGTGGAACGCGATGATCTGGAAGAGTTACACTACATTACACCGATTAAAAACATACCTTCAATCTGTCGTTTAGGAATCTTGTCGCATCGGAAGGCTGAAACATTAAAACATGAATCCGTAGCGATGGAGGAAATTCAAAAACGTCGAGCCAAGAAAACCGTTCCTCCAGGGCGTTTGCTGCACGATTATGTGAACCTCTATATTTGCGCTCGGAACAAGATGCTCTTCAAAATTCACAGCCAGCACGAGAAGTTGTGCATTCTGCGAATCGGTCCAACAGTTCTTGATCTTCCGAGGGTTATTGTGTCGGACCGAAATGCATCGAGCGATTATGCCCGTTTTGAGCCGGCACCCTCAGGTCTTCGAGTTATTGATCGAGATCTGGTTTTCGCAAAATACTGGACACATCCTGATGACCCATTTGAAGAGATGAGACATGGATCTATAAAATGTGCAGAGGTACTTGTTCCGGACAGCGTTCCATATCGGTTCATCATGGGAGCTTATGTGTCCGGCAATGAGTCTTTGACCCGCTTCAATGCATTGGATGTAAACGTCCCGGCCAGCATCAATGGGGATTTGTTCTTCCGATAAGGAGGCCCACATGGTCAAAGTTCTAATAGGGGATCTCTTCCAATCAGAAGCGCAGACACTTGTTAATACGGTCAACTGCATCGGCGTGATGGGCAAGGGCATTGCTTTGCAATTCAAGGAACGTTTTCCGGATATGTATGAGGATTATGTCCGGCGATGCAAAGCTGGAGAAGTTAAGCTCGGACAACCTTATCTGTATCGCTCTCTGATGCCGCCGTGGGTCTTAAACTTTCCGACGAAGGATCACTGGCGATCAGTGGCCAGATTACAGGATATTGTTCGTGGTCTGGAATATCTTGAACGCTACTATGTTGAGTGGGGCATTGCTTCATTAGCAGTCCCGCCTTTGGGATGCGGCGAGGGTCAACTCGAATGGCGCGTGGTCGGGTCGACGCTCTACCGTCATCTAAAGCGCTTCACCATACCCGTGGAGCTTTACGCGCCCTTCGGAACCCCTCATGAGGAATTGCAGCCAGCATACTTAGAAGGTGCTCTGACAGGTAATGGAACGAAGACGTCATCTACATCTCCTAGGCACATTGAACCTTCATGGGTCGCACTTGTAGAAATACTGGATCGGCTCGAACAGGAGCCTTATCACTGGCCGGTAGGCCGGATCACGTTTCAGAAAATTGCCTACTTCGCGACCGAATCTGGTATTCCGACAGGGCTTCAATACCAACGGGGCAGCTTTGGTCCCTATGCTCCGACACTGAAAAGTCTCGTCACGAAGCTTGTGAATAACGGTCTTATTTGTGAGAAGCGCCATGGCCAGATGTTTTCGGTAAAGGTCGGACCCACCTTTGAGGACGCCCACAAGGCTTATGAGGATGACCTTGCTCAGTGGCGAACAACCATAGACAAACTTGCAGATCTCTTCATGCGTATGCATACCAAACAAGCTGAACTGGCGGCAACAGTGCACTTTGCGGCCAGTTCTCTAATACAACAGGGTCAAGAGAAGCCGAGTGAAATGGATGTCCTGAACGAAGTTATGAAGTGGAAGCAGAAACGGCGGCCACCGTTAAACAAAGATGAAGTTGCCCTTGCAATTCGAAACCTGAGCATGCTGGGCTGGCTGGACGTCAAGCCGAGTGCGGATCTGCCTGTGAAGGAAGAGGCTCTACTGGATGTCTGAGGACCTTCGCTCATCAAAAACCATTTGGTGTTTCAGCCTAAGAGTTTCGCTCACTCGCTGCCGAAGAAGATTAGAGGACAGTTTGCCCATAATTGAAAAGGTGGAGTTGAGCAGGAAGGAAAAGATATAAGCCGCAAAAACGGATTTATTTGCATGAAGGATGCAAGTGGAACAAGCAGCAAAAGACTCAACTCTTTTATAGTATAGTGCATATTGGACAGAGGAGACACTAAACTTGTTATTGTATTTAGCTGCTGGCCTTTGGATTATAGCTATTCTTTACAGTTCGACCAATATTTTTTGGGCGGCAGCTGTTTATCTATGTGCAGGATTCATATGGTATAGTCGGTATTATCTTGGAAAACCTTCATTTTCTCTAAGCCCCTATGCATATCATCCGGTTATACTTCTTCTACTCACTCTCCTTTGGCCTCTAGGGGCATTGTACGAAGCATATGGGCACTACCGCCTATTAAGGCATCCTCAGCGCTTTCTGGTTCTCTATGGTAATACCGGAGAAAGTAGACTACTACAAACTCCTTATCAGACTCGTTTTGCGTCGTGGGATAAAGCTATAGCATTTGCAAGAAAAGAAGCTGCTCAATCCGGTTATCCCTCATTAATAACGGATCTTGCAGAGTACGCAAAGACTCCACTACTTGGCAATCGAGATAACGTGAGCTATTCGGTTTCACCAACCGGCGACATAAAGCGCGATAATTAAACCAAGCACTACAACGGCCAGCGGCATCTCAATGATAAAGCTCGACAGGCCGGGAAAGACCGCGTGGATCGGGAGGCCTTTATAAAAGAGCTGGCCCGAATCACGGAGAGGGCACGAAAAGGGAGATCCGCGCTTTCCGAGATGACGGAAGAGACATAATCGCTCTCCTTAGAAAATCTCAAATTTGAGATCTCAAATCTCAAATCCTTCTTTGACTTTCCTCCATACAAGATACTAAAATGGATCTATGAACGGAGGCGCGGATGATCCGGTATCGCTCGCTCATGAATCCGGCGGCTTATCCCCATCCTGTGCGGGAAGTCCGGCATATTGCGACCCATATCTCGGACGTCTTCCTGACCGGCCCCTTCGCTTATAAGATCAAAAAGCCGTTGGATCTTAAATTTCTTGATTATTCCACGTTGGAGAAGCGGCGTTATTACTGCGAGCGGGAGGTGGTTTTGAATCGCCGGTTGGCGCCGGAAATTTATCTAAGCGTCGCGCCGATCACGCGGGACGGTGAGGATTTCCATGTGGAGGGGAAGGGCGTTCCGGTGGAGTATGCCGTAAAAATGGTCCAGTTCAGTCAGGAAGGTCTGATGGATGCGATGGCCGAGCGGGGTGAACTGTCGGTGCGGCATATCCTTCCCTTGGCGGAACAAGCGGCCCGGTTCCACCGGTCTGCGGAACGGGCCGACGACGCCTTCGGGACGCCGGAGGTCGTCGGGGAAAATGTGCTCCGGAACTTTGAGCAGACGGCGAAATATCAGCGCATCGTGGTGGATCCGACGCGGTTTTTGAGACTCAAAACCTATTCGGAAGATTTCTTGAAACAAAAAACCGACCTGTTCCGGAAACGGATCGAGTCCGGCGCGATCCGGATCTGCCACGGCGATCTGCATCTTCAAAATATCTGTCTGGATCGCGGACGGTTGATCATCTTCGACTGCATCGAGTTCAATGATTCTTTGAATCATATCGACGTCATCAACGAGGTCGCGTTTTTGCTGATGGACCTGGACCATCGAGGGCTCGCGGGGCTCGGCAACCGGTTTCTGAATGTCTATCTTGAGAAGACCCAGGATTACGACGGGCTGGCCGTGCTGGATTTCTATCTTATTTATCGCGCCTGCGTGAGGGCGAAGGTGGCCAGCTTTCTTTTGGACGATCCGGATATCACGGAGCAGGAGAAAAAGGCCGCGCGGGAACGCGCCTCGGCCTATTTTGAGCTGGCGGAGCGCTATCTCACCGACCATCGGCCCGGTCTGATACTGATGGCGGGGGTGAGCGGATCGGGGAAGAGCACCGTCGCGTCGGATCTGGCCGAAGGCCTTGGAGGTGTGATGATTCGATCGGACGCCGTCCGGAAATCCCTGGCCGGATTGAATTTGGGCCGCCGGATGTCGGCGGAATTCGATCAAGGGATCTACACCCCGGAAATGACGGAGTCGACGTACGACGGTCTGTTGGAACGGGCCGGGGCCGTGATCGCGAGCGGGCGCTGGGCCATTCTCGATGCCACCTACGCCCGGAAAAGCCACCGGCAGATCGCAAGGTCGTGGGCCGAGAAGCGGGCGATGCCTTTTGTGATTCTGCATTGCACGGCGCCCTTATCCGTTCTCGAAGCCCGTCTGGCCCAAAGGACGGCGGCCGGAATGGATCTTTCGGATGCCGACGTCGAGATTATGCGGCGTCAGCTCACGGTGTTTGAGCCGTTCGATCAAGATGAGGCGGGATATGTGGTCCGGGTGGATACGGAGAAAGAATGGAACGCGGAGGGCGTGATCGCGGCATGTCTAAAGAAGGCAGACCGTCCTTGATTCAAAAGATCCGGGAGGAGATCCGGCAAAAGGGCCGGATGACCTTTGCACGGTTCATGGAGACGGCGCTGTACGATCCGGTGGACGGCTATTACATTGCGGCTGGCGACCGGATCGGCCTCGGCGGCGATTACTACACCAGCCCCGACGTCCATCCCCTCTTCGGCCGGCTGCTGGCCAAGCAGATCATTCAAATCGAAACGATCCTTCCGCGGCGCCGGCCCTTCACGATTCTGGAAATGGGCGCCGGTAAAGGGCTGCTCTGCCGTGATATCCTGGCCGGACTGAAGGCGCATGCGCCGGATGATTTTAAACGGTTTCGGTACTCCGTCATCGAACGAAGTCCGGCGATGGTGGCGAAACAGAAAGAGCTGCTCTCATCCTCCGGTCTGGCCGAATCGGTGCGGTGGTTTTCCGGCCTCGGCGAGGCCGCGGCCGAAGGCCCTCTCTTCGGATGCGTGCTGTCCAATGAATTCGTGGACGCCCTTCCGGTCCATCGGGTCGTCGGGACAAAGAAAGGTCTGTGTGAAATTTATCTGGATTTAAATGACGACCGGTTCGTTGAGTCCGTGAATGAGGCCTCGACGCCGGAACTCGCGGCCTATTTCGACGGACTGAAGATTCACCTGGCCGAAGGGCTTCGGGCCGAGGTGAATCTTGAAGCGGCCCGTTGGATTCGTGAAGTCGGCCAGGCGCTGGATCAGGGCTTTATGATCACGATCGATTACGGCCATCCGGCCTCGGAGCTGTTTGCGCCGCATCGGAAATCCGGCAGCCTGCTGTGTTATTATCGGCATACCGTGAATGAAGACCCTTACTCCCGTGTCGGCGAGCAGGACATTACGGCCCATGTGGACTTCACCCGGCTGGCCCAAACCGGCGCCGAGGCCGGCCTGTCCGTCACCGGTTTTACGAACCAGCTCAATTTCCTCATGAGCCTTGGGATCGCGCAGGAGACGGAACGGCTCGATCCGGAAAGTCCCGAGATGCTTTCGGTCAAACGCCTTCTGGCCCGTGAAAGCATGGGCGGCGTGTTCAAGGTTCTCATTCAACACAAAGGCGTAACGCCGCCCCCGCTGGAGGGTTTGACCTTAAGGCCGTATTTTAAGAACGTTTTAATGGTATGATCTGAGGGGAAATGGAAACGGAAGAGCAGCCTCAAAAAGCTCCGGACCGGCGCAAGGCGCTGCGGTCGCCGATCATCGTTCTGAAGATGAGCGGAGAAGGCGAAAGGGAGCATCTGTTCGGGTATGCAAAGAACATCAGCCGCAGCGGCCTCTTCATCCCGTCGGTCAATCCCCGGAAGCCGGGCGAGCAATTCAGCATCTCGTTCCGGATTCCGAACACGGAGATCCAAGTCCGCTGCCGGTGCGAGATCGTCTGGATGCGGGAATACCGAAAAAAAATGTCGCTCGAATCCGGCTACGGCGTCCGATTCCTGGATCTTCCGGAGGATGTCGCGGAGGCGATCGATCGGTGGGTGAAGCAACAAAGTTAAGATGATGGTCAACCGAGCGGACTAACGAAATGCGATTGGGGCGACTCCAAAACTGCGGCGCGGCATCGCTCGCGCTGATCGCAAGCCTGACCCTCACCTCTTGCTTAAGCGGGAGCACGGATAAAAATCCCGGGAGCGGAGGTCCGGGTCCCAATCCCAGCTGCGGTCTTGGAGGAACCGCACCGTCCGGATCGGGCGGCTTCGCTGTTGCGGCAGGGCTTTATCACTCCGTGGCCTTGAAGAACGACGGCACGGTCTGGAGCTGGGGAGGAAATCAGAGCGGCCAATTAGGCGATGGTACGACAAGCAACTGTTCTACGCCGATATCGGTCGGCGGGCTGACCGGTGTCGTCGGGATCGCGGCCGGCTACAGCCACACCCTTGCGGTGAAGACCGACGGCACGGTCTGGGCCTGGGGGAGCAATTTTTCGGGCCAGTTGGGAAATGGAGATTTGAGTTTGAGTAATCGTTCCGCGCCGGTGCAGGTGGTGGATACCGCGGCAACCGGATTTCTTTCCGGAATCGTTGCGGTTGCCGCCGGAGAATCGCACTCCCTTGCCCTGAAGAACGACGGCACGGTCTGGGCCTGGGGGGATAATTCCTATGGCCAGTTGGGAGACGGCACGACGGCCGGACAGCACGTCACCCCCATTCAGGTCTCCGTGCTGACCAATGTAATAGCCATCGCCGCCGGCGGACGCCACAGCATTGCCATAAAGACCGACGGCACGGTCTGGGCCTGGGGACAGAACTCGGGCGGTCAGTTGGGTATCGGTTCTGCGGATATTAATCCGCATTCTACCCCGTTCCAGGTTCCCGGGTTATCGGTCGTTTCGTCCATCGCGGCCGGGGATAGTCACACCGTGGCATTGGATGGGGCCGGGAACGTCTGGGCCTGGGGAAGCAACAGTCACGGCCAGTTAGGAAATGGTGATCCCGGTTTGAATAATCAATTTTCCCCGGTGCTGGTGTTGGCGGGTGTTTCGGGTATCGCCGCTGGTTATTCTCACACCCTTGTGGTGAACGGCAACACGGTCTGGGCCTTTGGAGATAACTTTTTCGGCCAGTTGGGTCTCGGCGCCACGGACGGCAATCCGCACCCGACCCCGGTCCAGGTGCCCGGATTAACCGGTGCGATTAAAATTGCCGGCGGCGGTTCGCATTCGCTGGCGATAAAGAGCGACGGCACGGTCTGGGCCTGGGGCGAGAACCAGAACGGCCAGTTGGGGAACGGGACTTCCGGTTCCGGTAATTTGAGCACAACTCCGGTTCAGGTCAGCGGACTGGTTCTTTTTTAAAGATCTTTTAACTATCTTGGAACCGCCGCCGAATAGCGCCGGCCTCGCTGTTCTCCCTTGACAAGCCTGTCGTGATTTCTTATGATGAACCCTCTTGTTTAAGCTCCCAACCTGTTTTATACTGTTCTTACGGACTTGAGAAGGGCAGAAAAACTCAGACAAGTCAAGGGGGTTAAGCAGTGCCAGGAAATTTTATCCCCGTTAATTATCTTCCGATCGTAATCTTTATCGCCATTGCATTGGCGTTTGGCGGCGTGACGCTTCTGCTCGGCACCCTCCTACGGCCGCGGCGGATCTACAAGGCCAAGCTGACGCCGTACGAAAGCGGAAACATTCCCTTTTCGGACGCCCGCGCCCCGTTCCCGTTGCGCTACTACATCATCGCGATGATCTTCGTGATCTTTGATATCGAGACGGTCTTTCTGTATCCCTGGGCCGTGGTCTACGACAAGATCGGCCTTTACGGTCTGGTCGAGATGACACTGTTTATCTCGGTTCTCTTGGTCGGGTATATCTATGCCTGGAAAAAAGGGGCGTTGGAATGGGATTGATCGACCGGCAGTTTGAGGCCAACGTCATCACGACCTCGGTTGATTCCGTCGTGAGCTGGGCCCGGAAGTCGTCGCTCTGGCCGATGACCTTCGGTCTGGCCTGCTGCGCGATCGAGATGATCGCAACGGTTTCTTCGCGGTACGACATCGACCGGTTCGGCGCGGGCGTCTTCCGCGCCTCGCCGCGGCAGTCGGACCTGATGATTGTGGCCGGGACGGTCTGCCGTAAGATGGCCCCCGTGATTCGTCGTATTTATGATCAGATGCCCGAGCCGCGTTATGTGATCGCGATGGGATCCTGCGCCACGTCCGGGAATCATTACAACAGTTACAGCGTCGTTCAGGGGGTGGATCAAATCGTTCCGGTGGACGTCTACGTCCCCGGCTGTCCGCCCCGGCCGGAGGCGCTGCTCCAGGGGCTGATGATGCTCCAGGAGAAGATCAAGCACGAGAAGGTTTTTGTGAAATAAACCGAGCCACCATGACTCACGAAATCGCGCAGAAAATTCAGGAGACGTTCCCGATCGAGTTCATCGAGGCGAACGAGTTTCGGGGCGATTGGACCGTGGTCGTGAAGCCGGATCGCATCGTCGAGATCGCCCGGTTTCTCCACGACGACCCCGATCTGGAGTTCGACCATCTTTCCGATATCTTCTCGGCGGATTATCCCGGTCGAGAGAGCCGGTTTGAAGTGGTCTATCAGTTGAACTCGATCCGGAAACGTCATCGCCTCCGGCTCAAGGCCGGCCTCCGGGAGGATCGGTGCGAGATCGACTCGGTCCATCCGGTCTGGAGGGCGGCCGGTTTCTTGGAGCGCGAGGTGTACGACCTGATGGGGATCCGGTTCCGCAACCATCCCGACCTCCGTCGGATCTTTCTCCCCGAAGACTTCGACGGGCATCCCCTTCGCAAGGAGTACCCCGCCGAGGGAAGAGGGTGGCGAAATACCTTCGACTTCCTTCCCACCGAGGAGCCTCAGGCGTAACGCACCTTCATGGAATCTCAAACCCGACAGGATCAATCGATGGGTGCAAACCCGGCATCTTTCAACGACACCGAGCCCCGGCCGATTACCGAAGATCTCCCACTCCGCCGGAGCGAGGAGGTTCTTTTGAATATGGGCCCTCAGCATCCCGCAACCCACGGCGTTCTCCGGGTGGTGCTGGAGTTGGAAGGCGAGAAGATCATCAAGGCGACGCCGGACTTGGGCTATCTCCATCGGGGTGTTGAGAAACTGTGCGAAGGGTTGACCTATCAGCAGATCATTCCCCATACCGACCGCCTGGACTATATCTGTTCCATGACCAACAACTTCGCGTACGTTCGCGCCATCGAGAAACTTCTGGGGGTTTCGATTCCGGAGCGCGGGGAGTATGTCCGGACGATCATCGCCGAGATGCAGCGGATCGTGGGGCATCTTTTCTGGCTGGGGACGCAGGCGCTGGACATCGGCGCGATGACGATCTTTTTCTGGACGTTCCGCGAGCGGGAGGTCCTGCTGGACCTGTTTGAGCAGACCTGCGGGGCGCGACTGACGATGAACTATTTTCGGATCGGCGGCGTGAACGGCGATCTCAAGCCGGAAGTGATCGCCCGGCTCCGAACGTTCCTCGCGGATTTTCCATCCAAGATCGATGAATACGACCGTCTTCTTTTGAACAACCGAATCTGGCTTTCACGGACCAAGAATATCGCAGTGATCTCTGCCGAGGATGCCGTCAATTTCGGGCTGACCGGGCCGGCGCTGCGGGGGTCGGGCGTCTATTACGACGTGAGAAAGGCCGAGCCCTATGCGGCGTATGGCAAAGTGGATTGGGATGTTCCGTTGGGATCGAACGGCGACACCTACGACCGGTACCGGGTCCGGATGCAGGAGATGAAACAGAGCGCGCGGATCATCGCGCAATGCCTGGATCAACTTCCGGAGGGGCCGGTCTTAACGGATGTCCCTCAGGTGGTGGCCCCGCCCAAGGAAAAGGTGATGCAGGACATGCAAAGCCTCATCCATCATTTCATCATCTTTACCGAAGGCTTCCGGCCGCCGAAGGGCGAGGTCTACTGCGCGACGGAGGCCCCGAAAGGCGAGCTGGGTTTCTCGATTGTGAGCGACGGAAGCCCCAAGCCCTACCGGCTCAAAATCCGCTCGCCGTCCTTCGTTCATCTCGGGGCGTTCGATCACATGGCGCGGGGCTACATGATCGCCGACATCGTCACGATCTTCGGGACGTATGACATCGTAATGGGGGAATGCGATAGATAGATCAACCATGAATCCTGAGACGAAAAAGGTGGAATTTTCCGAGAAGGCCCAAAAAGAGATTCGAGAGATCCTGACACATTATCCGGATAAACGATCGGCGATGCTTCCGGTACTGAACCTGGCCCAGGCTGAGTTCGGCCATATCAGCGAGGACGTGATGGTCATGATCGCAGATCTGCTCGACCTCACGCCGCCGAAGGTGTACGAGGTTCTGACGTTCTATACGCTTCTGAACGAGAAACCGGTGGGCAAATACCTGATCCAGCTCTGCCGGACGCTGTCCTGCGCGCTGGCCGGTTCCGAAAACATCCTCGGCCATCTCAAGCAACGGCTGGGAATCGGGATCGGCGAGACGACGCCCGACGGACTGTTTACGTTGAAGACCGTGGAATGTCTCGCCTCCTGCGGGACGGCGCCGGCCATGCAGGTCAACGGGGCGTTTTACGAGAACCTGACGCGTGGAAAGGTGGACAAAATTCTGGATGACTTGAAACGGGGAGCGCAGCCGGTCTTGAAACCGATGGGGGAGAATTAGCGGATGAAGTACGAAAAGGTGCTTCATAAGAATTTAGAGACGCCCGGATATGCCGGCAGCCTGGCCGACTATGAGCGGCTTGGCGGTTATCTTGCGATTCGCAAGGCCTTGAAGGAATACGCACCGGCCCAACTGATCGACCTGGTCAAACGGTCCGGGCTTCGCGGACGCGGCGGCGCGGGTTTTCCGGCCGGGATGAAATGGGACTTCCTTCCGAAAGACCCGGCCATCACCCGATACCTCTGCTGCAACGCCGACGAGAGCGAGCCGGGGACGTTCAAAGACCGTCAGCTGATCGAGCGGGACCCGCATCAGTTGATCGAGGGAATGATGCTGGCCGCCTACGCCATCGGGGCCAGGGTCGGTTATATCTATATCCGCGGCGAGTTCGTCTACGGAGCGCAGGTGCTGCAGCGGGCCCTGACCGAGGCCACCCGGGCCGGCTATCTGGGGAAAAATATTTTGGGGAGCAGGACGGAGATTGATCTCCACCTCCATCGCGGCGCCGGGGCCTATATCTGCGGCGAAGAAACCGCGCTTCTGGAATCCATCGAGGGCAAACGCGGGCTGCCGAGGACGAAACCGCCTTTCCCGGCCATCCACGGGCTGTACGGAAAGCCGACCGTGATCAACAACGTCGAAACCTTGAGCAACCTCCCCCATATCGTCAATCGGGGCGTTGAATGGTTCATCTCGATCGGCTCGTCTCCCAAAAGTCCCGGGACGCGGATCTTCTCGGTCAGCGGCCATGTGAACCGGCCGGGCAATTACGAGGTGCCGATGGGAATCCCGCTTAGGGAACTGATCTACGAGCAGGCCGGCGGGGTGCGGAACAACAAACGAATCAAGGCCGTCATTCCCGGGGGGGCCTCCGCGGCCTTTCTGACCGAGAGCAGCCTCGATGTGAAGATGGATTTCGAGGCGATTGCGCAGGTCGGTTCGATGCTCGGCTCCGGCGGCGTCACCGTGATGGATGAAGACACCTGCATGGTCCGGGCCGCGCTCAACCTGATGGAGTTTTTCGCCCATGAGACCTGCGGGAAATGTTCGCCCTGCCGTGAAGGATCCTCCTGGCTGGTCCAGATCATGCGGCGGATCGAGCACGGGCATGGAAGAGCGGAAGATCTCGATCAACTGGTCCGGATCTGCAACAACATCGGCGGCAAGACGGTCTGCGCGTTCGGCGATGCCGAGATCGCGCCGATCCTGAGCACGCTCAAACATTGGCGGTCGGAGTACGAATACCATGTTAAAGAAAAACGGTGCATGGCGGGAGACCGGGGCGAGGAATTGGTTGGGATTGGGAGGCATTGAATCCTTTGTCTGAATCTGTGCAGATCAAAACCGAGACGGTCAAATTGACAATCGACGGACGGGAGGTGGTCGTCCCCAAGGGCACGCTGGTGATCGAGGCGGCCCGTGCGCTTTCGATCGAGATTCCGTTCTTCTGCTACCACCAAAAATTAAAATCCGACGGCAACTGCCGAATGTGCCTCGTCAGCATCGAGAAGATGCCGAAGCTCCAGGTCTCCTGTTCGTTGCCCGTTTCCGAGGGCATGGTTGTTCAGACCAACACGTCGGTCGTGGCGGACGCGCGCAAAGGCGTGCTGGATTTTCTTCTGGCGAATCACCCGCTCGACTGCCCGATCTGCGACGAAGGCGGCCGTTGCCCGCTCCAGAACTACTCGCAGAAATACACCGCGTACGGGCAGTTCAAGGAGGAAAAGCGGATTTACCCGAAGGACTATTTCAGCCCGCTGATCGAGAAGGAGATGAACCGCTGCATTCAGTGCATGCGGTGCGTCCGGTATTGCGACGAGGTGATTGATTCCCAGGCCCTCTCTTCCGTCAACCGGGGTTTTCACGTCGAGATCGGCCATTACGCCGAAAAGCAGCTCGATTGCGAATTCTGCGGCGGCTGCGTCCAGATCTGTCCGGTCGGGGCCTTGCTGAACCGGCTGCCGTTGTATGAATACCGTCCCTGGATGCTGACCCAGACCGAGACGACCTGCGCCTACTGCGCCGACGGCTGTTCCCTTCGCCTTGAAAGCCGTCCGCAGACCCGCGAGGTGATCGAGGTGACCTCGTTCTGGGGCAACGAGACGAAAAGCGTCTGGGGATCCGGGCGAAACGAGGGCGATCTCTGCGCGAAGGGCACCTTCGGATACGAGTTTGTGAACAGTCCGCATCGTCTCACCAAGCCCCTCGTCCGCAAAGGGGGTCGAAAGGACGGTCCCTTGGTCGAGACCTCCTGGGAAGAGGCGTTGGAGACGGCGGCGGACGGTTTCCGTCGCATCAAGACTCAGCACGGCGGCGCGGCCTTCGGCGCGCTGGCCTCGGCCCGCTGCACCAACGAGAGTCTTTACGTTTTTCAAAAGTTCGTCCGTCTGATCCTTGGAAGCCCGAATCTCGACAGCAGCGTGCGGTACGGAGCGGTGAATGCGGCCCGTGCGATGACCGAACTGACCGGCACGCCGCGGTGGCTCACATCGTATGAGGAGATCACACGGGCCGATCTCGTTTTCGTGATCGGGACGGACATCACGCAGACGAACCCGATCGCCGGCCTGAAGGTCAAGGCCGCGGCCAAACGGGGGGCGAAGTTGATCGTGGCCACGCCGCTTCGGCGTCGGATCAGCACGTTGAGCAACATCGTCAATCGGGCGACGCGGCACCTGGCCCATGCCCCCGGCGCGGAACGCGCCATCGCGATCGGACTGGTGAAGGCCGTGTTGGAGGAAGGGCGGCTCGCAGAAAGAGTCGCCTCGCATCGTTCAACCCAAAGGCTTCGCGATGCGGTCGCCGCGATCACCCCCAAGCAGATCGAGAGAGCAACCGGTTTGCCGTATGAAGAAATCAAGGCCGCCGCAGGGGAGTGGGCCTCGGCCTCCCGCGCCGTGATCGTCTTTGGGGAGTCGGTCATCCGGGCCAAAGATGGATACGAGACGGTCCGCATTCTCGGCGATCTGGCCTTATCGACCGGCAAGCTCATCGCCGACGGCTGTGGGCTGGCGCCCTTGATGGAAGAGAACAATGAGATGGGGGCCTATGAGATGGGCGTCGTCCCGGACCGGCTGCCGGGCGTGGGGCGGTTGGATGACGAATCCGACCGCGACCGAATCAGCCGCGCCTGGAAGGAGCCCATTCCGGCCGGGCCCGGCCTCACGATGATGGAGATGCTTAAAGCCGCTCGGGATGGAAAAATCAAGGCGCTCTATCTCATGGGAGAGAATCCGGTCGGCAGCCTTCCGGCATCGGCCGGCGCGGCCGAGGCGGTGGAGGCGACCGAATTCGTCGTATGCCAGGATCTTTTCTTGACCGAGACGGGGATGAAAGCCGACGTGGTCTTGCCGGCCGCCAGTTTCGCCGAGCAGAACGGGACTTTCACGAATCAAGAGGGACATGTTCAGGCGGTGCGCAAAGCCTTCGATCCCGTCCAGGGAACGCGGCCGGACTGGGAAATTCTATCCGAGATCGCGCTCGAGATGGGTTATCCGCTGGAGTATGAGGACGGCGCAGAGATCTCGCACGAGATCGCCCGGCTCTGGCCCGGCTGGAGGGAGTTGCCGAAGCGTTCGGAACAGGAAGAAGCGGTCGCGCGATATCTCAACGAGGAATTGGCCGAAGGAGTTTCTGAACGGTACCGTCTCGATCGCAAGACGGATCATTCCGTTGCGCCGAACCACCGGTTCCGTCTGGTCCTGGGCCCGGTGCTGTTTCATTCCGGCAAGATGTCCCTTAAGGCCGACGGGCTGATGAAGGTCATGGGTCGGCCCTTCCTTTATATGGCGCCGGAGGATGCCGAGCGGCTGGGGGTGACGGAGGGACGGCTGGTCCGGCTCCGGTCGGCCTATGGGCCGGTGCAGCGATCGGTGGATGTCGAGGTCAAGATGGACGCAAAATACCCGCCGGGGCTGGTCTTCTTTCCCGAATCGTTCAATGAACCACCGGTGAAGGATTTGCTGACGGTGGAGCTCGCTCCGGTTTCCGGCGTGCCGGTTTTTAAAACGACGGAGGTTTTGATTGAGAAGGCTTAACAAACTGCGGAGGAACGGTTGATGATTCAAACCGCCTTGAATTTAATCGTGGTGCTCGTGACGATCGGCGTCGTGATGGCGGTGGTGCTGCTTCATGTGGCCTATCTGACTTATTTCGAGCGAAAAATCCTGGGATGGATGCAGGACCGGATGGGTCCGATGGAGGTGGGCTATCACGGGCTGCTCCAACCGATTGCGGACGGCCTGAAACTTTTCTTCAAGGAAGACATCGTCCCGGCGCAGGCCAACAAGATCATTTTTACGCTGGCGCCCATCCTGGTTCTGGTCCCGGCACTGATCGGGTTCGCCGTCGTCCCCTTCGGGCGGGATTCGATTCATCTTTTCGGCCTGACCTTCAGGCCGTATGTCACCGATCTCAATATCGGGATCCTCTACATTCTGGCCTTCGCCTCGATCGGGGCCTACGGTGTTCTATTGGGCGGCTGGGCCTCGAACAACAAATATTCGCTTCTGGGCGGCTTGCGATCGGCGGCGCAGGTGATCAGCTATGAGCTGTCGCTGGGCCTGGCGATTGTCGGCGTGCTGCTGATGGCCGGTTCTTTAAGCCTGGTCAAGATCACGGAGGCCCAGAACGGAGGGGCGCTGCACTGGTTCATCCTCCCGCAGTTCGTGGCCTTCGTGATCTACCTGATCTCGGCGGTCGCCGAGACGAACCGCCTGCCGTTCGATCTTCCGGAGGCCGAGAGCGAGCTGGTGGCCGGCTTTTTCACCGAATACAGCGGGATGCGATTTGCCTTTTTCTTTCTGGCCGAATATGCTAACATGATCCTCGTTTCTTGTATCGCCACGATCCTTTTTCTGGGAGGATGGCATGCGCCGTTCGAAGCGCTCTCGTTCATCCCGCCGATTCTCTGGTTTGCGGGCAAGGTCTATTTCTTTCTGTTCTTCTATATCTGGATTCGGGGAACGCTGCCCCGTCTCCGATACGATCAGCTCATGATGTTCGGCTGGAAGGTCATGATCCCGCTGGCGCTGGCCAATATCCTGGTCACGTCGGTGGTCTTGTTTTTTATAAGGGGATAGATGCTCAGCCACCGTGGATTCCATCACCGACTGAAACGATTCTTACAACAGGTCCTATTTTTAGAAATCCTGGCAGGGATGGCCGCGACCTTCAAGCATCTTTTCATCCGGCGCGTTACGATCCAGTACCCACACGAAAAACGGGTGCTTCCCAACGGCTACCGCGGCTTTATCGCCCTTCTGCGGTATGACGACGGGACCGACAAATGCGTCGGTTGCGATCTGTGCGAGGCGGCCTGTCCGTCGCGCGTGATCACGGTGATCAGCGCCGAGGTGGAAGGCCAGCCGCTCAAACGGTACGCAAAGGAATACACCATGGACATGACCCGCTGCGTCTTCTGCGGGTTGTGCGTGGAGGCCTGCCCGGTCAACGCCTTGGGAATGACCAAAGAATACGAATACGCGACGTATGACAAGCGGAATCTGAAGCTCAATAAGGAACAGTTGCTGACCATCGGGGATCGGGCCTTTCCGGTCCGGGAGACACGCGTCGAATTTCAGCATCCCCACGCTGCCTTCTTCAACGTGGCGCATCGAGGCTACCCTGTCAAGTGAAGCGCCTCGCCTGTTCCTTCCGTATGCGATCACGATATTCGGTTCGATGCTCAAAATGAAACCATGACACTGGTTCTGTTTTTTTATTTTGCAGCCGTCATCGTGGCGACGGCGATCCTGGTGGTCGCGCTGCACAAGCCGATCTACAGCGCGCTGTCGCTGTTGGTCATGTTTTTTCATGTGGCCGGGCTGTTTGTGCTGCTCGACGCCGAGTTTATCGCGGCGGTCCAGATCATCGTCTACGCCGGCGCCATCCTGGTGCTCTATCTCTTCGTGCTGATGCTGCTGAATGTCCGGGCGGACGAAGGGTATCATCAGCAGTTTCGGATCGGTCTGATCGTCGGATTGGCGGTCCTGGTCGAGGCGATCTTCGTCTTGGGCCAATCCGGATTTGCGGATCGCGACCCCGCGGCCGTTCCACCGGCCGCGCCCGTTCCGGGAAACACCGAGGGCATCGGCCGGGCGCTCTACACGACCTATCTTTTTCCGTTTGAAGTGGCGTCGCTGATCCTCCTGGTTGCGATGATCGGAGCGATCATTCTCGCGAAAAAAGGGATCTTCGGAAAAGAGGAGCGGGGACGATAATGGTTCCGCTGTCGTATTACGTGATTCTCAGCGCGATCGTTTTCTTCATCGGCGTCATCGGCGTCCTGATCCGGAGAAACATCATCATCCTTCTGCTCTCGATCGAGCTGATGCTCAATGCCGCCAACATCAACTTCGTGGCTTTTTCTCATTATCTGAAAACCATCACCGGCCAGGTCTTCGTCTTTTTTGTGTTGACGGTGGCCGCGGCCGAAGTGGTGATCGGTCTGGCCATCCTCATCGCGCTTTACCGCGGGAAGGCCACCGTCAATGTTGAAGAAGTCAACCTGATGAAATGGTGATGCCGACCGACGCGCTCATCCCACTGCTTTCCTTCGTCGCCTTCGTGATCATCGGCCTGTCGGACCTCATCGGCCCCGGGCTGCGCAAGACGGCGGCCCCGGCGCCGCTGCAGCTTTCGGAGGTCTGGACACGGCCATGACGTTTTCCGTGACCGACATCGGCGCCGTCCTTCCGGAAATCCTCATCGCGGTTTACGCCTGCGCCATCCTCCTGATCGAGCCGTTCCTGCCCAAGGATCGCCGGGAGATCCTGGCCTATTTCGGACTGGCGGCGTTGGGACTGGCTTTTATCGCGACATGGCAGCTCCTATGGGCCGATCTGACGGTCTTGAACGGGATGTTCGTTCTGGATCCGTTCGGCAATTTCTTCAAACTGTTGCTGTATGTCGCGGCCATAATGACCATCCTGCTCTCGATGGGTTATCTCCGGCGCGAGAGGATCGATCTCGGGGAGTATTATGCCTTTATCCTGCTGGCCATCTGCGGGATGATGATCATGGTGTCGGGTTCGGATCTCGTCACGGTCTTCTTGGGGCTCGAGCTGATGTCGATCACCTTCTATATCCTGGTCGGCTTCAAACGTTTTGAGGAAAAATCCCTGGAGGCCTCGGCTAAATATTTTATTCTGGGATCCTTCTCGTCCGGAATTCTATTATTCGGCATCTCGCTTTTGTACGGCCTCTCCGGGACGACGAACTTGGAGGCCGTGGCCCTTCATCTTCGGGGCGCGGATCCGGGCAATCCGGCCTGGGTCCTGGCCGTGATCCTCCTCGTGGCGGGGTTCGGTTTCAAGATTGCGGCCGTCCCGTTCCATATGTGGGCGCCGGATGTGTACGAAGGCGCGCCCACGCCGGTCACGGCCTTTCTCTCGGTCGGCTCCAAGGCGGCCAGCTTTGCGGTCTTCCTCCGCGTCTTCATGGAGGCCCTGGGCGGGATTCATGCCGACTGGCGGTTCCTGCTCATTCTGCTTTCGGTGATCACGATCGTGATGGGCAGCGTGGTGGCGCTGGTTCAGACCAACATCAAGCGGATGCTGGCCTACTCCGGCATCGCCCATTCCGGTTATGCCTTGATCGGCCTTCTCGTCGGAGACCGTCTCGGGATCTTCAGCCTGATGCTTTATATGCCGATCTATGCCGTCATGACGCTCGGCGCTTTCGGCGTCGTGACGCTGCTTCGCCGCGGGGGCGTCGAAGGGGACGCGATCGACGACTTCGCGGGTCTGGCCAAAAAGAACCGGCTGGCGGCCTTGGCGATGCTGATCTTCATGTTCTCGCTGGCCGGGATCCCGCCGACAGCCGGCTTCATCGCGAAATTTTATATCTTCATGGCGGCCGTGAACGTCCATCTGACCTGGCTGGCGGTTCTTGGCGTGATCTTCACGGCCGTCTCGGCCTATTTCTATCTCAAGGTCGTGATGGTGATGTACATGAAGGAGCCCGATGAGGAGGTCCATCTGGCCGCCCCGCCGGCGGTCGTGATGGTCCTGGCGGTCGCGGCCGTCGCGGTCTTGCTGCTCGGGATCTATCCCGGCCCGTTTTTGGATTATGCCCAAAATGCGGCATTGAAGATTCGATAGACGCCGTGTTAAAGTTGCGATGACCGTTTTACCGAAAGGACGATTCATGACCGGATTATTTCCGCGACATCCGTTCCGCGGGGCCGGATTTTTCAAGGCCCTCTTCGCTTTCCTCATTATTTTTTCACAGGCGATTGAAACCGCCGCACCGGCCGCCGAGGTCAAGTTCGGCGGCGAGTTCCGCGCGCGGGGATTCTACGACAACAACCTGACCGATGCGCATACCGGCAGCAATGACCAGGAGGCCTTCAACGATGCCCGGTTTCGGCTGAAAATCTCGGCGGCGGAAGGCTTGGCGACCGGGGTCGTCCTGATCGATTTCTTCAACGGCGCCGCCGGTCGGAATGCGGCCACGCTCAACCGTTCCTCCGTCGGCAGCGGGACCGGAAACCGGGTGTTGGGGAGCGAGGGCTTCGGCCGAAGTCTGGACACCGTGAGTCTGAAAGAGGGCTATCTTCGGGTGAGCTGGCCTTGGGCCCACCTGGTGATCGGCCGACAGGGCATCACCTTGGGCCGGGGGCTGATCTTTGACGACACGGCGGACGCCGTGTCGGTCGCGATCCCGATCGGCTGGGCCAGTCTGACGATTGCGGACCTTCTTCTCAGCGCCGATTCGAGCGGAGCGGGAAGCACCTCGGTCTATCTCGCCGATTTGAACTTAGCGCCGACGGCCGGTTTCGGATCGAGCCTCTTTGGGCTGCTTCTAAAAGACCGCGGCCCGAACCTTTCCTTTACGCCGTGCCCGACGGGATCGCCGTCCGGCTGCCCGATCCTCTCGTTCGGCGATGATCACGCCGCGCTGGCCGCTTTGGGATGGGCTATGGACTACAAAGGGCCGTCCTTCCGGTGGGGTACCGAGGCGGATTACCTCAAAGGCTCGATCCGGTCCCATCAACCCACTGTTCTGAATCCTTCCGGGCGCGGCATGGATCTGCACGGGGCCAATCTCCTCGGACGGTTCGGATGGACGGGGCGTCGGATAGACGCCGAATGGACCGGGCTTTATTCCACGGGGCAGAAGCCGGACGATCTCCCGCCGACCGGACACAAACTGAACATCAATGCGATCTCGCCGAATTTCGTCCTGGGGAACATCTTGGTCAATAATGAAACCGTAAGCGATCGGGACGGCGGGAACATCGGAGGATTGACGGCCGCGAAACTTTCGATCGGCTTCCGGCCGACCGGAGTGATCCGCGGCGAGCTGGCCGTGATCCGGGCCCGGCTGACCCATGAGCCGACGGCCGGAGCATCACGCGACCTGGGATGGGAGTTCGATGCCAATGCCGCTTGGCAACTGGATCCGAACCTGTTGCTGAGCGGCGGCTTCGGCCTTCTCTTGACCGGCGACGCCTGGCCGGCCCGACTGGGAGGTCCGCAAGCGACGGACAACATGATCAAACTTTCAACGAGACTCGTCTACGCGTTTTGAAAAAGCGGAAAGGTTTAGAAAAGACCGTCTCACCTATCTGATAACGAGGAGGAAACCATGAATAAGACGTTCATAAAGATTCTTTTCTTGGTCATAGCTGTAAACCTGGTCGCGTCGGGAGCCGAAGCGGCAGAAAACAGCCTTAAGTTGGGCGCAAAGGCCTTGTCGTTCGGGATTACCGACCGTGTCATCGAACTGTCCGGTCGTTATTTCGCGGCCAACGACATCGCTTTGCTGGCCGGGTTCGGATTCAGCCATACCGACAACGACGCGAATGCGACCGATTACAACCTGTCCGTCGGCGGCCGAAAATATCTCGTCAAAGGCGACCTGGCTCCCTTCGTCGGGGCTTCGGTCTTTTTCGTTCGGGAGGAGACGATCCGGTTTGCAGGGACGGGAGCCGCGAACGTCCAGAGCCAGAGGACGTTCGGGCTCAACGGCCATTTCGGCCTCGAATATTTCTTCGCAAAACAGGTCAGCGCCGAAGCCCAGGTGGGAGCCGAATTGCGCGACTCCACCGGTGATCTGGATACCACCACGTTTGAGACCTTCCGCTCCGGCGTGACGGTGAATTTTTATCTCCCGTGACGGACTGACCTTCATTCGGATGGAGAAACGAAAAAGAAATGCTTGATCTCATCATTAATAACTTCTGACCTTGGTGGCGTCGCGCTGCAGTATATGACCCGAATAATGGAAAATCATCATGGCTGAAACCGGGCCCGATGAACGCCGTAGGAACGAGAGGGCCCCTTTCTACAAAGAGGTCGAGGTTGTTGGGGCAGGAATGCACCGTTGTTCAGAAATCAGCATCGGGGGGATATACCTGGTCACGAAGCAAGGTTTCCCGATGGGGACCCGGATCACCCTTCGGTTTAAACTTTATGATGCCGATGAGCGGCCGATTCAGGTCCAGGCCCGCGTGCTCTACATCCATGAGGGTGTCGGAGTCGGATTGGGTTTTGTCGGTCTCAATTCCGGTGACCGAGCGAGAATTGTGAAATTTATAGAACAGGGATGAGTCGGGGCGCCGCATGCTGCGCCCCTATGTGAAAAGGGTCTCGTCTCTCATCTCGCCAGCGTACACCACGCGGGCGTCACCTTCGAGGAAAACATCATGAAACTGCGCGCCGTCCCAGCGGTAATGCACCTTGAGGGTCATGCCGCTTCGCTGGATGAGCGTGACGGGGGAACGGACTTGGCCGAGCGCGGCCGAGATCAGTGCCGTGGCGACGGCGCCGGTGCCGCAGGCCAGCGTTTCATCCTCCACGCCGCGCTCGTACGTCCGCATTTGAATCAGGCGGGGGTTCTTGATCTCGTGATATCGGATCGCCCTTCCCAGCGGGACGACGTCGACGGCGGCCGGGTCGTCCACGAACAGCACGGTGTGAGGGACGCCGGTGTTCAAAAAATGTCCGACGTAGGTCGCATCCCGAACCGGGACCTTGATGTCCAGTTGGAGCGATTGCGGCGTCGGCATCTGGATCTTGACGTGGGCCCCTTTGATTTCGGCCCGGATCGGTCCGGCCAGCGTCTCAAAAACCATCTTGGCCGGCGCGATTTTTTTTAGATAGGCGAACCGCGCGGCGCACCGCCCGCCGTTGCCGGAGAGCTCGGCCTCGGTCCCGTCGGCATTAAACAGCCGCCAGCGGAAATGGGCCTGACGGGGATTTGTCGGACGTTCGATCAGTATCAGGCCGTCGCCGCCGACCGACATCCGGTGCGTGCAGACGGCGGCCGCGAACCGGTTGAGCTTCCGGCCCTTGAATTCCTTCAACGCGCCGCGGCGGTTGTCGATCAGTATAAAATCGTTTCCGCTGGTCCTGGGTTCAAACATCGATGTTTCAAAAAAATGTAGGGGCAACCCTATGTGGTTGCCCTGATTTAGGGCGGCCACGCAGGGCCGCCCCTACGACCGTCTGTTATTTCAAAAAATCCGGGATGTGCTCGCCCTTGACCAGATCGGCGTGTGTCTCACGTTCCCGCACGGTGAAATAGCGGTCGCCGTTGACCAGGATTTCCGGCGCCCGCGGACGGGCGTTGTAGTTCGAGGCCATCGCAAATCCATACGCGCCAGCGCTCATCACGGCCAGGTACTCCTCCGGCAGGCATTCCTCGATTTCGCGGTCCTTCGCCAGAAAGTCGGCCGACTCGCAGATCGGTCCGACCACATCGGCCGTGATCGGTTTTCGTCCGCGGCGGATCACCGGCTGGATAAGATGAAACGCCCCATACAGGCTCGGTCGGATGAGATCGTTCATGGCGGCGTCCACGATCACGAATTTTTTGGAATCCCCTTCCTTGGTGTAGAGGACCTTTGTGACCAGTATCCCGGCGTTGCCGACCAGCGCACGGCCCGGTTCCATGATCAGGATGCATTTGAGGTCCTTCACGAGCGGCCCGATCGCCTTCGCCAGGTCCTTGGGATGGGGAGGGGTCTCGTTTTCATACGTGATGCCCAATCCCCCGCCGATATTGACGTACTGAATCTGTATCCCAAGCCGCTTGAGTTCCTCGACCAGGGCGAGCAGCCGTCGAAGAGCGTCCACATAGGGCGCGGTTTCGGTCAATTGAGAGCCGATATGTTTGTGAATCCCGACCACCTCGATATGTTTGAGGGAAGCGGCCAGTTTGTACTCTTCCAGCGCCTTATC
>JACQCA010000021.1 GCA_016201865.1 Nitrospirota bacterium
CCGGGCCACCAGTCACGGGGAAATGAGGACAACCGGCAAGGCTGGCACGAAACGATGACGACATTGTCGAACCGGCCTGCCGCTCGACCGGTTCGCCCCATTGGACGACATTGCGATGGGGTTTTTCTACAGACTCGTTATCCCCACTTCCCTTGATCCCAACCCATCTGATCCCAGGTAGAGCCTTCGGCCGGATTGGGGGTTGAACCCCCTCCGCCGCCTCCACCCCCTCCAGCGCAGCCGTATAATAATCCCAAACTAAGCAGCAGGCCCAGCAGCCCGATGCCGCCGCGAAGCCTTTTGGGCCATGGATGTGAGTGTTTCATGATGCACCTCCTGTGCTAAATTGATTCAAAGTAAATATTCGCCTGCCAGCCGCCTCTTACTACGGCGCCGGGGCAAAACCTCCACTGGAATTCACATTAAATTGCCCCACGGCTGAATATCCCGTAACAGAATCATATACATTGAAACTAATGTTTGGTGTGCTGTCAAGCGACACATATATATCCGCCTTACCGCCAGGGCATATGATACATGTAGGGGTCCTGGTATGGCCTATGATTATGTTATGGAAAATCATCGGTGATGAGGAGGATTAGTTGGAAATCCCGTTGCCTCCGTTCCGTGTGATTGTGTTTCCACTAATCGTCGAAAAGGCCGGCTTATCCAATGGCCCTATCGTCCCGGCGGGGACGTTGTAGTTGCCAATTCCATCGCCGGCGTTCTCCGTAATAAAGTTTCCCATAATCGTTGCCCGGGTATTGTTGGTCTCAATCCCGCTGCCGTTATTCCCACTGATCAAGTTTTCCATAATTGTCGGCGGAGGGAAGAATCCGCCACTGGTGGAAATTCCCCGGTTGAAATTTCCAGTGATCGTGTTTCCCTTAATCGTCGGCGAGGAAGAATCGTCACCGATCCCATCGAAGCCATTCCCGCTGATCGTGTTTTCACTAATCATCGGTGAGGGCGGAGGGATGGATGAGGAACTGCTGAGGATCCCGACGAAATTTCCGGTAATCGTGTTCCCGCTAATCGTTGCCGAGGTCTCATCTATGTGTATTCCATAGCGGCCCCCTTTAATTGTCAGGCCGGAGATGGCCACATGGGTAAGGTTGGATAACGCGATGACAGCAGATGATACGGATGGAGACTGAACCGTCGTCACCTCACGACCCGCCCCTTTCAGATGCACGTAGTCCTTCATCGTGACGTTCTCGGCGTAAATCCCCGGCATGACCTCGATGACGTAAGGTTTCTTGGCGTCCGGGTTGATCGCGGCCAAGGCTGCGCTGATGCTGGTGTAATCGCCACCGCTGGCCGCCACGATCACTCGTTGGGCGGGTTTCACCGTATCAATCGCATTGGCTAATGCCTGGAAATTAGCATTCACCTCGCTTGAGCTGATCGTGGTTCCTGAGGTAAAGGTGTTGGGCACCGTGGTCACGGCATATCCTATGACCGTTACGCTCAATACGGCCACGACTAACAATCCAATCGTCTCGACCATTGAAAAGTGTTTCCGAAATAGGCGTCTCATGGTTGTTCTCCTTATCGATTTGAATCACAAGTTCATGGTTAATCCTAATAACGTGATGTCTACGATCCCCAAGTGCAATTGTCCCAGGTGGAGCTGTCCCACACACAGGTCGTAGCACCACCACCGCCTCCCCCATCACTTCCCCCTCCGCCCCCGCCCACGCCGCCGCAGCCGGACAATAATCCCAGAGTGAGCAGCAGCAGGCTCAGCATCAATGCCAGTATTCATTTGTTGAGTGTATGTGGCATGACTCATGCCTCCTCTCGAGTTAACTCTGTATCCCCCCCTCCTTGCCCCTCTCCCTCCTTCAAGGGGGAGAGGGGAGGGTGAGGGGATGTTTAGCGGTCAGCCTACTGCTCGATGAGAATGACGTTGTACGGTTCCGTCGAGCTTGTGTTTGTCGAAATCCCGAAGAGCAGGTACTTGCCGCCCACCTGGTTGGCCATAAAAACAAAGGTGTGCAGGCTGCTATCCGCGTCGGTCAGAGTCAAGCTGACGATCCCGGCCGTGGTCTGGCCGGCCCCTACAAGATCCAGGGTGACGGGATTGGCACACCGTGTGTTCGCCTCCACGTCGGTGTAGCAGAAACCCTTTAGATTTCCTGCATCGAGTCCCGTACCCGGCTCAGCCCCGACCGGCTCGGTCGTGTCCGCGGTGCCTACTCGCTTAAACAGCACACCCCGATAATTTTTTGAGGCAATGGCTGTAAGGTCCACATTTGCTGTGGGCGCGATCATCCCGAACACGCCGCCCTCACCCGGCCCGTTATCAACAACGATCGCTTTCGAAGGGGTGACCGCCGCAACGGACGAACCCGATAGCGTGAATTGCCCATCCGCGCAGGCAGCGGTTTCGGTGACGGGAGTCTGCAAGGTCCCGGCCAGGAGGTGCTTGGTGATATCGAATGTATACGTGCTGCCCGAAAGCGACATCGTCGCCGTCCCATAGGCCTCGGTGACAGTTGCATCCCAGTTTAAATGGGGGATATCGACCCAGTTGTAGTTCTCCGTGGCCGTAGGGCAGGCCCCCTTGGCCACCGCGGCGATCAGACGTCCTGATCCCGACCCCGCCGGTTTTACCAACAGTACGGTGTTCGGATATTCCAGCGCATAGGCCGTGGTCGGAAGGGTCGCACCCGGTTCGGTCGTCGCCGTCAGGACCAGTTTCAGGAAACCGCTGGGCAGGGTGGTCTTGGTGCCGGAGTAGGTATAGGTGGTTGTCAAATTCGTGGCGCTAAACGTGGCGTCGCCGATCGTCCATTGCCAGAGATCCCCGGGGCTCTGGGTGCCCAGGTATGTTCTCGCGGCCACTCCTGGGGTTCCATTCCCATCCTTGCCGCACGCGGTGAGGAGTGACGTGGCAAGCAAAATGCCGAGCAACACGAGGATCAGTGATCTGATTGTGTTGACGTTGTCTGTGATCTTCATCTTGGTTCCCTCCTTTTTTAAATTGGAAATCTTCCCAACCTGCTTTCCAGTTTACCTTTCCTTATAGGGATTCAAAAGCACTGCGGCGACAAACTTTTGTCGCCCAGGCGACATGGGGATTCGGGCGTGATAAATCACGCCCCGGTTCAGCACAGCGCCTCCCTTTGGATACGAGCCTCGTCGAGAATGAGAATCCGCCGCTTTCCGAGCTTCAGCACCCCGGCCTGCTGATAATCCCGAAGCACACGGGAGAGTGTCTGACGGGTGATCCCGACCATGTGGGCCAGCTCTTCCTGGGAAAAGGGGAGGTCCAGGACCATGCCGTCCTTCCCTCGCTGCCCCTTCTCCTGCATCAGTCTCAGGAGAGTTTGGGCCACCTTTCCATAAGCGTCGGCGAAGACGAGGCTTTTAACCTTCTCGTCCGTGTGGCGAAGACGCCGGCACAGGGTGAGCAGCATCTTAAAGAGCAGATCCGGATGCCGGCGCGGGAGGCGCAAAAAGTCGTCGCGTTGGATTGCCAACGCCTCGACCGGTTCCACGGCCGTCACTTTGGACGAACGATGCTGGCCGTCGAGCAGGGCCATCTCCCCGAAGAAGTCCCCGGGGTAGAGGAGCTTTAGAATGATTTCGCGCCCGCTCTGATCCGTGGCCGAAATCTTTACCGTTCCAGATTTCAAAATGAATAAGGTCGTTCCGGTATCATGGGCATGGAAGATCACTTCCTGCTTTCGGTAGCGCCGTGCCTGGGCCACCGAGGCCACCTGCTTTAGATCGGCATCGGGCAGATCGGAAAAGAGAGAAACCTGACGAAGGAGGGATTCCTTGAGCATGAAAACCTACATCATGATGATCCCGTCTGTTTACTGCGGCTTTGAGTAGGACCTAATCAGCACAGATCATGAACAGGTCGTGGGACAGAAGAAAGTTTTGAGAAAACCGCTGAATACCAGAATTAAATCGATAAGTCAAAGAAAAAAATAATGGGCAGCTATCGGGCCCTCAAAAGTTCTTCAACAATCAATGAACAGCCGCGGGATTCGGCGCCGGCCGCGCGGCCGGTGATCTCGAATCCGTCGGCGATCGCATGACCGATGTCCTCGGTCTGGAGCGCCATGACCGAGCCGCAGTTGGCCAGATCGTAATGCCGGAGGAGGCCCGTTTGTCCGGGAGGAAGTTCTTCAAGCGTTTCCGGGTCCACGATGAGGGTCCGAACCCAGGGCGGGATCCGTTTCCGCCTCAGGCGGAGGCGCGGGCGAAACGCGCCGGTGATATGGTCCATGAGAACATTGTCGTAAAACTGCGAGCACATCTCGGTCATCCCGTATTCATTCACGATATGCGTCTGAGGAACGCCGAAGACCTCTTCGTACCGCCGGTACAGTTCGGATTTGGAAAGATCGATCTTCCGCCCCTTGAATCCGCCCGTGTCCATGATCCGGCTGCCGCTCGGAAGACGGAATAAGCGTCGCCGACTCCGGGCCTGCTCCAGGAACTGGAAGAAGGCGAGCGTGACGCCCAGCAGGATTGCCGGCCTGTTTTGATCGCAGGCATCATCCAACGATTCCATGAGACGGTCCGCGTCCAGGCCCGTATCCTTCATAAACCAGGCCGCATCGTCCCCGCCGTATTCCCGTCGTATCAGCCCGATCATATGGGCCAGGGATGAATCGGGCCAGAGTTCAGGAGAACCGGCCAGGATCAACATTTTTAGAACGGGCAGATCCGGCAGAAGGTGGGCCGAGAAGTTCAATAGGGCTGAAGCGCGATAAATCTCAATGCGGGGAATAAGGTGCCTTCCGCGTTTGGCCGGACCGCGCGACGTACCGCTGGTGAGAAAGACCGCCTCATGACGGCCGCAGACTAGGTCGAGCTCCTTGAAGGCGTCCGTCGGGACGACCGGGATTTCGCGCCAGGAACCGACGGTATCCGGCGTTTTACCTTTGATCCGGCAGTAGTTCCGGTAAGCCGGATTATGGGCGAACTGATGGGCGAAGACCTTCAGGGCCAACGGGTCGAACCCGGCCGGGGTCGGTTTTTGGATATAATCCATGACGTCCTGAAAAACGCGGTCCTGCACCGTCTCCATCGCAGAGTTAGTATACGTCAGAACGGCCCGGCATGGCAACACGGCGAGTGCGCAATTCATTGGGGGGCCGATTCGGTATTTTCAGTTGACAAGGCTGCTGGAACTGCATTATATTTAATCAGATGAGTGGGTCTTTATAAAAGGCTGAATAGGTCTTTCGGCTCATTGACGAAGGGCATGGAGTCCGATAGGATGAACTGAGTTTTACCGGCAGCTCTCAAAATTAAGTAATTTAAAAGGAGGCAGACGATGAGTTTAGATTATGTAAAATCAACGCCCGGTTTTGAGAAGTTCATGCCAAAAGATTACAGGGATCTGATTGAGCACGGTCCATTTGGAAAGAAAGTCTCCGTCTCGCAGGTCGGAACGTTCAAAGAGATTATGGAAGA
>JACQCA010000025.1 GCA_016201865.1 Nitrospirota bacterium
CAACCGCAAACGCCGTCATTCAACCCTCGGTTACACCTCGCCGATCCAGTTTATGGAACACTGGATGCGTGGACAGTATGAAGAAAAACTGGTAGCATGAACCGCTTGCCTTGGAAGACGAAAAACAGAGGGAACCTCAAGCAACCGTCAAATCCGGCGAGGAAGAGATTGTTGATCTTGCCGTTTGAGATATTAGGAAGAAACGAATCGGGCTGTTAATATAAATAAGTTTTGAGGGGAAAGGCATGCTCTGTGAATTTTGCGGTGAGAAAACAACCCAAAAGAAAGTCTGTAAACAGCACTGGTTTCACGGTAACCTGTATCTCATCGAAAATGTCGAAGCGGAAGTTTGCAGTGAGTGCGGTGAGCGCTATTTTCATGCCAAGACGCTCGATGCCATAGACCGTCTTCTGGAAGGCAAACATGAGGTGAAAGAAAACCTCCAGGTTGAGGTTGTGAGTCTGTAAAAGATTCATCACAACCTATGTTTTGGAGGAAGTGAAATGAAAAAGAAAATAACAGGGTACGATTATGGGGAATGTGAGATTTGTGACACCTCAATGCAAGAGAAACGCATCAAACAAGATTTTTGGATACGAGTGGAATTGATCGTCGTAGAGAATGTGCCGGCCGGCGTCTGTCCGCGCTGCGGCGAAAAGGTTGTAAGAGCCGATGTGGGGCGATGGATTACGGAGCTGGTAGAAAACTCCGAGCGGATCGCTAAAGCACCAAGAATTTCCGTTCCGGCTATAAGGTTTTATCCGGAAGAAGTAAAAGTTTAAAACGGGAAAACCATGATCTGCGAATTTCGTAGGGGAAAAACAACCAAAAAGAAGGTCCGTAAGTAACACTGGTTTTGCAGCAAACTTTATCTCATTCACTTTACCAAAGATCGGAAACAGGTGCTTTTGGAAATTCTTGAGGCGGGTGATTTTCTGGCGGCTCTAATGAAAGCCGCTGTCAAGGCCGACAAGGAAGAGGTGATTGATCTTGCGGTTTGAAATGTACCGAAAACTGAAACCGGTCATGCATCTGGTGATGACGGCGTTTTCAATCCTTGCTGTTTTGGATTTCTTTGTTGCCGAAGCTCGTGGAGCGGTGTGGATGAAAGAGGCAGTGGATGATCCGAAGTTTTTCACTGTCTTTAATTCAAAGGCAATTGCTATAGACAATAACGGTCATCCCCATATTGTCTATGGGGGTGACCATCTCTACCATGCTTACCACGATGGTAGCCGCTGGCACTATGAAACTGTGGATAACTCACCGAAGGTCGGCACATATGCTTCTATTGCTTTTGATTCGTCAGGCAATGCTCATATCAGCTATCTTGATGGATTAAGGAACAAGGTTAAGTATGCAACGAATGCTTCTGGGAAATGGGTGATTGAAACAATTGATTCTGGATCTTCAGAGGTTTTAGAAGGGTATACCTCGATTGCCATCGATTCAAGCGGGATGCCGCACATTAGCTATAGGACAACTTTGACTATCAACTATGCCAGTAAAACCTCTGATCAGTGGGAAGTCAGAACAGTTGATAGCGGTACAGTAAATCTGAGTGGCCCTGAGAAAAATAAAAATACATCAATTGCCATTGATCCCTCTGGGCATGTGCACATCAGTTATTTTTTGATGACAATTCAAGCCTTAAACATGCCACCAATGCTTCAGGATCATGGGCGACAGAAACTGTGGACGACGGCTTTAATGCCTTTTCCGGCGAGTACAACGCCATAGCGATTGATTCGCTGGGCAAGGTGCACATCAGTTATTACTATGTGGATTTTGACACTCATATTGCGGAAGTCAGGCATGCTACGAATGCGTCGAGTGCTTGGATTGCTGAGTCAGTGTTCAGTGCTGGTGAAACCGGCTCGTTCATTAAATCTACATCCATTGCTCTGGATTCATCAAATCATGTTTATATCAGCTACTCCGATTGGAGTACGCTGGAAGTCAAGTATGCCTCCAATGCCTCTGGTTCATGGATACACCAGACGGTCGACACGATTGCAGGCCAATTCACATCAATTGCTCTTGATTTATCGGGCAACGCACACATCAGTTATTACGATTTTTTCAACAGAGCGCTCAAGTATGCTGCCAACAGTTCGGGAGCATGGATCAGTGAGGCAGTGGATAACACAGTAGAAAGGGATACCCCGGTTGGCAAGTACACATCCATTGCCGTTGATTCAGCCGATAGACTGCATGTCAGCTATTTTGAGGAAACTTATGATCCCTTTCACGGAAGCCTCAAGTATGCCAACAATTCCTCCGGTTCATGGGTTACTGAGACGGTGGATCTTGCTGGAGGTAATGATACATCTCTCGCGCTCGACTCATCAGGTAATGTGCATATCAGCTATGGCTGGGCAGGTGGTCTTAAGTATGCTACGAACGCCTCAGGCGCATGGATGGCCGAGGCGGTTGATAACAATCCTGATGCAGGGAGTCACACCTCCATTGCCATTGACAATCTCCGCAGGACGCACATTAGCTATCTGGTTCGTTCTGTTCCATTAGTAGGAGCACCGTTCCTAAGCCTCCGTTACGCGACGAATGTTTCTGGCTCATGGGTGATTGAGACAGTAGATGTTGAGGTAGGGGGTTTCGGCACCTCTATCGCTTTTGATTCATCAGGAAAAGTGCATATCAGCTATACGGAGAGGGGTCTTCTTAGGCATGCTACCAATGCCTCCGGTTCATGGGTTACCGAGACAGTGGACAGCGGTGTGGGTACAGTCGTTGGAAGCTATTTTCCGGATATCGCTCTGGATAAAGAGGGCAACGTGCACATCAGTTATAGTTGGATCGGGGGCTTCGGTTGGGATTGGATGGACAGACTCAGGTATGCCACGAATGCCTCTGGCTCATGGGTCACCGAGGACGTCGATAGCAATATCCACGCCAGTTACACCTCTGTTGCCATTGATTCCTTGAGTCATGTGCACATCAGCTATTATGATAGTGCCAACAAAGATCTGAGACACGCGACCAATGCCTTCTGTGGATGGGTCACCGAGACGGTGGACAGCAACGGTTCCGTCGGCCAGTTTAACTCGATTGCCCTCGATTCTTCAAACAATGTACATATCAGTTACTTCGATGATGATAGTGGAAGCCTGAAATACGCTACAACACTTCCTATATCGGATATCGTCGTCTGCCCCCAATCTCATGATTTCGGCGGCGTCTTTGTGAACAGTCAATCAAATCAAGTGATAACAATTGCGAATAATGGTTATTCCGGCCTGGTGATTGGGCCTATTGCAGGAGCCAATCCGCTTTCTGAACCGTTCAGTATAGCGGGAGACAATTGCTCAAATCAGACCATCGCATCCCTATCAGCCTGTACTGTGACAACTGGTTTCACACCGGTCACCACTGGTGTATTCAACGACACCTTCGACATTCCATCTAGCGACCCTGATCAGTCGAGCGTAACTGTTTCGTTAACCGGCACAGCAGTGGCCGCTGACCTTGCGCTTACCAAGACCGATAGTCCTGACCCGATAACAGTGGGAAGCAATTTTACCTACACCATCACGGTGACCAACAACGGCCCCTCAGAAGCTACGGACATAACGCTCACGGATACCTTGCCCACTGCCGTGACCTTTGTAGAAGGTACCTTCGAACAGGGAGATTGCAGCGGTACCACCACGGCCATTTGCAACCTAGGAAATTTGGCCAGCGGCACCAGCACCACAGTGACGATCACCGTCACTCCTACCACATCGGGTACGATAACTAATACAGCCAGTGTGACTAGCAATGTGCCTGATCCCGATACAGCTAACAACAGCGCCACGGCCAGCACGACCGTATACGCTCCCTTGTCTGGAGATAACGGCAGTAGTGGCCCTTGCTTCATCGCTACGGCAGCCTATGGGAGCTACCTTGCACCGGAGGTGCAGGTTTTAAGAAAGTTCAGAGATGACTATCTCATGACTAACTCAATTGGCAGGAGTTTTGTAGCGCTCTATTACGAAGTATCACCACCTATCGCAGGCGTTATTAGAGACCATGAAGCCCTAAGAGCCGCCACTCGCTGGATTCTCGCACCCGTAATTTATGGCGTCTTGTACCCAGGGTTTTTTGTTTTGTTTGTTTCCGGAACCGCAGTGATTGTATTGGCCGGTCGGAGGCTTAAGAGTAAACGAGAATGGTAAAAACACAAATCGATACCCAATACGAAGCCGTGATCGGGCTGGAGGTGCATGCACAGCTCAAGACGGCCTCGAAGATCTTCTGCGGCTGCAGCACGAAGTTCGGGGCGGGACCCAATTCGCAGACCTGCCCGATCTGCCTGGGAATGCCGGGCGTGCTTCCGGTCCTAAACCGCCGAGTATTGGAGATGGCGGTCAAGACCGGGCTGGCGCTTCATTGCAAAATTTCTCCCTACAGCCGGTTCGCCCGTAAAAATTATTTCTACCCGGATCTTCCGAAGGGATACCAGATCTCGCAGTATGAGCTGCCGTTGTGCGAGCAGGGTTATCTGGAGACGGCCGTCAATGGTCGGATCAAACGCATCGGGATCCATCGGGCCCATATGGAGGAAGATGCCGGGAAGAACCTCCACGAGGGATTGGAAGCGGCCAGTCATGTCGATCTGAACCGCGCCGGCGTCCCGCTGCTGGAAATCGTGAGCGAACCGGACATCCGGTCCATTGATGAGGCGGTAGCCTATCTGAAAACGCTGCGGGACATTCTTGTTTATCTCGACGTCTGCGACGGCAACATGGAGGAGGGGAGCCTTCGGTGCGAACCGAACTTGTCGCTGCGGCCGGTCGGCCAAAAGGAGTTCGGGACGCGTGTCGAGTTGAAAAATATCAATTCGTTCCGGTTCGTACAGAAGGCGATGGAGTACGAACTCCGTCGGCAGGAGAAGGTCCTCCGCGAGGGCGGTCGGATCGCTCAGGAGACCAGGCTTTGGAATACCGAAAAGGAAATCACGGTCGTGATGCGGAGCAAGGAAGAGGCGCATGACTACCGCTACTTTCCGGAACCGGATCTGGTCCCATTGATGATCCCGGAGGACTTGATCGAAGAAGTACGGAATGGCCTTCCGGAGCTTCCAGACGCGAAGCGGGAGCGGTTCGTCCGCGAATATGAGATTCCGATTTACGACGCCGAGGTGCTCACGATCTCCAAGGACCTGGCCCACTATTTCGAGGCCTGCGTCGCAATTTATCCTCAACCGAAGACGGTGAGCAACTGGATCATGACCGAGCTGCTCCGGGAATTGAACAACAGCGGTCAGGAGATCGCCGATTGCCCGATCCCGCCGGAACGGTTTGCGGGGCTGCTTAAATTGATTGAGGACGGAACGATCAGCGGAAAGATCGCGAAGACCGTTTTCGAAGAGATGTACCGGACCGGCCGTTCCCCTGAGGAGATCGTGAAGGAAAAGGGCCTGGTCCAGATCAGCGATGCGGGGGCGATCGAGGTCCTGATCGAAGATGTGCTGGCCGCCCATCCGAACGAACGGGAGTCCTACCGACAGGGCAAGACCCAGCTCCTCGGTTTTTTTGTCGGGCAGGTGATGAAGCGGTCGCAGGGAAAAGCCAATCCCGGGAAGGTAAATGAATTGTTGAAAAAGAAACTGAGCGCCTAACGAATACGGAGACACGATGAGCCAAATTGTGGCCGTTCATGCAAGAGAAGTTCTCGATTCGCGCGGAAATCCGACGGTGGAGGCGGACGTCCTTCTGGAAAACGGGATCATGGGCCGCGCCGCCGTGCCCTCGGGCGCGTCCACCGGTGAGCATGAGGCGGTGGAGCTTCGCGACAAGGACAAGCAACGCTATCTGGGAAAAGGAGTGACCAAGGCCGTCCGAAACGTGACCGATACGATCGGCCCGCACCTGATCGGGATGGACGTTCGGGAGCAGTCGTTGATCGATCGGATGATGATCGAACTGGATGGCACGAAGAATAAAAGCAAGCTCGGCGCCAACGCGATCCTGGCCGTCTCGCTTGCCGTGGCGAAAGCCGCGGCCGAGGATGCCGGCCTACCCCTCTACCGGTATCTAGGAGGCGTCCATGCAAACGAGCTTCCCGTGCCGTTGATGAACGTGATCAACGGCGGCGCCCATGCCGACAACAACCTGGACTTTCAGGAGATCATGATCCTGCCGGTCGGAACGGCTCGGTTTCCGGACGCGGTCCGGATCGGGGCCGAGATCTATCACCATTTGAAACAGGTTCTGAAGAAAAAGGGATTCCGAAGCACGGTCGGCGACGAAGGCGGTTTCGCGCCGATGCTGAGCAACAATGAAGAGGCGCTGCAGCTCGTGATGAAGGGGATCGAGGAGGCGGGATATAAACCCGGAAAGGACGTGTTGCTGGCGATCGACGCCGCGGCCAGCCAGTTCTACGAAAAAGGGAAGTATGTCCTTCAGGCGGATCGAAAGCGCGCGCGATCGTCGGATGAGATGGTCGGCTATTACGAGACGCTGATCGACCGTTTTCCGATCGTGTCGATCGAGGACGGACTCGCCGAGAATGACTGGAAGGGCTGGCAGTTGATGACCGAAAAGCTGGGCCGACGCCTTCAACTGGTCGGCGATGACATCTTCGTGACCAATCCCGAAATCCTTCAGAAAGGAATCGCGGATCATCTGGGGAATTCCGTTTTAATCAAGTTGAACCAGATCGGGACGCTGACCGAGACGATCGAAACGGTCGAGCTGGCCAAGCGGTCCGGATACACAACGATCATCTCTCACCGATCCGGCGAGACGGAGGACACCACGATCGCCGATCTATCGGTCGGGTGCGGCGCCGGCCAGATCAAGACCGGACCGGTCTGTCGCACCGACCGGGTGGCCAAGTTTAATCAGCTCCTGCGGATCGCCGAGGAGTTGGGGGAGACGGCCGTTTTCCGCGGGCGGCAGTTGTTTCCTCAAACCGGCCGAGCCTGCTGATCAGGAGATCGTTTCATGGCCCGTTGGAATCGAAGCAAGGAGACGGTTGAACGACACCAAAAACTTCGACGCCGCATCGTCTGGGGTATCGGGTTGGCCGTCTCGGTCTACCTTTTCGTTCCGTTGATCATCGGCGATATGGGATTGGCCAAATATTTCAAGATGCGAAGGACCTACTACCGGCTCCAACAGGAAATCCAACACCTGTCGGATGAAAATAAAAAAATAGAGGATGAGATCCGGGCCTTGCGGTCCGATCCGATCGAGATCGAACAGTCGGCGAGGACTCGATTGGGGCTGGTTCGCCCCGGAGAAACGGTGTATCAATTCAAGCCGGTTTCCCCTTCCTCTGATCGATCTCCATGAATGAGGCCGTTTTTCATTCCGGTTTTATCTCGATCATCGGCCGGCCCAACGTCGGCAAATCAACCCTCCTCAATCGGATCCTGCTGGAAAAAATCGCGATCGTCTCGGACAAACCCCAGACGACGCGCAACCGCATTTTAGGCGTCAAGCATCTTCCCCAGACCCAGATCGTTTTTCTGGACACGCCCGGAATCTACAAACCCAAGTATAAACTGAATCAACGGATGGTCAGGGTCGCCTTGTCAACCCTGGACGAAGTCGATCTGGTTTTTTTTCTGGTCGAGGCGACGGACGCCGTCTCAACCGGCCGGCGGGGACCGACGGCCGGAAGCGGCGATCAGTTCATCATGGAGCGGTTGAAGGAGCTGGAGACCCCGGTCATTCTTGTGCTAAACAAGCTGGACCTGATCAAAAAGGAAAAAACGATCCCGCTGGTTGAGGAATATATGCGGCAGCATAAGTTTGCCGAGGTCGTCCCGATCTCGGCCCTGACCGGCGACAACGTGGACCGCCTGATCGAGGTGGCCGTGAAATACCTTCCGGAAGGCGAGCCGTTCTTTCCGCCGGATGTCGTGACGGACCAGCCGATCCGGTTTATCGCGGCCGAGACGATTCGGGAGAAAATCCTCCATCATACCCGGGAGGAGATTCCGTACTCCGTGGCGGTCGTGATCGAGGAGTTCGTTGAGGAGCCGGAGAGGCCCGTTCATATCCGCGCCTTGATCCTGGTGGAACGGGATTCGCAAAAGGGGATTCTGATCGGGAAAAAGGGGGCGATGTTGAAGACGGTCGGGACCGAGGCCCGGCTGGAACTGGAAGCGCTGCTCGGTACGAAGGTTTTTTTGGAACTGTGGGTCAAGGTTCAACAGGATTGGCGGTCGGATGAAAGTGTGCTTAAAGAGTTGGGGTATTGATACATATTGATACATGACGTATTTGATGGCTGGTAGGGGCAACCCTATGTGGTTGCCCAAATTCAGGGCGGCCACGCAGGGCCGCCCCTACATGTCTTTAAGAATAACATTGGGGATGTAATACAACCCATGTCTTTATTTGAAACAGAAGCCATTGTCCTTAAGACGATCCGCCTGGGAGAAGCCGATAAACTCGTTACGATTCTGACTGCCAAAAAAGGCAAGGTGAAGGCCGTGGCGAAGGGCGCGCGGCGGCCCCGCAGCCGTTTCGGCGCGGCCCTTGAACCCTTTACGCATTGCAATGTGATCCTGTTCGATAAAAAGCCGACGGTGCTGATGCGGATGAACCAGGCCGACATCCTTCATCCGTTCATCCGGATTCGCGAGGACCTGGAACGGATCGGTGCGGCGGCCCGGATGGTCCAACTGGCCTCGGCTATTTTACCGGAAGGGGAGGCCAACCCAAAAATCTTCTCGCTTCTGCAGGCCGGATTGGGCAAAGTCGAACGGAACGATCATCTGGAATGGCTGGTTCGTGTTTTTGAGATTCGCTGCCTGAAGCATGCCGGCTATCAGGCCCGACTGGATCATTGCCTGATCTGCCACAATGAACTGGATGCGAAGCCGGTCTATTTCTCGCCTAAGAACGGCGGAACACTCTGCGGTTCCTGCGCTCGAACGATCAGCGATCCGCTGGAGTTCGTTTCCTCAGGAACGATTTCTCTGTTGCGCCTTGCGGCCCGGATGAATTGGGCCGGACTGTTCCGCCTGAAGGCGACGCCCAAGATGCTCCAGGAAGTGAAGAACGTCATGGACGCACACCTCACCTATGTCATCGGACGACCTCTTTGAGAGTTTGGACTCTTCTTGGTATCACACCGGTTTTCCTTTTCGACTTTCCCTTTGACAACCCCGCCGGATCTATTTATAATAACTCGATTTATAGAATTTAAGAGAGGGTAAAAAACTTGCAGACGGCGATTCGAAATTTTTCAATCATCGCCCACATCGATCATGGAAAATCCACCTTAGCCGATCGGATTCTGGAGCAGACCGGCGCCATCACTCTTCGGGAACAGCGCGATCAGATCCTGGATGACATGGATCTGGAGCGGGAACGCGGGATCACGATCAAGGCCCATGCGGTTCGGCTCGAATACCAAGCCGAAGACGGCAAGCTCTACCATCTTCATCTGATCGACACGCCGGGCCATGTGGACTTCACCTATGAGGTTTCACGGAGTCTGGCCGCCTGCGAGGGCGTACTGCTGGTCGTGGATGCTACGCAGGGCGTGGAGGCCCAGACGATCGCCAATGCCTATCTGGCAATGGAAAACAACCTCGTCATTCTGCCCGTGATCAACAAGATCGACCTTCCCAGCGCCGACGTCGAGAAAGTGGCGCGGCAGATCAAGGAGGTGCTTGGAATAGACCGCGCCGAGGCCATATTGGCCAGCGCCAAGGAGGGAGTCGGGATCAAAGAAATCTTAGAGGCAATCATCCGGCGCATCCCGCCGCCTCACGGCAATCCGGACAAACCGCTCAAGGCGCTGATCTTTGATTCCTGGTTCGATAATTATCAAGGGGCGGTGGTGCTGACCCGCGTGATTGACGGCCGGGTGGGGATCGGTTCCAAGATCCGGCTGATGTCCACGCAGAAGGAGTTCGAGGTGATGGATCTCGGATTCCTGACGCCGAAAAAGAAGCCGGTTCAAGAACTGACCGCAGGCGAAGTCGGCTACCTGATCGCCGGTTTTAGAAAGGTGAGCGACACGAAGATCGGCGAGACGATCACGGATGCGCTCCATCCAACGAGCGAACCGCTTCCGGGCTATAAAGAGATCAAGCCGATGGTCTTCTGCGGGCTGTATGCCGTCGACAGCGCCCAATTCGAGGACCTGCGGGACGCGCTCGAGAAACTGCGCTTAAACGATGCGTCCTTTACGTATGAGCCGGAAACCTCGCTCGCACTGGGATTCGGATTCCGGTGCGGTTTCCTCGGACTCCTTCATATGGAGATCATTCAGGAGCGTCTGGAGCGCGAGTATAGTCTGAACCTGATCAGCACGGCCCCGACCGTCATCTACAAGATCCTGACCCAGCAGGGCGAATGGCTCTCGATCGATAACCCGGCGAAGCTTCCCGATCCGTCCCATATCCAGCGGTTTGAAGAACCCTATATCCGCGCCGCGATTCTGACGCGGGAGGACTATGTCGGATCGCTGCTGGCCCTCTGCCAGGAAAAGCGGGGCGTTCAGATCGAGCTGAACTATCTCGACGTGGATCGCGTAATGCTGGTCTATGAGATCCCGCTGAACGAGATCATCATGGATTTCTATGACCGGCTGAAATCGGTCAGCAAAGGATACGCCTCGTTGGACTATGAGCATATCGGCTATCGCGAATCGGACCTGGTAAAGGTGGATCTCCTGTTGAACGGCGAGAACGTGGACGCGCTGTCCTTTATCGTCCACAAGGAGAAGGCCTATACCCGCGCGCGGCTGATCTGCGAGAAGTTGAAGGAGGTCATCCCCAGGCAGATGTTCGAGGTGGCGATCCAGGCCGCGATCGGCAGCAAGATCATCGCCCGAGAGACGATCGGGGCGATGCGGAAAAACGTCACCGCCAAATGCTACGGCGGGGACATCACACGAAAGAGGAAATTATGGGAGAAACAGAAGGAAGGAAAGAAACGTATGAAACAGGTCGGGAAGGTGGAGGTCCCCCAAGAGGCGTTTCTCGCCCTGTTGAAGGTGAAAGAATAGCGCCGCCCTTATCAGATCGCATCCGATCCCGGTCGCGATCCGCGATTCGGGAATACACGGAAGCGATCGTCGTCGCCGTTCTCCTGGCCCTATTCATACGAACCTTTATCGTTCAGGCATTCAAGATCCCCTCCGGCTCCATGATCGAGACGCTCCAGATCGGGGATCATATCCTGGTCAATAAGTTCCTGTACGGGGTCAAGATCCCGTACACCGATCTTGATCTGTTTCCAATCCGAGCGCCGCACCGGATGGACATCGTCGTCTTTAAATATCCGGAGGACGAGACGAAGGATTTCATCAAACGGGTCATCGGCGAACCGGGGGACGTGGTCGAAGTCCGCAACAAAACGGTTTACGTGAACGATCGGCCCTTGGTCGAACCGTACACCATTCACCGCGACCCGATGGTCTTCCCGCCCGGCAGTCAATCCCCGCGGGACAATTGGGGGCCGATCACCGTTCCGGAGGAGTCGTATTTCGTCATGGGGGACAACCGCGACCAAAGCCTGGACAGCCGCTTCTGGGGATTCGTGAAACGGCAGAAAATCAAAGGGAAGGCCTTCGTGATCTATTGGTCGTGGGACGGCCCGAACACCTGGGTGCGATGGAACCGAATCGGCCATTTGATTTCGTGAGCGCGAAAATGAAAAACAACAAACCGACTTCGGGTCGTCGGTTCGCTCGGTACCTGAAACGTTTTTCAAACGTCCGTCTCCTGGTCGTCGGCGATCTGATGCTGGATCACTATATCTGGGGCCGGGTCGAACGCATCTCCCCGGAGGCCCCGGTTCCGGTCGTGGCCGTCTCGAACGAATCCATCCATCTGGGCGGCGCGGCGAATGTGGCGCAAAACATCGTCTCTCTGGGAGGAAAGGTCGATCTCTGCGGCGTGATCGGGAAGGACGATTTCGGCGGACGGATCCTGCGGGAATTGAAACGGGTCAAGATCAAAACGGACGGGATTATTCCGGATGCCGAGCGTCCGACCACGAAGAAAACCCGCGTGATCGCGCACAACCAGCAGGTGGTCCGGTTTGACCGCGAACGGCGTCAGGCCGTTTCCGATGAGGTCCGTCGCGCCGTACTGGAATTCATCGGCCGCCGCGTCCGCCATGTGGACGGAATTGTCGTCTCGGATTACGCCAAGGGCCTGATCACGGAAGACCTGATGCGGGAGGTGATCGGCCTGGCTCATCAACACGGGGTGCGGACGATGGTGGATCCCAAGGTGGCTCATATGCCGTTTTATAAAGGCGTGGATCTGATCACGCCCAACGCGATGGAAGCCTTGGGAGCGGCCGGACTGGAAGGCCTGCCTGCCGGTCCGGCGGGCGCGTCGAGCGATGATCTCGATCGGGCCGGACGAATCTTGCTGGATCGGTTGGGCTGTCAGGCCGTCCTGATTACCCGTGGAGAGCAGGGGATGAGCCTGTTCGAAAGCAACGGCAAGACGACTCATATCCCGACCGTCGCCCGAGAGGTGTTCGACGTCACCGGCGCGGGCGACACCGTCATCGCCGCACTGGCCTTGGGGCTGTGCGCCGGCGCCCGGATGCCGGAGGCGGCCGTCCTGGCCAATCATGCCGCCGGCCTCGTGGTCGAAATCGTCGGGACGACCGCGGTTCAACAGGCGCAACTGGCCCGCTTTTTACGTGAAGGAGCCGCCTCGTGAAAACGGTCGTCGTCATACCGGCGCGTTATGCCTCCAGCCGCTTTCCGGGAAAACCCTTGATCCCGATCGGAGGCAAGCCGCTGGTCCGGCAGGTCTGGGAACAGGCGCGGAAGAGCCGACGGGCGGAACGGGTCGTGGTGGCGACGGACGATGAACGGATCCGCGCGGCGGTGGCTTCTTTCGGAGGGGACGTCGTGATGACCGAAGGCGAATTCCGCACCGGGACGGATCGGCTGGCCGGGGTCGCCGGGCGGATCGCGGCGGATGCCTACCTGAATCTTCAAGGCGATGAGTTCATTCAGGATCCGCGGATCCTGGACGACCTGATCGCCCGTTTCATTGAGGCGCAGCCGCTTTCAGTCGGAACGCTCAAGCAACCGATGAGGGAAGCGGCCGAGGGAACGAACCCGAACGTGGTCAAAGTCGTGACGGATCAGGAAGGATACGCCCTTTATTTCTCCCGGTCGGCGATCCCGTTCCATCGCGACCGTGAAACGACCCCGGGATCCGGAGCGGTTCCGTTCTACAAGCACCTCGGCATCTATATTTATCGAAAGGATGCGCTTCTGAAATTCGCGCAGCTCCCGACCGGCGTTCTGGAAGAGCGGGAAAAATTAGAGCAGCTTCGCGCGCTGGAAAACGGAATCCGGATCAAGGTATGGGAAACCGCTTACGAATCCCTGCGCATCGACACGAAAGAGGATGCCGAAGAAGCGGAACGGCGCTTGATGAAAGCGGGAGCCGCGAACTGAGATGACGGCAGAACGGACTTCGAAGAGAACCAAGTACATCTTCGTCACCGGCGGAGTGGTTTCCTCGCTGGGGAAGGGGTTGGCCTCGGCCTCGATCGGAAACCTGCTCGAGAGCCGCGGGTTGACCGTCACCTTCCTGAAGCTGGACCCCTACATCAACGTGGACCCGGGGACGATGAATCCCTATCAGCACGGCGAGGTCTACGTGACGGACGACGGGGCCGAGACGGATCTGGACCTGGGCCATTACGAACGATTCACGTCGGTCGTGATGTCGCAGAAAAATAACTCGACCGCCGGGAAGATCTACTACAGCATCATCACCAAAGAGCGTCGCGGCGATTATCTGGGCGGGACGGTTCAGGTGGTGCCGCACGTGACGGATGAGATCAAGAGCACAATCCGACGCGTGGCCGACGGCATGGACGTCGTCATCGTCGAGATCGGCGGGACGGTCGGAGATATCGAGAGCCTGCCCTTTTTAGAGGCCATTCGGCAGTTCCCGTTCGACGTCGGCCGCGAAAACGTCCTCTACATTCACGTCACCCTCGTTCCGTTCATCAAGACGGCGGACGAATTGAAGACGAAGCCGACCCAACACAGCGTGAACAAGCTTCGGGAGATCGGTATTCAGCCGAACATCCTCCTCTGCCGCACCGACCGCCTGCTGTCGGACGACGTCAAAAAGAAGATCGCGTTGTTCAGCAATCTCGAAGCCGAGGCGGTCATCACGGCCAAAGACGTCGACACCATCTATGACGTGCCGCTCGTTTTCCACGAGGAAGGGCTGGATGCGCTGATCATCCGGCAGCTTCGCCTCGACACGAGGCCGCCGGTCTTAGATCCCTGGCGGGAGTTGGTGGAACGGATAAGGCATCCCAAACACCGTGTTCAGATCGCGCTGGTCGGAAAATACATCGAGCTGAAGGAGTCGTATAAGAGTCTCTCCGAGGCGCTGACCCACGGCGGGCTGGCCCATTACTGCGGGGTGGAGGTGATGTGGGTGGATGCCGAACGGATCGAACGCCAGGACGCCGCGTCGTTTTTGAAAGAGGCCGACGGCATCTTAATCCCGGGCGGTTTCGGAAACCGCGGCATTGAAGGAAAGATCGAGGCAATCCGATTCGCTCGGGAATCCAAAACGCCGTTTTTGGGCATCTGCCTCGGGATGCAGTGCGCCGCGATCGAGTTCGGTCGCAACGTGGCCGGGCTTGCGGGAGCGAACAGTTCCGAGTTCGATCCGAAGACCCCTCACCCGGTCATTGATCTGATTCCGTCTCAAAAGAACCTCGATGATAAAGGCGGGACGATGCGTCTGGGGGCTTACCCCTGTGAGATCCGGAAGGACAGCCGGGCCTACCGGGCCTACCGGAGCGACCTGGTGGCGGAACGCCACCGTCACCGGTATGAATTCAACAATCATTATCTGGAAATCTTTGAAAAGGCGGGGATGAAGGTCAGCGGCATCTATCCTCAAGAACAGTTGGTCGAGATCATCGAGCTGGACGACCACCCCTGGTTCTTGGCCACGCAGTTTCATCCCGAGTTCCGTTCGCGGCCGACCGCACCGCACCCGATTTTCCATGACTTTATCGGAGCGGCGCTTGAGGGTTCAAAGAAATAGATGCAGACGATCAAACTTTCTCATTTTACCATCGGACAAGGCCGCCGACTGTTTCTGATCGCGGGGCCTTGCGTGATCGAGGCCGAGAAGCTGATGGTCGAGACGGCCCGGCAGATCAAAAAGATCGCGGCCGACCTTTCGATCCCGCTCATTTTCAAATCGTCCTACGATAAAGCGAATCGCAGCTCGGGCAGGTCTTTTCGGGGCCCCGGCCTGGTCAAAGGGCTCAAAATTTTGCGGAAGATCAAGGAGGAGTTCGAGCTTCCGGTTCTCTCCGATATCCATACTGTACAGGAGGCCGACGCGGCGGCCGAGGTCTTGGATATCATCCAAATTCCGGCCTTTCTTTGCCGGCAGACCGATTTATTGGTCGCAGCCGCGAAGACCGGATGCATCGTCAATGTCAAGAAAGGCCAATTCATGGCCCCCTGGGAAATGGGGAATGCGGTTGAAAAGATCGAGTCCGCGGGATGCCGTAAAATTCTTTTGACCGATCGGGGAGTGAGCTTCGGCTACAACAACCTGGTTTCGGATATGAGGGCCATTCCGATCATGCAACGGTTCGGCTATCCGGTGGTGTTTGACGCGACGCACAGCGTGCAGCTTCCGGGCGCCGCCGGGAAGAGCTCGTCCGGCCAACGGGAATTCGTGCCCACGCTTGCGCGCGCGGCCGTGGCGGCGGGCTGCGACGGCCTGTTCATGGAGGTCCATCCGGATCCGGATCATGCCCCGTCCGATGGGCCGAACATGGTTCCGTTGAAGGAGTTGCCGGCGCTTTTAAGACAGGTGAAACGGATCCACGAAGCGGCAAGGGATGCGGTTCAAAGCCATGATTGAAGAAACAGCCAAAACGGTATTGCGTCTGGAGGCCCTTGCGATCCAAGAACTGGTCAAGCGGATCGATCGCAATTTCATGCAGGCGATCGGGATATTGCACGACTGCAAAGGCCGGGTCGTTGTCACCGGAATGGGAAAATCCGGGCTGATCGGAAAAAAGATCGCGGCCACGTTGGCCAGCACCGGAACCCCGGCCTTCTTTCTGCATCCGGCCGAAGGGATTCACGGCGATCTGGGAATGGTCTCGCGCGGCGATGTGGTGATCGTCATTTCCAACAGCGGCGAGACCGAGGAATTAATCAAGATCCTTCCGGCACTGAAACGCCTTGCCGTGCCGCTCATCTGCCTGACCGGAAATACCCGGTCCACGCTGGCGAAGAACAGCGATATCGTGATCGACGTCGGCGTCAAGGAAGAGGCCGGTCCTTTGGGGCTGGTGCCCACGGCCAGCACGACCGCCGCGCTGGCGATGGGCGACGCTCTTTCGATCGCGCTGCTGGAAAAACGGGGTTTCAAAGAGGAGGATTTCGCCTATTTTCATCCCGGCGGAAGCCTGGGTAAAAAACTGCTTCTCAAAGTCTCGGATGTTTGGCATCACGGCGCCGCGGTGCCCCGGGTCACCGAAAAAACCCCTCTTAAGGACGTCATCATCGAAATGACGTCCAAGAAGCTTGGAATGACGTCGGTCGTCAACGCCCGTGGAAAACTGTCGGGGGTGATCACGGACGGCGATCTTCGCCGGTTGATGGAACGCGAGCGGGCGCCGATGCGTCTTAAGGCGTCCGATGCGATGACGCGCAGGCCCAAGGTCATCGGCCCCGACGCCTTGGCGGTCAAGGCCGTCCAGGTCATGGAACAGTATTCCATCACGGCCTTGGTCGTCGTGGACGCAAAGCGGAAGGTGGTCGGCGTCGTTCATCTCCATGATCTGTTGAAAACCGGCGTCGTCTGAATCGAATCGGCTCCCATGAAGAGATTCTCAAAAAAAATTTTAGAGAAGGCCCGGCGGGTGAAGTTTCTCCTGCTGGATGTCGACGGCGTCATGACGGACGGCACGATCTATCTGGACGCCGATGGAAGGGAAACGAAGGCCTTTAATATCTACGACGGCTCCGGCATCCATCTCGTCCGAAAAGCCGGCGTGCAAGTAGGAATCATTACGGGACGGCAGTCGGTAATCGTGGATTATCGAGCCAAAGAGCTTGGAATCACCGAGGTACACCAGAAGATCCTGGACAAGGTCAAGGTCTACGATGAGATTCTGCGGACGTACGGTTTGGAGGATTCGGAGATGGCCTATGTCGGCGACGACATCATCGACCTTCCGATCCTCAAGCGGGTCGGCCTGTCGGTCGCGGTCCCGAACGCCCATCCGGAGGTGAGGGCCCAAGTGGACTGGGTGACTCAGAAAGCGGGAGGCTGCGGCGCCATCCGTGAAGTGACGGATCTCCTGTCGGCCGTTAGAAAACCACAACAACCGTCATCGAAGCCGCAGAGGGCCCTTCGATAGGGCCCCGGCTTCAAGGTCGCGCCCGATGTCCCGGACGCCGCTCGGCAGACAAATGCAAACACTGCTCCGCCTTCTTCTCCGGGCGGCGTTGTCGGGATCCCGCTTCATTTCGAAATGGATCCCGCGTCCTCTGGGACTCCAACTGGGGAGCGGTCTCGGCTCGATGGCCTATTTTTTCCTTTATAAGGAGCGCCGTCGGGCGCTTCATCATCTTCGATCGGCATTGGGAGGGGAACGGTCACCCGAAGACTGCCGCCGGATCGCCCTCGAGAGCTTTCGGAATTTAGGCAAAACCTTCTTTGAGGTCTTGACGCTGGACCGGTTGACGCGGGATGAGATCGACCGGCTTGTGCGGTTTGAAGGGGAGGAATCGCTCAAAGCGGCCGCAGCCCTCGGACGAGGCGTTATTTTTATCACGGGTCATATCGGCAACTGGGAGCTGTTGGCGATGGCGGTGGCCGCGCGTTATCCTCTGGCCGTGGTGGCCGCGCCGATTTATGATCCGCGCGTGGAGAAGATCATCGTCCGCCTTCGCGCCGCGCACGGCGTCGAAACGCTGATACGGAACAGTCCCGGATATTTAAGGCGGCTGATTGCGATGCTCCGAAGGGGAGGCGTGGCCGGCCTCTTAATCGACCAGGACACGAAAACAGAGGGTGTCTTTGTGCCGTTTTTTCACCGTGAGGCCTATACTCCGACGGGCGCCGCAAGCCTCGCCTTCCGCACCGGCGCCGCCGTGGTGGCAGGATTTATCTTGAGAGATTCAACGGACCGGCATCGCGTGATCCTTCAGGGCCCTTTGACATTGACACGTTCCGGAGAAATGGAACAGGATATACGGAACGAAACCGCCCGGTTCACAAAGATGATCGAGAACCAAATCCGAAAAACGCCGGAACAATGGATATGGATGCATCGGCGGTGGCGGACGGAAAAGAACGATACGGAGGAATCATCCGCATGAACCTCCCCAATCTCATCACGCTGCTGCGCATCTTCATGATCCCCGTTTTCATCCTGGTGTTTCTGACGCCGACCGGGCCGCGTTCTCTGGGAGCCGCCGTGATCTTCCTGATCGCTTCCGCAACGGATCTCATGGACGGTTACCTGGCCCGCCGGTGGGGGCAGATCACGACGCTCGGCAAGTTTCTCGATCCGATCGCGGACAAGCTTCTCGTCCTAACAGCCCTGGTCATGCTGGTGGATTTTCACCGCGCTTCTTCCTGGATCGTGATCGTCATCACCGGCCGTGAGGTGGCCGTCACCGGACTCCGGGCCATCGCCTCATCGGAGGGAATCGTGATCGCCGCGGACGAGGCCGGTAAATACAAAATGGCGATCCAGACGATTTCAATCGTGCTTTTGATTCTCGGATATACGATCGGGCGCATCAATTTCCATGTTTGGGGAACCTTTCTGCTCTGGATTTCCATGATTCTGTCGGTTCTCTCCGGGATTCAATATTTCATGAAGTTTTGGGACCGGATCGGGCTCAAAGGACTCCGATGAGCCTGCCTCAGGGAATCGTTATTTCCACGATCCTCCTGATGGGGTACCTGGCCGGCTCGATCCCGTTCGGTGTGATCTTTTCTCGATGGATGGCCGGAGTCGATCCGCGGGAGGGCGGGAGCCGGAGCATCGGCTTCACAAACGTTTTAAGGATGGCCGGCCGCGGATCCGCGATCTTGACATTGTTAGGGGACCTCGGCAAGGGCTATCTGTCCGTGCGATTTGCGCAGCAGTTCTCGGTGGAAGAGCCATGGATCTGGTTGACCGGCTTGGCGTCGGTGTTGGGACACAACCATCCGGTCTTTCTCGGTTTCAAAGGCGGCAAGGGCGTCGCCACCGGTCTGGGCGTTCTGTACGGCATTGAGCCGTTGCTGGGCTGGATCACGGTCGCGATCTGGGGCCTCGTCGTCTGGCAATCGCGGTATTCCTCGCTGGGCGCGATCGCGGCGTTCGGGTCTTTACCGGTTCTGATGATATGGTTTCGTCCCGTTCCATCCGCCGTTGTTTTCTCATTGATATTAACCGCAATGATCTTAATGAGACACACGGCCAACATCAAACGTCTGCTGTCGGGAACGGAGCCCAAGGTCGGTCGGCCATGAAGAAAAGCGGTCCTCCCATCCATGTCGGGTTACGGTGGTTCCTCATCGCGTTTCTGATTTCGGCGCTGCCGGCGCAAGCGACCGAGATGTCGTCCACGACCTCTTTCTCGGCCGGACCGTTCCCCTCCTGGATCGAAGCGGCTTGGATCGAATACAAGACGCAATACTCATCCGGACAGGTCAATGAAGCCGCCGGGACACTGGATCGGATCCGGACGAAAGCGGCCGAAAAGGGTTTTGAGAGACTTGACCTTTTGTCCGCGGTCATGATCCGGGAAGGAGAAGAGGCCCTCTCGAAAAAAAAGCCGGATGAGGCGGTCGAACTGGGAACGGCGGCGCAACGATGGTCTCCGGGCGATCCGAACGCTTCCTTCTTTCTCGCAAAGGCCCTAACGTATCAACATCCATTTAAACCTTACGCGGCCATCCGCGCCTATCTGGAAGGGCTCTCGGCCGCAGCGCATGATTTCTGGTTCTCATTTTATATTCTGGGGCGGTCGGTTGTGATTTTTGGGGTCGGCTTCATCGGCAGCTTCATCGTCTTTTATGTTTTTCTACTGATCCGTTACCTTCCTCTACTGGTCCACGGTCTCGAAGAGCGGGGTTCGGCTGTTCTGAACCGGCCGGCCGCCTGGATCTCGGCGACGACCCTCCTTTTCATACCCTTATCATTCGGCGCCGGCGCGGGTTTTGCGCTGCTGGCGGGGATTTGTCTGTTTTGGTTGTTCATGACGAAGAACGAACGCCGCGTGTCGGCCTCATTCGTCGCCGCATGGAGCCTGGCCGTCCTCTGGCTGCCCATGACCTTGTCCTGGTTTACGGCGGATCAATCAACCGAGTTGATGCTGTTGACCCAAGTGTTCCATGGAGACGCGGCGGCGACCGCGACGGCCCGTTCAATGGAGACGCAGGGTGGAAAGGATCAGAGTTGGCCCGTTCTGTTTTCGCTGGCCCTTCAGAAAAAACGCGAGGAAAATTTTGATGACGCCATGGAACGATATTTACAACTCGAGAAGCTTGAGCCGGACCGGTCCATCATCCTGAACAACATCGGGAATATCTATTTCGCGCTGAAGGACTACGATCAGGCCGCCGCATTCTACAAAAAATCTTTTGCACAAAATCATCAGGATGCGACCAGCCATTACAATCTCAACCTGATCTATCGTGAAATGCTTCGATTCGAAGAGGCGAAACAGGAATATGAAACGGCCCAACAAATCAATCTGCCGTTGATTCAATCGTATCAAGGTGAAAAACCGGTCGATGAACTCTTCCCGGAGACGGTTCTCTGGAAAACGGCCTTCACAGGCTCGCCTGTAAAAGAAGCGCTTTCTCGGGAACTTTTTAAAAGCGTGTGGAAGCCGCTGCCTCTGAATGCGTCGCCGATGCTTCTGATCTTCCTCATGGGCGGAGTATTCGTGATACGGTGGGTGTCGTCTCGAAAGTACACCGCAACCGTTTGCGCCGTCTGTGGGCAACCCATCTGTTTTCATTGTCAAAGGAGAGTATTCGATCTGAAAATATGCGCCATCTGCTGGAGCAGTTTTAAGAATATCAAACGCAAGTCGGATATCCGACAAATCAGGTACCGCCGACGATGGCTTCTTCGGACGGCACGGATGCTTTCGGCCTTTTTCCCCGGAACCGGTCACCTTTATATCGGACGGGGAGCGAGCGGATTCATCTTTTCAACCCTTTTTCTGGGAATGGTTTGCGTGGTGTTTTTCCAAAACGCTTTTTTCAGGATGCCGGGGGAATACGGAAGCATTTTAGGTCCCGGCAGCGGCGCGGTGATCGTGTCCGTGTTGCTTGTTTTATATATTCAAGTCTTCCGCAGTCTCGGCAAAGCATCGGATGAGCGGTCGTAAAAAAAGGGGAAGTGGATGGCATTAGAAGGCTCACTAAAGGATTTCGGTCTGGCCGATATTCTTCAATTGATCGGTCTCCAGAAAAAGACCGGGGTATTGACAATGAAGAATCCATCGACCGAGGCAAAGGTCCTGTTCGAAAACGGTTCCGTGGTTCTGGCGGACACGGCCCAACTTAAAGGGCTGGAGAAAATCGGCGAGGTTTTAGTTCGGGTCGGACTTATCTCTCAAGATCAACTCAAACAGGCTATTGCTAAACAGCGGTATAGTCACAAAAAAATAGGGATCATTCTTGTCGAAATGGGGGCCCTTAAAAAGGAAGATCTGGTCAAGGCGCTTGGACTTCGCGTTAAAGAGACGGTCCTGAGCCTGTTTAAATGGAAAGAGGGCCGGTATCGTTTTGAGGCTTCCGAGGTCGAGTATGAGCGCGACTACTGTCCTCTCATGAACACCGAATTTATTATCATGGAGGGAGTCCGGCAATTGGATGAATGGCCGTATATCAAGAAAATCATTCCGAACCTCGATCTGATTTTCGGCAATAACAGCGACCATACGGAAAAGGCCGTACAGATCAAGGCTTCACAGGTGTCCGTCGACGATCTGAACGAGAAGATTCAAATCACGCAGGATGAGATGAGCGTTTACCGACTTGTGGACGGACAAAAAAATGTCCGAGACCTCATCGAACTGAGCCAGTTGGGTGAATTTGAAACATGCAAGGCATTAAGCAGCCTGTTGACGGTCGGTCTGATTCTGCAGAAGCCCATTGCGGAAATGCCGATAACGGAACCGGAGAAGCCCATCGGTATGGAATTAAAGCGACTCCGGTTTACCGGTCAACTTATTTATAATGGATTGATTATCGCAGTATGCCTTATCCTGCTCGGTCTTGGCATTAAAAACATGACTTATGAAATCCCTGCAACCGTCTATTTAATAAAGCAATACCATGACCTGAGGGTTCAGAACCGGTTGATGCAGATCCGTTTCTCGATTGAGACTTACTATTATCGGAATAATCGGCTGCCGGAATCATTGGAAAAGCTTTTTCAAGAAGGTTATATTCACAACGGAGTCGGGGAGTTTTCTTATGAACCCCACCCTGACTCGTCTACGTTTGATCTTCAACTAAAGGCAAGACAGAATAACTAAAAGTTTACATAATATTCATTATCAGACACATGCTTGAGGAAAAGGGGCCTGAAAGAATGAGGCAGGGTGACTTTGAAACATTCGGCCAATGGCTCTTAAACCGGATGGAAACCGTTCGGTTATCCCAAAATCAGTTCGCATCCTATTTGGGACATTCGGACGGTCTGTATGCAAAACGGCTCTGTAATGATGAAACGCGCCTCCAGATGAAGGACTGGCCGATCGTGGCAAAGCTTTTGCAATTAAGGCTCGATGAATTTTTAATCGTGCTTGAGTATTTTCATCCGAATTGGGTGATGGAATATGATGCATTTATTTCCAACTGTCTACGTTATCTATTATGGCGTGTCGAACAGGACCAACAACACGATCTCCCCTTGCCGGAGTTTTTATTGACCGTCACGTTGGATGAAGTCATCGAACCGGCCTGCATCAGTCGATTCGATTCGACCGAGGATCAGCGGAAGATTGATCGAAGAACGACCCAAAGCGCTCCGGCAGAAGACAAGCGCGGGAAACCACGCCGGTTGACCGATCTGGTCCGCTATCTTAAAAACCAACTCGGGGGTATTGCGCTGTTCCCCTTGTTCGCCTCCGGTTTATTCCTGATGCATGGATGGAGTCTTTCATGAAGTTCATGCAACCTTTCCGTCGAGAAATCGGCATCGTATGGGCGGGGCTTGAGAAAGTTGTCGTTTCGGCCGCCGAACAGACCACAAGGCAGGTTGAGATCGCTCGGTTGTCCTTTGGGATCCATGAATATGAACGTCAATTGGACAACATCTTCGAAAGGATGGGACGATTCTTATACGAGTGTCAAGCGAAAGAGATCAATGCCGTTGCGGATGACTCGATCTGCCGATCGTCCCTTTCTGAATATAAACGTCTTCAGAACGAACTCAAGTTGATCGAACGCAGGCGGTATGATCTCAAGGAAGAGAATGTCGCCGCGCAATGGGCGGAATTCATCGAGTCGGTTCATCGAAGCGGCATGACTCTTGACTCTGTCATCCTCCCGTTTCATCTGAAACCTTCCACGATCACGTTGCAGGAACTCGCATTGCCTACGGGCATTCTCGTGATCGCGATCCAGCGGAAGGAACGATTCATTCAACCGCATGGAACGGTCATGCTCAATCGCGGCGACCGATTGACGTTGCTTGGTCCTCCGCAACAGATGATCCAGGTTATGGAGCGATTTTCATCAACGCGCTGATGGAGAAGCGCCATCGAGTTTCCACAATTCTTGTGGAAAAACTGTGGTTAACCCTGTGAATATACCCGATGAAGGCTTGATCCATGCGGGTTCGCACAGATTGCATAAAAATTGTGCAGTGAAACCGTCATGAAATTGAACGCTTCCGAATCTTCGCTTCGATTGTTTCAAATCGAATCATTTCGCCGCTTGTATTTTTATGGTGCATTTGATAAACTTATACCATATATTGACGTTGTCCCGTTTATTGGGAAAACGCGCCGCATGTTTTGATGACGTCCTGTTTTATTACGATGAGGAGGAATCGTATGCGTAGTTCAAAAATTTCAGCAGATCTTTTTATGATTCCGGTGATGATCGTCGCTGTGATGATCCTGTCGATCCCGGCTTCTTCGGCGCCGGTCGTCGCAAAAGACACCGCCGGAATGAAAGCGATCCAGGAACTGGAAAATATTTTTGTGGACATTGCGGATCGGGTCAAACCGGCCGTCGTCAATATCTCGCCGGCCACCCATCCCACGGCGAAACCGGGTGAATCGCCCCGAGGGCGTCCCCCGGAATCGGGATCCGGTTCCGGTGTGATTATCGATAAGAAAGGATATATCGTCACTAACAATCACGTAGTGGGCGAAGCCGCCGACGTGGAGGTGCGATTATCGGATAAAAGCCATTTCACCGGAAAGGTGATCGGTAAAGATCCGGATACCGATGTGGCCGTGGTCAAGGTCGAGACCGACCATGATCTCCCCTTCGTGACGCTCGGCGATTCCAGCTCGGTCAAGGTTGGGCAGTGGGTGATTGCGGTCGGAAATCCGTTCGGCCTGGACCGCACCGTGACGGTGGGGGTCGTCAGCGCACTGGGACGGGAAAATGTAAACCTTTCCCGATATGAGGATTTCATTCAGACCGACGCCTCGATCAATCCCGGAAACAGCGGCGGTCCGCTCTTTAATCTGAACGGAGAAGCGATCGGGATCAACACCGCAATTATCAATTTCGCTCAGGGAATCGGATTCGCGATTCCTTCCAACATGGTTCAGAACGTGGTCAATCAGTTAATCTCCAAAGGAAAGGTGGTCCGCGGTTGGTTGGGCGTGGGCATTCAACCGGTGACGGCCGATCTGGCCTCCAAGTTCAATGTCAAAGAGGAAGAGGGTGTTCTGGTCAACGAGGTTTTTGAGGGCGATCCCGCCTCGAAGGCCGGGATGCAACCGGGCGACATCATCATTAAACTGGAAGGGAAGACGGTCGACACCCCTCAAACCCTTTCGCGATTGATCGCATCGATCCCGCCCGGAAAGGATGCGGCGTTTGAAATCATCCGGGACGGCAAACGCAAAAATCTAAGCGTGAAACTGGGCGAACGGAAGGAAGAGGCCGTGACGGCCTCGATTCCGAAGCAACCCGAAATGGTTTTAGGTCTAAGTATTCAGGATCTGACGCCGGAACTGGCCGACCGCTTGAAGCTCAAAGAGGAAAAAGGCGTCCTGGTGACCAAGGTCGAGCCCGGCAGCGCGGCCGATTCGGAGGGCATCAAGGAAGGCGATCTGATTAAAGAGGTCAACCGCAACAAGGTCGACAACTCCGACGATTTCAAGAACGCGATCGGAAGGATCAAGAAGGGCGAAAGCGTTCTGATCCGGATCATCCGTGAGAATCGCGCCTTCTACGTCGTGCTTAAAACGCAGTCTGAATAAAACCTGCATCTCTTTCCAAAAAGGCCCCGTTCAGATCCGTGAACGGGGCCTTTTTATTTATAAACATAAAGCTAATCTTGGCAGGCCGAATGGTCTGTGATATGATGGGCGCATGAAACGGCTCCGGTTTGATGTCATCGTCATCGGCTGCGGACCCGCGGGCGCGACCGCCGCCGTGACACTGGCGCGTGCCGGTCTTTCCGTCCTTGTTTTAGAGGCCGGTGTGTACGCCGGCGCAGAGAACTGGTCCGGCTGCGTCTATTTCGCAGAAAACCTGGCCCGGCCCGACGCCTTCGGAGAAGAGGCCGTTTTAGCCGCTCCTTATGAACGCCGCTTGGTCCGCCGCGGAATCTTCCTTTATAATGGATTGGATCTCCTCGGACTTTCCTATCACAATTGGGACACCTTCCGGCATTGTTATACCGTCCTCCGCCCGGTGTACGACCCTTACTGGGCCGGACTGGCCGAAAACCATGGGGCGATGGTTCTGCCGAAAACCACCGTGACCTCCCTGATCCGCCGGGGCGGCCGCGTGATCGGCGTCGAAACGGAACATGGACCGGTTTATGCCGAGGTGACCTTCATCGCCGAGGGCGACGCCTCGCATCTCATCCGTCGGGAACGCCTGGAGCGCGTGAGCGCTCCGCATTTCATGCAAGGGGTCAAGGCCGTCCTGAACCTTCCGCCGTCGGTTATTGAAGAACGCTTTCGCCTTCTTCCCGGAGAAGGCTGCGCTTACGAATACCTGATCCGAAACGGCCGGATCGGCGGCCAGACGCTCCATCTGAACATCGGCGCTTTTCTGTACACCAACCGGAATTCCCTCTCGTTCGGATATGTCGTTCCGCTGGATAATTTAAAGGAAGCCTACCGCGGGGATCACGCGCGGCTTTTGGAATGGCTTCGCGGGCTCCCTCATTTTCGTTCGCTTCTTTCAGGATCCACGCTGTCGGCCTATGGCGCAAAGCTGATCCGGAGCGGCGGGTTGAAAGAACAGCCGATCTTGGTGGAGGACGGTCTGGCGGTGGGCGGCGCCGCAACCGGTCTTGGGATCGATCTCCCCTATCCAAACTTTACCGGTCCGGCCTCGGCCAGCGGCTTGATCTTCGCCCGCGCCGTCCGTCGCCTGCTCTCGGACGGACGACCGATCACGGCCGACCGGCTGCGTCAGGCCTATCTCGAACCGCTTCAGGCCGGCGTCTACGGACTCAACGCGGCCTTCTTGTCCGATTGGCCGGATTACTTGGAATCCAGCCGGACTCTTTTCGGCCGCTCGGTCGATCTGGCCTGCGGCTCGGTCCATTTTCTGACGCAGCCGAAGGCCCGTCTACGGCGAACGGCGCGTTTCCTCCGCGGACAGATGACGATCAAGGCCGCGCGCGAGCTTTTGAAAGACACGTTGCGTATGATGCGGGCATCGGGACTTCGATCGGCGCTTTCCGGAAGTTTCCGTCTTTCCCTCATGGGTCGTTGGATTGCGAATCAGTTCAGGCCGGATCGAAAAACCGATTCCGGTTTCTCGATCACGTTCCTATCGGCGGATGGAAATCCGGCCGAGATCCGAAATCTGCCCTGGCCGCTCCGAGGTCTGCTGGCCCGACTGTCTCCCGGACTGGCCGAAGGGATGAAAACCGTCTACGCCAATGACGGAAAGCCGATGTCCGAGAAATTTCGAGAAATGACCGAGGCCGTTCTACGGCGACTCAGACTCACGGACGGCATTCTTCTCCCCGCCGTTATCCTTTATATCGTCGTCCTGGCCGCGGCCACGGCCTTGCTCGATTTTATTCGGTACTATTTTTTCCGTTGGCCGGTCGAAAAAGTTTTGGGCGGAGCGGTATCGGACTACCTCCAGGCGCAACAAACGGCGCAGGATCTGGATCAGGTCAAGACGGTCGATTCGTTCGAGACCAAGCTGGCGGCCAACTCCTATCACATCGGACGACGATCGCATATTCGCGTCCTCTGGCCTGCGGAACCGGCCCGTCACGGCGATTTGGCCCAGTCCCCGCTTTGGTCGGTCTGCCCGGCCCGGGTTTATCAATACGATCCGCCGTTGATCGGCCGCGGCATCGTGACGATCAATTACGAAAACTGCATCAAGTGTGAAACCTGCTGGCATGCCGCGGACGATCCCGTGCGATGGGGACGGCACACCGATCACCGATTAATCTATCGGCCGGAATCGGACGCCTTGGACATTCTTATCGCCAAAGAGGCCTCATCGTCCCGGCCTCATCCGCCCCGAGAAAAATCATTCGGGACGTCGCCCCAAACTCTTTCAATTCTTCGAGAAGCGTTGCCCAAGGAAACGCTTGATGCGTTGTCCGAATCGGTCGCGTCCGCACTTCAGGCCGTCCGTGCGTTCGAGACCGCGGTGGACCATCTTCCGGCTTCGGCCGATGCAACCCGGCGTGAATGGCCGCGCAAGATCGGCGTGACGGCATTGCGGCGCATTGAAGATCTTGCCGTCCGGCTCTCCACCGGGGAGGTTCGTAAAATCTTTTCATCTCTTGAGATTCCGGCCGAGACGCTGACCGAATGGCTCCAGATTTTGGAGGACGACCGCAAGGATCTCGATCACCAACTTTCGATCGGCCAGGAATTCCATGCCCTCTCGGCCGCGCGCCGAATCCGCGAGGAGGTTCTGACGGATTTAAATGAGATCATGGGGCATCGAACAAGCCCGACGTCCCTCCCGCCGATTTCGGAAGATCGGTATCGGACACCGCTCCATGACCGGATCTCGGCGCTGTTTCCGGACCGCATCGTCAAGACGTGGGAAGAGGCCCCGATTCCCCACGATGCCCGAGAACGCCTACTGTTTCTGTTCATGGAGCAGGCCGAACGACCGCTTCCACTGATTCGAGCCCTTTCGTCCGTGAACCCCGCACTGGGACTGTTAGCGAGCCGACAGATGGAAGCGTCGGCGATTCTAAAACAGACCCATCAGCCCCTTCGTCCCGATCTATGCGCCGTGGACGGCGAGGGTCTTTCCATGATGGTCACGCCTCAGGGACTAAAAATGGACGGAGCGCTTGAACTCGTTCCCCTCGCTTTATCACGCATGTTGCTTCTGACCAAGCAAGATCAAGCATGGATCATCCCTCTCGATCAGGCCGGGCTCAAAACAATTTCCACACCGGCCATCGGGTTTCGTTCGGCCGGGTTTCACCGACTGGAATTCAACGGCGTCATGGTACCCGGCCCGGCCTTGCCGACCGGCGATGCGCCGCGGCAGCGGGCGTCCGGCTACGCCGCCATCGCTCTCGGAGCGGCCGATTATCTAACGCGTCGCGCCAAGGAGCATGCCGAAGGCCGCGTCCAGTTCGGCCATCAGATGCGGGACACGCAAGGCCGAGACGGGATCGCAAAGCTCGGCGCTGTGAAGGCCATGATCGCACGGATCGAGGCCTGGCATCTCCTCCTCTCGGTCCTTCTTGATTCCTCCGAACCCCGGCCGGATCTTTATGCGACGATTGCGGCTATGGCCTTCGGTCCGGAGGCGGGACAGATGGGATACGACGCCGGGCAGATCTTCGGCGGAATGGCCTATTCCGAGGACGACCTCCTATCCCGCGCCTATCGTGACAGCGCCCTTTTTCGATACCTTTTGCCCGGATTCGGCGTCGCGAGCCGTCTGATGAATCGGCTTCAAGGAACGTCCGGCGCGCTTGAATCATTGGATGACGCAACAGCCCGGATCTTCAAGCGGGTTCAAAACGGGCCGATGGCGGATGCGGCCGCGCGGTGGAAAGAAAATGCAAGGCGTTGGGAAGCGCTTGCTTCCACAAGCGATCCGGCTAAGGCCGGGGAAGCCGCCGCGTTGCTTTTAGGATCGCGTCTTGTTTTGTGCGACATTCAGGAACGACTCGAAGCGGGATACTCGGTCGAAGGAGATGCGGCCGCAAGCACCGTGCTGATCGGCCTGGCAGAACAGTCGGCGGATGTGATGGATCTCCTTCGCCGCGATGCTCCCCGACCGCCGTTAGCGGTCTTTCCGGAGCGGCCGGATCGGGAACGCGTGGATCTTCCGCTGCGCTATGAGGAGATCTGCAATCCCTCGTCCGATCGTCCGGCGCCGCCCTACTCGTCCGGCCGGTATTTGACCGAGGCCTTTGATCCCGCGCCTCGTTTTGTCCCGGAGATTCAGATCCATGACCCGTCGCTTCGAAAACGATGGGAAGACTGCAGCGACTGGTTCATTAAAAATTTCTGGACCAAAAGCTTTGAGGGGATGCATGTCGAGCGTTACGTCGAAAAGATTCACGGCATTCCCAAGGGCGTCCTCTACGGTTTTAAAGAAAACGGTTACTTTTCGACGATCATCCCTCAAGAATTAGACGGCGGTGATTGGTGGAAGGCCGAATATTATATCCTGACCGCCGCGGCCGGTCGCTTCGGCGATGCGGGTCTGCTTTTAGTGATCATGGCCAGCACAAGCATCGGGACGACGCCGATGCTGTTGGGTCTGTATAAAGAGCTTCCGCTCGCGGCGGAGGAACTCGAACCCTTGGCCCACGATCCACGACAGCTCGGCGAGATCGGCGGCCGCTTGAACGCCTTGATCGCCGGATTGAAACGTCCGGACCCCGGCCGAATCAAGAAGGACTTCACGGATTTGATGTCTCTGGTGGATTCGCGCATCCGTCATACCCGGGTCGTAAAATATCTTGCGGCCAACTTCCTCAAGGTTTTTTACGCCGCCGGAATCGCCGGGCAACGACGGGATCTGGACGGCTTCGCACGAGGCCTGAAGGAGGCCCAGACCCTTTTCGATCACCTGAACCCGACGATCGGCGAGGCCCTGGCCGAGCTCCCGCGACGCGAGCGGGCCCATCAATTTTTCTTAAAAAAACTTGGGCATGGCGGAATCAGCGCCTTCGCGCTGACCGAACCGACGGCCGGCTCCGACACCGGCGGCGTGAAGACCTCGGCCCGGCCGATGAGCCGTCTGCTGACTCCTCTTGAGGATGGACGCTGTCGTTTCAGCTTAACGGAAGGCAAAACTCCCGACGACAAGTCAGCGCGGTATCTAATCGACGCCGACCGGATTCGGTTCGAGGCCAGACCGGGTTCACCTGTCATGGCGTACGAACTCTCTTCCGGCGAGGTCGTTCCGATCTGCTGTGATGAATACAATTATGACACGGACGAGGGCCTGCGGTATTACCTCTTTGAAAATAAAAAGCGATGCTTTCATGATATCGCGCAAATCCGTAACCGTGAAGGAAAACCGGTTTATGACTATTACGAACTGACCGGCGCAAAGATGTGGATTACAAACGGGCATGTGGCGACGCAATTTTGCTTATATGCGCAATCCCCGGAGGGCGTGACGGGTTTCATCGTGGATCGTCATGCCGAGGGCCTAAAGGTCGGCGCCGATGAGCGGAAAATGGGGCAACGCGGCTCCCCAACCAACGAGATCGCGATCGACCAGGTCCGCGTCCCAAAGGAATGCATCATCGGCTACGAAGGCCACGGCCAGGTGAATGCACTTGAGACCTTGAATGTCGGCCGCTGCGGCCTGGCCGTCGCCTCGATTACGTTGATGCGGAAACTCTTGATCGAGGCGATCGAACAGGTTCCGGCTTCGCGAGAACGGGATGATCGTCTCTGCGAAGCGGCGGCCATTCTGTTCGGATCCGACTCGATGACATTTCACCTCATCGGCCTGTTTGACCGGCAGACGACCGAATCGGTCCGAATGGAATCGGCAATCGCCAAGTACGCCTGTTCGGAAGACCTACACGAACTCACCGCCCTCGTCGAGCAGGCCTACGGTCCGGCCGGGACGACCGAACGGTATCGCGTCGAGAAGATCCGGCGGGATTCCCGGATTCTCAATATCTACGAAGGAACCAACGAGGTCCAACGTTTCCTGATCTTAAAAGACCTCGTCGCGATGGTGAAGGAATGGAAGCCGCTCCCGATTCCGGAGGGTTCGGATGCCGAGTCGCGTCTGGCCTTCTGGAAAGAAAGGCTTCGGGACCATGTGAAGACGGCCTCGGACCTTTTAGGCGACACGGTCTGGATGGACGCGATCCTTCAGCCGACCTACTTCCCGCTGGCCGATATGGCCGGTGAAATCTTCCGTCTGGATTGTTTGACCTACCGGATCCGATGGCTCAAAGAAAACCGCGAACGGCTGGGGCCGGATTATACCGATCCCCTCCTCGCCGTGGGTGAGAGAGCCGTCCGGCGATGCGAACACCGCCTCTCGGCGCTTGACCGACGGTATCACCGAAATGCGGAGCGATCCGTCAGGGGCCTCTACGCATCGGAAGCGGTTGCGGCGGACGCGGCTCTGGAACGGATCGGGAGGAAGGCTCCGGACGATTCACCGCCCTTTGTCGGACTGAAACGTCCTTTGAATATCCTCTGCCTTCTCCGCCTGACGGCCGAGGTCGCTCCGATCCCTCGACTCCATGAAGGACGGCTTTCGGAAATCGTCTGGCGGTTCAACCCGACGGATGAGGCCGCGGTCCGTTCGGCTGTCCGATTAAAAGAGATCAGCCGTTCAGACGTGACGGTTCATCTCGTCATGCCCGGGGAACAGGATAAGGAACGTCATCTTCGATGGGCGCTCGGCAGCGGCGCGGATGCCGTCTACCGGATCAACGCCCCGGTGACGGCCGACGGACCGGTTTTTGTCGAGGCGATTTCCGAACTTGAAAAATCCGGGAAGTACGACCTGATCCTGACCGGCTCATTTTCGGAAGACGGCGGGGAACCGCTCGGGCCGTTCGTGGCCGGGGCCGTATCGCGTTTTTTTGCGAGGACTTCTTCAATCGAGGTCGTCAATGACGGGCTTGAACTCGCCGTAGGAACCGGTCCAAGTCGGTCAAGCCTGCAACTCCTGCCGAAAGAGCCGGTCGTTCTGGCCTGGGAGCGGACCGCGGCGCCGCTTCCGGTCGAGATGAACCGATTGATCGAGGGGCAGTTGGCCCGCATCGAACGCCTGTCGGTTCGGGAGAAGATCGTTTCCGATCGGTGGGTTCCCGCTCGAGCCGTCGTCAGAAAAAGCAAAACGATCCGTGAACTGGCCGGTGTGGCCGATCATCTCAAAACCTATCTGGCCGAAGCTCGCGCGATGAAGGCCGAACCTTATTCATCAAAGATCATCGAGATGCCGCTTCCGGCCGGGCCGGCGGTCTGGACGGTGATCGAAGCGCTTCAGCCCAAGGCGATTCCGGCCCTCGTTGGCGCGGCAAGTTTCTTGGGTCGGTCGCTGGATCAAGAAAGTTATGCCGTTGTGCTGGGATCGGAGAAAACCTGGCCCCAGCTTGTGGGTCTGGCACGGGCCCGCGGACTGACCGGGGCGGTTTGTGTCCCAACTCCCGACGGTCCATTAACCGAATCGGGACGGCTGGAATGGCTCAAAAAATTTGCGGGTCTTGCCCACGACCTTCGGATTGTATGCGGTCCAGGCTGGGCCGATGCCCTTTCCTATCAGTCGGGCCGACTCAACGGAAAACGATCCATGCTTTTCACCGACGTGATCGAAATAGACCGGCGTGAAGGGCTTCTGCTTTACAAGTCGGCCTATCACGGAAAATTACGACGTTCCATCACTCTGACACCGTCCCAGACACCGATGGCGTTCATGACGGTCTCCCCGACCGCGGATTTCCAGTCGGGCGGACCTTCGTCCCGTTTCACGGCCGCGACAGCCGACAATAAAATACTGGCCGTCCATCCCGACTGGTTCGAGTCAACGCCTCCGGTTGCGCAGGATGACTTGACCTCGGCCGAGGTGATTATTGATGTCGGATACGGTGTTCGGAATCAGGAAGGGTTCAGCCTGACGGTTCAACTTAAAGAGACGCTTGAGCGAATGGGTCTGACGGTCCATCTGGGGGCCACCCGAAAGGTAACGCAGGATCTGAAACTTCTTCCGCTCGATCATCAAATCGGCCAGACCGGCGTGCGAGTGAACCCGAAACTGATCCTGGCGCTCGGAATTTCCGGCGCGCCGCAGCATATGGACTACATCGGCGACCGCGCCGTGATTTTCGCCTTCAACAAAGATCCCGAGGCCCCGTTGATGAAATTCAACGAGACCCGTCCGGCCCCGATCATCCACCCCATCGTGGGCGATCTGTTCGAGACGATTCCGAAATTAATTACGATGCTGTCTGCGTGATAATCCGTTAGGCACCCGTAGGGGCGAGGCGGTGCCTCGCCCTATCTATGACCAAACAAACAGGGCGACCCACCGGGTCGCCCCTACGTAAAACATAAAATTCGATATATTAGGTATCCTAAGATGAATCAGTCCCTTCCCCTCCGTTCTCCCCGCGAAACTCTCGGCGGCTATGTATTTCTTCCGCGGCTGATCGACAAGGTCCGGTTGCATGCGGAAGGAAAACTCCCGACGGAATACGTGGGCAATCTCCTTAAACCGGGATTGACACTGGATGGACGTCTTCTCACCTTCACCGGACTAGATGCAGAGGAATTGCGACGCGCGATTTTAGCCGTGAAGACGGATGAGGAAGTTCTGGTTTGGGTGGAACGCCATGCGAAGCCGCACACCAAGACTGAAAAACAGCAATGGATTGCGGAAATCGAGGTTTATCGACCGAACATGGAGTGGGCACAGTGGCGAAGAGCGGTTTACAAAGAAGTCGCCGCTAAAGTCGATCCGGCCACGCTGAATGTTTTTGATCTGATCGATATGGACGAAGGCCGTGTTCCGATGAAATAAAAAGACCCATTCCATTCCAGTCGTCCACCCGGATGAAAACGGCCGTCTCAGCGTTTGTATGTCCCCATGATCTGTGTTTCACTTAGCACGTGGTCCTTGATGGCGGATAGGAGTTGCGGCTTGGTCGCGCGGGGCGGAAGGCTCAGTTTTTTGTCGAGGGCGTACAGTTTGAAGAAATAACGGTGGGGTTTCCCGGGCGGCGGGCACGGGCCGCCGAAACCGATCCGGCCGAAGTCATTGAGTCCCTGTCGGGATCCATCGGGGAGCGTCTCCTGTTTGGGAACACCCTCCGGCAACCGGCGGGCTTCGGCCGGAAGGTCGTACAGCACCCAATGAACCCAGGTGCCCATCGGAGCGTCCGGGTCATCGGCGATCATTGCGAAACTTTTCGTCCCGTTCGGCGGATCGGTCCAGGTGAGCGGAATCGAAACATCCGGTCCGTCGCAGGTATATTTCTTTGGAATGGGCTTACTCTGGGAAAACGCGGAGGTCGTAATTTCAAAGGCCATGGTTTCTCCTCTTCCGACCCACAGGAAGCTCGCGATGATAACGGTTGACAGGACAACGGCCGGTCTTGTTTTACCGCTCAAGGTTTTGCGCCTTTATAATAGATGCCGAAGACGAGATCCCCCCCATCCTCTTTGACCGTCACCTGCGCATTCCCGAACTGCTTTTTTTCCGGAATGTCGCGCATGAACTGCTCCCGGTCGGCCTCATTAAAATAGCCTTTCGGCGTCGCGACCTCCCATGTTTTTTCAAGTCCTTTGGGGCCGTACAATTCCGCATAAACCTTTTTCCAGGTTTTTTCGCCCGCGTTCGAGGATACCGAAGGCGCCGATTCCGATTCGACGGGGTGCCGGTACATGGACCGTTGTGGATTCGTATTCATGGTCAAATAGATGAACGACGCCAACACAACGAACATGATGACCCAAAAAACAACCGCTTTCATTTTATTTCCCTAATGACAATATTGCCGGATGTATGTTTGGGCATGGTCGGCCTTGGTCGGCTCCATCACCTCCGGCGGGGCAATCTTCAGAAACTGCTCATACCTCCGACAGGCCTCGCTGATGCGGCCGATTTTTTCGTTGGCCCAGGCCGTCATAAAAACAGGGGTGTAGATCAAAGGCCGGCCCGTGATTTGATAGTCCTTGGCCAGGGCCGCCGCGATCTGAAACTCCATGATCGCCTCTTCAAATCCGGCCTCGGACATCGCGATCATCCCCTGACGGTTGTGCTCGTAGGCTTCATCGTCGGACTGAGCCATGCCCGCCGGCCCTTGTGCGATAACGACGAGGCCCATAACCGAGAGAAAGGCAAGAATCCGGGCCGGTTTGGATCGGATCACAAACCCCCTCACATCGATCAGAACAATATGGGCCACCGTATCAAGATGGTCGTGAAATGTCAAGGACGATGGGGAAAGATTTCGGTTCAACTACGGGGACGGTTTTAGTATAATAAACCTTATCCGTAGGATGCTCATGGTCAAAGACAATCACCATGCCAAAGCGATGGAGCTTCGGAAAAAGCTCCGCGACCGGGTCGGCGAGCTTCAGGGCCGCGTCGAGAAAAGTTCTTCCGAGGCCTTCGAGCGCGTTTTTCATGAACGCATGGACACCTACTTCACGCAGCAAGAACGCCTCGAAGAGATGGAGCAGGTGCTTGTGCAGGTGAGGGAAGAGATCGATCGGGCGGCCGACATGGACGGGCTGAAAAAGCTTGCGGATCGGCTGAACTTCCTCGAAGATCATTTCGAGGAGATCGACAGCCAATTGTACGAACGTCCGGCGCGCCGCCGCGATCGTTTCAACTTTTTTGAATTTTTTCGCCAAGCAACCGGCGGCCAAGCCTCCGGAAACCAAAATGAAATCAACAACGAGACCGAAGCCTATCTGGAACTGGGCATGGAGCCCGGCTCCAGCATGAAATCGATCACGGCAAGGTTCCGCCGGCTTGTGAAAGAGCTGCACCCGGACCGTCGCGGAGGAGACCGCAGCGCCGAACCGAGATTAAGAAGGCTGGTCGTCGCTTACGAATTCATCAAAAAGAGAACCGCCTGAGGAACCGAAATGAGCAAAAAACCGAAACAGCCTGAAAAACAAGATCAACCGAAAAAGGAAGAAAAAAAGAAGCCGATTCATATCGTTCTTCCGGTTCTTCCGAGCGATGAGGGCACGTTGGACGACGAGATGAACGAACTGTTTGAGGAGGACAAGGTCAAGCACAAACACGGACAGACAGAACCGGAACGGGATTAACCGGGCTTAATAACCCGTTCCCCGTCTCATGATCGCAATCAGCGCCACGAGCAGAATTCCCACCGTGCCGACGATCAGGATAATGCGTATGATCCGATTGACCTTCTCCAGTCGACTGGGCTCTTTTGCCGGGTCGTCCATGCCGGCCTCCTGTTTTAAACGTTTCCCGTTATTTTGATTTTAAGTAACGTTCAAAGGTTTCGAGCGGCTGCGCCCCGGCCACAAATTCTCCGTTGAGCAGAAAGGTCGGCGTGGCCGTTACCCCGATCTTGCGCGCATCGGCCATATCGCTCTCGATCCGCGAGGCCTGCTCTCCTTTATCATAACAGGTCATCAACTTTTTTGTTTCGAGCCCCTGCTGATCGGACCACCGCTCGACCTGCTCCCGAAGCTGCGAGTCGCTTTTGACGGGGGGATCCGAAAAAAAACCATCGTGAAAAAACCAGAAGGCCGAGGCCTTCTGAGAACGGGCGCATTCGGCCGCAAGGGCCATTTTGTAAGCGAGCGGATGGATCTCGGCGATCGGGAAATGTTTGTAGTAAACCGCCACGTCCTGGGGATACTTTTTTATTAACTCCGAAATCGGTCCGCTCGACTGCTTGCAATAAGGGCATTGGAAATCGGAAAACTCCACGATGACCAGCTTGCCGCCGGGCTTCCCGCGAGGAACCCGGTCGTTGAGATCCAGGGCCTTGATGTCGTAATGAATCGGCTCCGGCGGTCCGGCCCGAAGCGCCGTCAGATTCTGTTGCGTGCTTAAGTCAAAGATCTGGCCCAGGATGATCTTCGTCCCGGACAGATAAATTGTCCCGTTCTGGCGCTGTCCGTTCGTCTCGACCGTGAATTTGAGTTCCAGCAGCCCCGGGATGGGCGAAGGCCCGGGAATCCGGTCGAAAGCCCCGACCGCGATCCAGACCAGAAAGAACGCCCCGATGCCGATGATCCGTAACGGACGCGCGGAACTCATCCTAAAGAAGCCATTTTTGAATCGCCTCATCCGGCTCCGATGAATTTTATCCCGCTAATTTGGCATCCATCCGGATCTCCACGGCGCCGAGCGCTTGCGACACCGGGCATCCCTTTTTAGCCTGTTCTGCATGCTGGAGAAAGGTGGTCTTGTCGATCCCTGCCACGTCCCCCTCGGTGCTCAAATCAATATGGGTGATCTTGAAGCCCTCACCCACTTTTTCAAGATGAACCTTGGCCACCGTGTGGATGCGTTTCGGTTTAAAACCTGCTTTGGCCAGAATATTGGCAAAGGCCATCGAGAAACAGCCCGCGTGTGCGGCTCCAATGAGCTCTTCGGGGTTGGTGCCTGTCCCCTCCTCGAAACGCGATGAAAATGAGTACGCCCCGTGAAACGCGCCGCTTCCGAGCTTCATGATTCCCTTGCCGTCCTTTAACGCGCCCTGCCATTCCGCTTCCGATCTGCGCACAGCCATGATCGTTCCTCCTTTCAAAGTGTTAAAAAGCCCCGTATCCGAATCGGCCATACGGGGCCATAGGTTGGGTTCTGATTAGGATAATACAGCCCTCAATGCTTGGTCAATAGAAAATAAATCTTAAAACACCAGTCCGAAACGAATCAGGATATTGCTCCGGTCTCCGGCGCCCAGCTCGATGCCGAAATGAAATATCTTGGATTCCGAATAATCCATCCCGATCATTCCGCCGATGGAACCGTCCTGTTTTGCCGTGCTGGAAACCCCGCCCGCCGGTCTGAGTTTATCCGTTCGACCGGAGAATCTCAACCCCGTATAAAACCGGAAATCCGGCTCCGGAGCCGAAATCAGATCCTTCGAACCCACAAAAAAGCCGACCTCCTCTTCCGCCCATTGATCCTCCATTGCGAAAACGACATTATTCCGCTCAAACCGGGAGGCCTTTCCGAATCGGTATTGCGCGGATAAACCTGCAAAATAGCCGCCCGAAAGCGGCCGGGTTCCTCGAAAGCCCATTCCCAGGACCGATCGCGTTTGGCTGCTTAAATCGGCCTTTTCCAATGCGACCTTTCCAAGGCCGGCCTTCACAAAAATTTCAAGCGGCTCCAGCAAACCGTACGTCAACTGAACCTCCTGCCGCGCCACCCTGAGACGGTCCTTGCCGGCATCTACCTTCATGTCCCGGCTGAACAACTCCGCCTGGAGATAGACGCTTAGCTTCCCCTTTCCCGTCACGAGCGGCGCGGGATTGGCCCAAGCCGTTCGGCTGAACAAAACCAGTCCTATAAGAACCCAAAAGACCTTCCGATTTCTTAGATTCATGGCCTTCCCCGTCATCCGGTCATGGATGGATCTGCTCGGTTTTCGTTGGGCTCAGCGTTTCCTGGGTTTGCGAATCTTCTCTTTTTTCAGTACGCTCTTGACGGCTTCGCCGATCACGGCCGGGTTTCGGACGACTTTCACACCGGCCTCTTCAAGCGTTGCGATTTTCTGTGCCGCCGTTCCCTTGCCGCCCGAGATGATCGCGCCGGCATGGCCCATCCGCCGGCCGGGCGGAGCCGTTACCCCGGCGATGAAACCGACGACCGGTTTCGTGACATGGGACTTGATATAATCGGCTGCGCGTTCCTCGGCATCCCCCCCGATCTCGCCGATCATCACGATCGCCTCGGTGTTCCTGTCTTTCTGAAACAGTTCAAGAACGTCCGTGAAATTCGTCCCGTTTACCGGGTCGCCGCCGATCCCGATGCAGGTGGACTGCCCAAGACTGAGCTCGGTCAACTGCCAGACCGCTTCATAGGTCAGCGTGCCGCTGCGGGAGACGACCCCCACCGAACCTTTTTTATGGATGAAGCCCGGCATGATCCCGATCTTGCATTCCTCCGGGGTAATGATCCCGGGACAGTTGGGACCGATCAGACGGATCGTGCGTTTCCCGTTGTCTGAGGCCGTTTTTCCGGCGATGAACCGTTTTGCGCGGATCATATCGGCCAACGGGATTCCCTCGGTGATGCAGACGATCAGGCCGATTCCGGCATCGGCCGCCTCCATGATCGCGTCGGCTGCAAACGCCGGCGGCACAAAGATCATCGAGACATCGGGCTTCACGGCCTCCACGGCCTCCGATACCGTGTTGAAGACCGGAACCCCTTCAAACGCGGTTCCCCCTTTTCCGGGAGTCACACCGCCGACGATCTTCGTCCCGTACTCGCGGCAGGCCGCGGCATGGAACGATCCTTCCTTGCCCGTGATTCCCTGGACGACGACTTTGGTATTTTTGTTGACGAGGATGCTCATGCCTATCCCTTTTTCGTTTTCTCTGCCTGCTTAATCCCCATCTGAACGACGCCGCCCCGCTGTCCGACCCAGACATTCCGTTCGGAATCGACCGTGACGGCATAAACATCGTCGCCGATCAGACCGTCCGCCTTTGTATAGCTCTTCCAGGCCGTTCCATTAAAGCTCGACACGCCGTGATTGGTTCCGACCCAGATCAGCCCTGACGGATCGCGTTCCAAGGCATAGACGACATTCCCGGATAATCCCTGTTGGGTGGTGTAGTTCGTCCAGCGCTTCCCGTCGAAGCGGCTGACGCCGCCGCCCCAGGTGCCGAACCATTTATCGCCGCGGGCATCGATCATGATCGTGAAAATATAATTTTCGTTGTAGGTCTCTTTTCCTTTATCATCCAAAACACTCAGGTCATGGAAGTGGCCGGCGTAACTCCGCCCCGGCGCTAATTCTACACCGGGATTCTCCTGCAGGGCCTCATACGCTTCTCCCGACGTCTTTTTTCGGGCGAGGGCCAATTCGTTGGGAGCCCCCAGACCGTCCTTATGGGTATAGGCGGCCCACTGTTTTCCGGCCGGAGCCGCAGGATCAAACCGATTCACGCCCTCCTCGGTGCCGAACCAAAGCGACCGGTCGCGATCCACCGCCAGACCGTAGACCCATTTATTCACGAGTCCGTCTTTGGTGTTGTACGTCGCGAATCGGGATCCTTCGGGAGCGGACGGATCGTATCGGGTCACGCCGTCCCACGTCGCGATCCACATGCCGCCGTCGGGATGAAAATCAATGTCGTACACCCATAAATCGGACAGCCCGTCCTGTTTGCCGAAAGCCGTCCAGGCGGCTCCGTCAAAACGGAGCAGACCGCCGGCATCCGTTCCAAACCACAATCCTCCTTTTGCATCCTTATTAATCGTGAAGACGTAGTTGCTCGTCAAACCGTCGTTTTTGGTATAGGTCCGGACGAGCCCGCCGTTGACGCGATTGACCTTGATGATTCCGGTAGACGTTCCGACCCATAAAAAAGCGCCGTCCGACTTCAGCGCGCGAACCACATTGCCCGGACCCGTGTTGAAACTCGCCATGACCTTGTAGTCCGGCATGGGCGGACTTTTTTGGGCGCAGCCCCAGAAAAGTAAAAGGCTGCTCAGGATAACGACGATCGGTCGGCGCGGTTGTCGGCGGGTTGACATCAGGATTGAATGAGGCTGACGATCTTCTGGGCCCCCTCCCACATCGTCCGCGCCACGATAAGGTTCAGTCCGGATTCGGCGAGCATCTGCCGCGCCTCCTCGGCGTTCGTCCCTTCCAGCCGCACAACCAGCGGAACCTTGATGGCGACCTCTTTTGCGGCATCCATTACGCCGCCAGCGATCCGCTCGCATCGGACGATCCCGCCGAAGATATTGATGAAGACTCCCTTGACATTCCGGTCCGACATCAGAATCGTGAAGGCCTGCTTCACGGTTTCCTTCGAGGCGCCGCCCCCCACATCGAGGAAGTTGGCCGGGAAGGAACCGGCGAGCTTGATCGTGTCCATGGTGGCCATCGCCAGGCCGGCCCCGTTCACCATGCAGCCGATGGCCCCATCGAGTTTGACGTAGTTCAGACCGTATTGCGAAGCCTGAATCTCGAGAGGGTCTTCCTCGTCAAGATCGCGGAGCGCCTTGATGTCGTCATTCCGGTAAAGCGAATTATCGTCAAAGGTCACCTTGGCGTCCAATGCGATCAACTTTTGATCTCGGGTGACAACGAGCGGATTGATTTCGACCACGGAAGCGCCCTTTTCCATGAAGAGACGATAGAGGTTTCCCAACATAAGGACGAAGAGGCCGATGATCTCTTTTGCGAGCCCCAGGCGATAGGCCAGCATCCGTCCGTGAAAGGCCTGATAGCCGGCGGACGGATCGATCAGGGCTTTGAGAATTTTCTCGGGCGAATGGGCCGCGACTTCTTCAATCTCCATGCCGCCCGCACGGCTCGCGATGAAGACGGGCCAGCCCGAAAACCGGTCTACGAGGAGGCTCACGTACAGTTCGCTCGCGATATCCGCGCCCTCTTCAATCAAAAGACGCTTCAACTTGCGTCCTTCCGGGCCGGTCTGATGGGTAACGAGGACCTTTCCCAGAAGCTCCTTCGCCAGCGTTTCGACCTGCGCGCGCTCCTTGGTCAGCTTGACGCCGCCGGCCTTCCCCCGTCCGCCGGCATGAATCTGGGCCTTTACCACATAGACGGAGGATTGAAGCTGGTCGGCCCAAGCTTTCGTCTCCTCGACTGTGGCGACGGCCTTCCCGCGTGGCACGGGGATATTAAACTGAGTAAAGAGCTGCTTGGCCTGGAATTCGTGGATGTTCATTGGATGATATCCTGATTGATTGAGCTAACGGAGAGGCATTTTATCAGAGGATAAGGCGTGAAAGCAACTGGGATTTATGGACGGATTTTGCACGATCCATTCCATCCTTGCTTAAGCCCACGGCGCGGTTCATAATAGGTTCATCCACAAAATAAGCAGGAGGAACCCGTTATGATGCTTTATATCCACAAGGACTGCGGTGAGCCCGCGGTAGAGCGGCCGGACGCCATCATGCCGGAACTTCCCGCCGAATTCCCCTTCACCTGCTTAAGCTGCCTCGGGGAAATCGAGGATGAATCGGATCTCACTGCGGTCGAGCTGATGAGCCAGTAGATGATCCCCGCGCGCAGTGTTTGACGGCTCTGCTGTTCCACTTTTCCATTGTCCATCCTTTCACCCGAGTGTTTCAACAAACAACAAAAGATTTGACCCTTCACTTATTAGTCAATAACGATATCAACATTACTTCTGGAGCACCCTATGATGAATGAATTAGTGCCGATCATCACTTTATCCTCCCCGATAATTATGGGTTCGTAATTAGGGAAATGGAAAGTTCCTATGAGTTTAATTGAAGAAGAATTGAGATAACGGACGTTTAGAACTTGTCTCGCTTGTTGATCATATACAATCAGGGTATGGCTGTCTGGTCGTTCTATCCGAAAGTAATTATTTGGGTTTATATCAAATTTGTTCTTGTCGATTGTTGCCACTATTCTGTGGTCTGCGCTAAAGATTTTTGCGGTTAAGTAGATCGCATCTGCCTCCTTACCGAATGAGATCAGGTCCTCGCTGGCGACTCTTAAAACTGTATGAGGGAATTGGTCTGAAAAAAACGCTGATTTACCAATGTAGACTGTAAAAAAATTAGATGGAATGTTGCATCGGGTTATAGGTGTGGGATCGTTTGCGGGCTGAAGGACTCCAGACATTTTGTTTTCATTCGCTTGTGAGGATTGCTCGGATTTTCTCTGTGTAAGGACTTTAAGAAAAGCCTCATAGGAATCTTTATCGAGCGCATCATTTCCGTAATCTGTGCAAAGACGGAAGTGTAGCACCTCAAACTCTTGCAGACCTGGTACCTCAGCCCGGATTCTCTGGTAAGTCTGTTGAATTTCTCCACCTGCTTTTAACGCTTCCTTAATCTTTGGAATAGATGCTTCTACTTTTTCCTGGACCGAGGCAGTAAGAACGTCGGGTGGTGGTTCGTAACAATATACTACTTGACCGTCTTTCCGAATCAATTTATGTTCGTTCCTTGAGGATGGCAGACTCGCACAAGAGATGAGAAAAATATGGTAAGTAAAACAAAGTATTTGCGCAACATATAATTCTCCCTATCTTTTGTTATTTGTCTTCCTCGTGTCTTTCTTGTCGATGAATCCATTCATCTGAAGACATGGGTAATGGGACGGGTTTAGGGTAACAACTTTGTGAGAGATGTAAGAACCAGGGCGGATCACGGGTTTCCTTTTCTCCATCCGGCGGATGTGACCGTCTGAAAAAATCAAAAACGGCAGGAATGGCTCGACTGAGCGACTCGACCGAGTTCGTCGAGGGCTCGCCGAAGTCGGCCCGCGCCGGAAGAATAATGGATGGGATTATACCGGTTTAAGCGGGAGAGGTCAATGTTCTCGTAGAGGGAGTTCGAAGGGCGGAGCGGCTATTTCTTCATCAAGTCAACTTCCGCGCTCGTACCGGTCGCAACATTCTCCACAATCAATTTGCCGGCTTCCCGACCGCGCAATTGTTCGTTGGCGTCCAGCAGCTCGATGCCGTACACCGTCCCATCCGGAGCCAGGTCGACATTCAGTGATTCACTTACATGGACCGTCTCCACCTGGGCCGTTTTCTCTTGCAGGCGAAGATAAGCAATGTTGTGTTTTGGATCATAGGTCAACTTCATGATGGCCCTCCTAAAAGAATCGGGCGATAAATGTAATCGCCAGCCAGTCTTTTCCTTCTCTTACCGCGTATACTTCCACCTGCTTGGTTGCATAAACCTTTCCCCTCCAGATTTTGCCGAAAGGGAAATTTCTTCTGAAACCCGTTCTCCCATACTTGGCCGGGAAGGTTTCGCCCGTTTCTACGGCAGTAATGACTTCCGCTTCGGTCGCCCCTCTTTCATTCAGCCGTTCGACCGCGTGCGGATGCAGCCTGACACTCATCCACGTTCACCACGACGTTATCATAGAAGGAGTGTTGTTTAAAGAAACCCCTTAAATCGGGATTCATTATCCGAACGGATCTTACGATACCGGAATTTTACCGAGAAGGCAAGCGAACAAAGGAAGCGGATGGAGCCGGCAGTTTTGACTCCGGAAGCATCCGATGGTATGATGATCCGCTCAAACACAACCTGTCACGAGGAAACGGACGTTTCATGGACGAAAACTCCTTTTGGAATAATCTCTCCCGGCCGATCGTCGGCCTCGCCCCGATGGACGGCGTGACAGATGCCGCGTTTCGCGCCATCACGGCCCGGCATGGAGGCCCCGATCTCAGTTTCACGGAATTTGTATCGATCGACCGGATCGTATCGGGCTATGATCCGGATCTGGCCGAGCTCCGTTACAGCGAAATCGAGCGGCCGGTGATCGCGCAGGTTTTCGGGACGGACCCCGAGGCCTTTTATCGCACCGCGCATCTCATCTGCGAGTTGGGCTTTGACGGGATCGACATCAACATGGGCTGCCCGTCAAAAACCATCGCACGCGCCGGGGCCGGAGCCGGATTGATACGCACGCCCGAGCGCGCGAGAGAGATTCTCCGGCGGGCACAGCAGGGAATACGGGACTGGGCCGCCGGTCAGGCGATCGACCGGATCGGCCTTCCGGCCACCGTTCCGGAGGACGTCCGGCGCGCGAAAGCCCTCTGGTTCGGAAGCGCCGTTGATCCGGTCGTGAACGCCCCACGACAAACGATCCCCGTCTCGGTCAAGACGCGCCTGGGATATGGCCGGATCGTCATTGACGACTGGATTCCCTCCCTTCTTTCAGAATCTCCGGCCGCGATTACGCTCCACGGTCGAACGCTGACCCAGAATTATGCCGTCGAGGCCGACTGGGAGGCGATCGCGCGCGCGGCCGAGATCGTTCGGGGTTCCCGCACGCTGATCCTGGGCAACGGCGATATACGATCCACCGCGACGGCCGTCCGCCGGATTCGCGAGACCGGCGTCCACGGTGTTTTGGTCGGCCGTGCCGCGATGGGAAATCCCTGGATCTTTACCGCCTGTGATTCGATACGAACCGCCGTTCAGACCGGAGAGGCCCCGATGACTCCATCGGTTTCGCACAGCGAGAAATTGGCCGTGGCATTGGAGCATGCCGGGCTGTTCGACCGAATTCGCGGAGAAGTTTCGTTTCGAGTCGCACGTAAATTCCTTTCCGCTTACTGCCGCGGTTTTGAAAACGCGTCCGAGCTGCGTCAACGCCTCGTCCGGGTCGATACGCTCCGGGAATTGGAGGCGATCCTCCAACCCGCGGCCACCTTCGTGGCCATCCCTGCACCCACGACTGTGGGTGTCGTATGCGCCTGATCCTCGCATCAACCTCCCCGCGCCGGAAAGAAATCTTGTCGCTGCTCGGCCTCCCCTTCGAGCTTGTATCGCCCGGCCTGGAGGAAATATTCCGGCCCGGCCGGTTCCCCGCGGATGAAGCGGTTTACTGGGCGATTGAAAAAACCCGCGCGGTGAATCGCCTCTATTTGGACGCGATCGTGATCGGGTCCGATACGGTGATTGACCTGGATGGCAAATCGATCGGTAAACCGGTTGATCAGGACGACGCCGTACGGATTTTATCCCTTCTGGTCGGCCGGACTCATACGGTCGTTACGGCCGTCGCGGCGGTCGTCAGAGGTGGAAAGGAATCTATTGCAGTCGAAAAGACGAAAGTGCGGATGCTTCCGGCTTCCAGGGAGATTCTCGTACAATATGCCGCGACCGGCGAGCCACTGGACAAAGCCGGCGCCTACTTGCTTCAAGGAGAAGGACGGAAGCTGATCGAATCGCTCAAAGGCGACTATCTTTCCGCAGTCGGTCTTCCCCTGCGCGCCCTGGCCGGGTTATTGCGAGAGGCCGGAATACGGACCAAGGTGGATGTCGAATTGATCTATCGCCAACGCAACATTATGAACTGGCGGAGTTATTAGGATTATGCCGATCCATGATTCAGAGACCGCCCCGACGAAAAGCATCCCGAACCTGTCGGGCATCCGCAGACAACGCAGCAAAAAGAAATCGGTTTGCCTCTTCCAACCACGTCAGGCGGGTCGCAATGGACCACTGCATATATTTTAAGATGGCCTCATCGGTAAGATGATAATGGTAGCCGTTTGAAGGCGGCCGTGTTTCATCTGTCATCTTCCTGGCCTCTCTTTCGAAACTGCTTGATGCGCTCCAGAGTTTCGATATCATCCAAGTCCTGCTGCCGTCCGGCCGCGCGCTTCATGGCGATCAGGTGATCGATCGAGATGACAGGAACCCTCACAGACTCAACAGTCAATACCGTTTTATTCCGATCAGCCTCCTCGAATGGAATCGGGCTTTCCAAAAGAAGATCGACTTCCTGATATTGGATCTTAGGATGAATAAAGGTGAAGGCCACCAAGCCCTTCGTCTTTTTCCAGTCTTCCCTCACCTCGGGCGAGAGCAGATTCTTGGCATCCACCGGAAGTCGCGGTCGATAACCCAATTCCGCAAGGGTTTCCAACAAACGGGAAAGATTGCCCCGGTTCAGATCGGCCACGATGTCGAGATCGGCCGTCATACGCGGCGCGCCGTGCAGATTTATCGCAAGCGCGCCGACAACCGCATATCGAATTTTCCGTTGATCAAACGCGCGGAAGACATCAAGATAAAACATGCCCTTACGTTACCAAGTCCAAGTCGTTCTGTCAAATCGACACCTTGGGTCAAGCAGGCTGGCTGGTTGGGTCTGAATGATTTAGGATTTAACTACGGCCGAGGCGATCTCTTCGTGGGCCAATGTGTCCGCTGTATACCCGATCGCGGCCTGAACATCTTCATGCGTGAGCTTTTGATTCGATCAGTAATCGTCGGCGGCTTTATTGCTCCGTTGTTCTATCCCCCGCGGCCTACTCACGATAACACCAGCACCTCCAGCTCTTTGACCCGTTTCAATTTCGAGTCATTCCCGATAAATCCCGTCGCGCGGGAATGAAGCGCGGTAGCCAGCAAAACCGCATCGGGCGTTTTCAACTCGTACTCCGCCCGCAATCGGGCCCCTAAATCGGCCACCTCGATCGAAACGTCGACCCAATGGATATGAGGATACGTAGTCAAAAGACCGTAGAACCGATTGACGATTGGATCGTTTTGGGTTCGATAAGGCTGGACGAGAACCTCCAGAAGCGAGAGCGTGGAACAAACCGCGGCGTTTCGCCCCGCTTCAATCGATTCAAATACTCTTTGGGCGAGGGCTCCGTAGGAAACGTGCGCTTCAATGAAATAGATCAGGAGGTTTGAATCCAGTCCGATGCGCCGATGCCGGCCCAAAAATTTCTCCAGGACTGGAACGCTCACCACGACCGGCGTTCCCGTTTCAAATAATTTTTTGGATAGAGGCCCTTCCCCGAGCCCGCAAGCGTGTCGGCATACTTCCTGGGTTTCGGCATCAAGATCGTGATGTCGCCTTTGACGACCACCAGGAGCGAATCGCCTCCCCGGACCTTCATCGCCGCCCGCGCCTCCTTCGGAAGAACGATCTGATTTTTCGAAGACAGCTTCAAATAAGCCATGGCTCCCTCCCGTTGCACCCCATAGAATGATGCTTTACTTTACCATAAATTGTAAAGCGGCGCAAGCCGTTCAATATCACCCACCCGGCTTCCCCTTCCTTTACTGTTCTACTGATCCAATATTCCATTCTCCAGCCCCTCCCCCTCCCCGCGCGCAGGCTTTCACTTACCAGTGATGATTATTTTCATCGCGGCAACAAATTCTTTTCCGTCTTCCAACTTTAAAGTCTGCACCGGTTCAACGACTTCATCCTGAATGTCGTAGTCCACGATCTCCCGGATCTTCCGTGCATTGATCAGCATCCGATGGTATTTTGGATCCATCTTTCCGGTTTTTGCAAAATGAAACCCCAAGGACGCTTCAACAGCCGAGTGTTTTCCGACCTCGATGTCCTCGGATCTCAGAAGGGCCTGAGCCGCGTAGAACATGGCGTAATAGATCTTGCTGGAGGCGTCCGAAGCAAAACCCTGCTTGATGAGTGATTCCGCGACTTCCAGTGCATGATCCGCTTTTTCAAGAAGTCGCTGAACTTCTTTGCTCACAGGGCGACTCCCTCACGTTCTACGCTCCGATAGAATGAAAAGCCTTCCGCCAGGGCTTTGCGATACGCGTCTTCCGTAAAGACCTTGACCGAAAGAATCGGCCTGAAATCGTGGTCCCACATCACCCGGTACGCGACATCCTCAATCCGGCCCTCCAGCTCGGGCGTCTTCCGATCCACCAGGATCACAAGGTCCAGATCGGAATCCTCTCGCCCCTGCCCTCGCGCGCGGGAGCCGAAAGCAATCACCTTTCGGACATGGGCCGTCGCATCGGCCGGCAGACGCTGCTTCAATTCCAAAATCAAATCCCGATCCTGCTTGTCCATCCGAAACCTCCCGGACATCCTTCATAGCTGCTCTTAGGATACAGCGTCGAAAGAGCGTTTGCAAGCCGTATCGGCTTCCATCCCCCATATCCGCGCGCATTCTTTACCAACTCGAAGGCCCTATTGTTTATCTTGAAGTTCCAATCTTAGAAATCTGATGCAGTCATAGCTAAATACAACGCCCAAGAGATTATAATTCCCAAAATTTGCCAAGGTATCACGGTATATTCCCTTCTTACACCAAGCCATATAGCACATACTAATGCCAAGATAACAGGAACAGCAAAAGATAGATTTACACTGAAAACCTTAAACATTATGACGGCCATCGCCGCATAAAATATTCCGTCAATAATCTCCATCATTGATTGTGGTAATTTCTTCCACGATTCGCCAACGATAAGCTCCAGAACAAAATAAAACAGTAGACTTATTAAACCGCCTACCGCTATAGGCGCACCAAAAATCAACAAGGTATAAACTATAACTTCTTTCAATCGTCCACCATTATCTCAAAAAATGGGACTGCTTTATTTCTTGGCATGCGTTATAAGAGATGTACGAACCAGCGCAGATCACGGGGTTCCTTTTCTCCATCCGGCGGATGTGACCGCGTGAAAAAATTAAAGACGGCAGGAACGGCCCGCGCCGGAGGAATGATGGGAGGATGATACCCTTATGTCAGCGCGACTTCAAGAGGCTTCTTGCTCAACTTGCTGACCCTGAGCACGGAAAAACCCAGAACGTTCCCGGCCTGATCTACTTTTTCCATCACCTGATCATTCTCCGTCTCACGAAAATACCCTTCTTTCTGATCAAAAATCACCTCGAGGTAATCGTCTTCCGGGTCATACCAGAGTTTTACGATTTTCTTGGCCAAATCAGATCTCCCTCTGGGAGGGTTATTGTTTCGCCGCCGCGGCGGGCATGATTTCGGCGCGGCGGACGTAATCGGGAAGGATGATCGGTGCGATCCGTTTCGGCTTGATTCCGTTCTTCTCCAGTTCCTTCTGGAACCGGGTCACATGGGACAGCGTCAGCTTTCCGGCTGGAACCGATTTCGCACGCTGGGCGGCCGCGGCGCCCGCCCGCTTTCCGAAAACGATTAAATCCAGAAGCGAATTTCCCATCAAGCGGTTCCGGCCGTGCAGCCCGCCGGATGCTTCTCCGGCGACGAACAGCCCCTGGGTCTGGGACTGCCCGTCCGTATCAATCGCCACGCCGCCGTTCTGGTAATGAAGCGTAGGATAGATCAGCACCGGCTCTTTTCGAATATCAATCCCGTACCGCTCAAACTGCCGGACCATCGCCGGGAAGCGCTTTGTGATGTTTCCCTCGCCCAATAGTAGATCGATCATCGGAATGTCGAGCCAGACCCCGACCCGTCCGGCCGGCGTCTTCACACCCCGGCCCTCGGCGCATTCACGTATGATCGACGCGGCCACGACGTCGCGTGTATCGAGTTCGTTAACGAACCGCTTGCCGTTCCGGTTGACGAGATGTCCGCCGTCGGAGCGGATGCCTTCGGTCACGAGCGCGCCGGCCAGCTGTTCCGGAAAAACGGCCCCGGTGGGATGGTACTGAAAGGTGTCGGCATGGGCCAGCTTCGCGCCGGTGCGATAGGCCAGAACCAGCGCGTCGCCGGTCGCGCCATAGTGATTGCTCGTGGGAAAACCCTCGATATGAAGCCGTCCGGAGCCGCCCGTCGCCAGGATGACCGACTTGGCTTCGACCACGATGAACTGGTCGTTGTCCATATTTTTGAGCACCGCGCCGGAGCATCGCCCGTCCGGATCGGTCAGCAGCTCCACCACGGGTGAGAACTCCAGGATCGGGATCCGTTGGTTTAAGACCTCGTCCTTAAGCACACGCATGATCTCAAGGCCGGTATAATCGCTGCAGGTGAGAAGCCGCGGCTTTGTGCTACCGCCGCCTTTCTTCGTCTTGAGGTTTCCGCTCTCGTCCCGGTCGAACAGAACCCCGAGCCCGATCAGCCACTGCGCGGCCTTCGGGCCCTCTTCCACCAGGACCTTGAGAAGCTTTGGATCGTTCTTGAGATGTCCGCCTCGAAGCGTGTCGAAGAAATGGGTCACGGGCGAATCATCCTCGGTGATCGCGACCTGCATCCCGCCCTGGGCCATGACCGTATTGGAATCGCCCATTCGCAGCTTGGTCACGAGCAGAACGTCCGCTCCAAGCGCCTTGGCCGTCAGCGCGGCCGTCGCCCCCGCCCCGCCCCCGCCGACCACCAGCACATCCACACGGTACTGCGGCGTAAGATCGAGATCTGCCGGAACGGGACTGTCCGATTCCAGAAGCTCGGCCACCTCCCGCACGGTTCGTTCGCCCGCGTTGGGACCGGTCTGGATTTTGTGATACTCTTCTTTTTTATAATCGGGATGGAATGCGCGGACCAGCCGGTCCCGTTCCTCCGGCGACTGGATCGGAACGGTCTGCTTGCGACGTTCGTCGCGTTCGTGGATGACCTTGCTTTTTGATTCGGCGATGACGTCCATAGGCGAGCTTTCCTATTTAGACGGTTGCCCGGCGGCTTTTAATTCCTCTTCGCTCATAGAGAGGATCTTTTTCCATTCATCCGTGTATTTGCCGGACCGGATCTCGTCAACCCGGCGGGTGAGATTCTGCGGCGGCGCCGTCAGACGGGCCCCGTGCGCGCGGCTGGCGTAAAGCGCGACATGGTTCGGGGCGATGTCGGCGATGCAGACCGGAATGCACTGGCCGCACATCACGCAGTCCATGAACATCTCCGAGACCTTCTGAAAATCGCCGAAGACCGCCTTCCAGACGCCGTCCCGCACGTCGATCCCCTGCGGACAGGCCTCGGTGCAGGCGTTGCAGTTCCGGCAGAGCGAGGCTTCGGGATAGATCTTGAACAGCTCCTGTTTCGGATCGGAAATCTGATCCAGATCGTAGATCGACTTGCGGTTCGGGTAATAGGAGAAATTCAGAAAGAAGGACATCCCGTCCTCGACCAGCATCTGGCAGGCCAGCGTGTTTCGAAGACGGACGTCGTCCTTCGTCCGGTACGTGGCGGCGCAGGCCCCGCAGAAGCCGCCGAGACATCCCGCGCCGCGAACAACCTCATGCCCGGTATACCACATCGCCCGCAGCATTGTAAGCCCGTCGGGCACGGAATACGGCCGGCCCATGATCTCGACCGTGATCATCCGGCTCTGTGCGCCGATCGTACTCTCGTGAACGCGTTCAGTCATCATTCCTTCCGATTAACTTAAGGCATTTAATGCCGAACCGGCCTTAAACCATCCGATCTGCTGTTCCGTCATGCTGTGGTTGGCCTGTATCTTGATCTCTTTTCCATCGGCCTTCTGAACCACGACCTCGACCGGCTTTTCCGGCGCAAGCTGAGCCAAGCCTCGAACGTTGACCCGATCACTCTGCTCGAATTTTTCGTAATCCTTCGGATCGGCAAACGTCAACGGAAGGATGCCCTGTTTTTTCAAGTTGGTCTCATGAATACGTGCGAAGCTTTTCACGAGAACGGCCAGTACGCCCAGGAAGCGCGGCGACATCGCGGCATGCTCGCGGCTGGAACCCTCGCCGTAATTCTCATCGCCGATCACGACCGAGCCTATGCCTTTGGCCTTGTACCGGCGTGCAATCGCGGCGATCGTCAGGTTGGATTCGCCGGACAACACATCCGTCCCCTTGCCAGGCTCGGCGCTGAAGACGTTGTTCGCACCCAGAAACATGTTGTCGCTGATCTTGTCCAGATGGCCGCGATATTTGAGCCACTGCCCGGCGGGCGAGATATGATCGGTGGTGCATTTTCCCTTGGCCTTGATCAGGATCGGCAGTTTTTCGAAATCCTTCCCGTCCCATCGTGGAAAAGGTTTTAAAAGCTGGAGCCGCTCACTCGTGGGCGGAATATCGATCTCGATCTTGTCGCCGTCCTTCGCGGGTGGTTCGAATCCTTCCTCGCCTTTTGCAAACCCTTTGGTCGGAAGTTCTTCCCCACGCGGCGGCTCGAACTTGATCTTCGTTCCGTCCGCGGCCGTCAGACTGCCCGTGATAGGATTGAAGTCCAAGGTTCCGGCAAAAGCCATGGCCGTAACGATTTCGGGACTCGAAAGGAAGGAAAGCGTCTCGGCATTCCCGTCGTTTCGGCCGGGGAAGTTTCGGTTGTACGAGCTGATGATCGAGTTGGACTCCTTCGGCTTCAGGTCGGATCGTTTCCATTGCCCGATACAGGGTCCGCAGGCGTTGGCCAGCACCGTCCCGCCCATCGCTTCGAATGTTTTCATGAAGCCGTCACGGATCATCGTGTGATAGATCCGTTCGGACCCGGGCGTCACCAAAAAACCGGCCTTGGCCTTCAGGCCGGCTTTCAGCCCCTGAAGCGCGATATGGGCCGAGCGGCTGATGTCTTCATACGAGGAATTGGTGCAGGATCCGATGAGGGCGGCCTTTAATTCAACCGGGTATCCTTTTTCCTTCGCCTCGGCCGCGAGTTTCGAGATCGGCCGCGCCAGGTCCGGGGTATGCGGCCCGACGACGTGAGGTTCCAGCTCGGACAGGTTGATCTCGACGATCTGGTCGTAGTACTTTTCGGGTTTGACCATCACCTCCGGATCGGACATGAGGTTCTCCCGATTGGTCTGCGCCAGCTTGGCCCATTCGGCCCGGTCAGTTGCATTCAAATAGGCTGCCATCTTGTCGTCGAACTGGAAAATCGATGTGGTCGCCCCGAGCTCGGCGCCCATATTCGTGATCGTTCCCTTGCCGGTGCAGGAGATCGTCCCGGCGCCGGGCCCGAAATATTCGATGATCTTGTTCGTCCCGCCCTTCACCGTCAGTAGGCCGCAGAGATATAAAATCACGTCCTTCGGAGAGCTCCAGCCCTTCAACTGTCCCGTCAATCGAACGCCGATCAATTTGGGATGCAACACCTCCCACGGCAGCCCGGCCATCACCTCGCCGGCATCCGCGCCGCCTACCCCGATCGCAAGCATGCCGAGCCCCCCGCCGTTCGGTGTGTGAGAATCGGTTCCGATCAGAAGCGCACCCGGAAAGGCGGAGTTCTCCAGAACGACCTGATGGATGATCCCCGCGCCCGGTTTCCAGAAACCGATCCCGAATTTCCGTGCGGCCGAACTTAGAAAATTGTAAACCTCCTTGTTCTCTTCGATCGCACGCCGAACGTCATCCTTCGCGCCGCTCTGCGCACGGATCAGATGATCGCAATGGACCGTACTCGGGATGGCCACTTTTTTCTTTCCGGCCTGAATGAACTGGAGCAGCGCCATCTGGGCCGTCGCGTCCTGCATTGCGACCCGGTCCGGTCGCAGAAGAAGCTGGGCCTTGCCACGTTCCCAGACCTGGGCATTAAAATCATCGGCATGCGTCACCAGGATTTTTTCGGTCAATGTCAACGGACGGCCGAATTTTTTCCGGGCCTTCGCCAGCTTTTCCGGCATGGAGGCATAAAGTTTTTTGATGGCTTCAACCGACATGGAAGGCTCCCTTCCTCATTATCGTCTGGAAATTTCATTCTAACGGGCCGCCGCAGCGATAGTCAACGGATATCTATTTGAGCGGCGGGACGTCCTTCTTTTTCGGGGCCGCGTAATTGATCAGGTAATCGAACAAACGGATCAAGCGGCTGCCCTGCTGCTTCTGATCGATCCAGTGGCCGATCAGGCCGATCGTCCGCGCCAGAATAAAAAAGCCGTTGAGGCTCTCGACCGGGAAGCCCAGGTCGACCAGTACGGCCGCGATCGTTCCATCCACGTTGAGGATCAGTGTGTCTTTCTTGGCCGTCGTGATCTTTTCGACCTCCAGCGCAAAATCCAGATGCGGCGTGGAAATCTTCAGGCTCTTCACGTAACCCACGAGCTCTTTGACCCTTTTGTCCGGATTCTTTACGCTTTTGACGCGGTGGCCGATTCCGGGAACCGGTCCGACATTGGCCTTCATGTAGGTCAAAAAGTCGTCCACCGAAAGCTTGTTTTCGACGGCATATTTAAACCACTTGCCCGCATCCGTGACGGCGCCCCCAAAGCGCGGCCCGATCATGATCATGCCGGCCGCGATCGACTGGGCCATCGAGATCCCGGCGCAGGACGCGATGATCGTCGTCAGCGCGCCCGAGACGGCCGGCCCGTGGTCGGCCGAGAGCATGATGATCCGTTTGATGATTTCGGCCTCCTGCTGCGTGATCAGTTTTTTGTTCCAGAGAAGGCCGATGACGTGAGGAATCTGGTAGCCTTGATTGATCAGCTCCGAGGCGGCATAACCGTAATAGAGCGGCTCTTCCCCGCGGTCGTCCGAGATGGTGGTCTTCACCATCGGCTCGACAAACACCTCGCCGCTTTTGCGTGACTCGTCGATCGTCTTGGGAAGCTTGGGCAGGGCCTCCGGTTCAACAGCCGGGGCTTCCTTCACCAGCCCTTTGGAAAGAAGCTCCTGGTAGACCTCTTTGATCGCGGGGCCGAGGCCGCCGAACGTGGCCGGCACGATCGCGCCGGCTTCGCGAAGACGGTCGGCTTTGTGCCGCGCGCTGCCTTCGCCCTTCATCCCTTCCTTTGCGCCGGCATGACCGAACTTCATTCCCTTGGGCAGCACCTCCTGGCAGAAGCCGGAGATGACCGCCATTAATTTGATCCGGCGTTTTTTGGCGGCATACCAGTCGGCCGCCCGTTCTTCAAGATCACCGCCCATCTCGCCCACGATCACGACGGCATGGGTCTTCGGATCCTTTTCGAACATCTCAAGGTAGGTCACATAATCCGATCCCGGATAGGCGTCTCCCCCGATTCCGATCGCGGTCGTGACACCGTCGGCGAACTGGCTGCAGATCCAGATGATCTCATTGGACAGGCCGCCGGATTTTGTGATCACGCCGAAGGAACCGGGACGGTAGAGCTTGCTCAAGATCAAATTGTCAAACGCGCCGCCGATCACGCCCAGACGGCATTCGCCGGCCGAGATGATGCCGATGGCGGACGGTCCGTTAAAAACCTTGCCCTTTTCCCGTGCGATGCGCGACAGCAGTTTGCTGTCCTTTTCGGGAACGCCCTCGGTGATCATCGAAACCAGCCGGATCGAACTCGTATTCAGCGCCTCGCGGGCCGCTCCGAGCGCCCGGTCGGGACCGACATAAACCAGACTGGTGTTGATCTCCGGATGACCGGCGACCGCCTCGGCCATTGTTTTGTAGACCGGGATTGAAACGATCTCGCTGCCGTAGGGCACTTCATTGATCTTTCCGGCATCCGGAGGAAAGACGAATGCCTGGACCGTCAGCGGCGCCTTGCTCAAATAACAGAATTCGGACATCCGGCGGGCCGCGTTCAGCCCGGCCGGACCGCCCTGGATCACCACCCGCGTATCGCGATTCGCCACGATGCTCATCGTCTCGCCTCCCTGGCTCTCCCGCTCCTCGTCTTTGCCGTTCCAGTTTTCTCACGCAAAGGCGCCGCCGCAGCCGCCGTCTCTTTTTGAAGGGACATGTCCACGATATCGGTCAGGGGGGTGTTGCGATCGAAGACATGGATCAAGAACCCTTCGGACTCGAGGGTCTTCATCGCGGCCAGTCCATCCTTTTCATAGGGGCCTCCGCGACGGACCCAGATTTCGACGTTGCCGAGCTTACCCTGGGCCTTGGCTTTGCGGAAGCCGGCGATGATCCCGGCGAAGGTTTTTTTGACGTTGGTAAAATTGGCGATTGCGCCGCCCACGATGATCCGTTGGATGTTGGGAAGGGAACAGACCTTTTCGGTCAGAACTTCGACCGCCCAGTCGGGAGGATCCCCGGAATACTCGGCGTAATTCGCCGGCTTACCGCCGAGGGCGACGACGGCATCGGTATAGAAGACGCTGGCCCCGCCGCCGGCCGGGAGCAGCGCCGTATCACCGCCCGGGATCTCGATGAATTTGACCGAACCCTTGATTTTGGAATCCACCTCCATCACGGCCCGTTCATTCTCGGAATAGGGCCGTCCGAACTCGGCCGCAAACGAAAAGTCCCAGTCCGGATGACGGAAACGGGCGTCCGCGTCCAGCAAGGTTACCGCATCCAGCGCCACCAGTTCGCGATCGGCGGAACGCAGCACGAGCGGATTGATCTCAAGATACTGCGCATCCTCCTGCTCAAAGCACTGATGCAGCTTGGCCGCAAACTCCACGATGCGCGGTGTCAGGTCCTTGTCGAATCCAGCCCGTTTGGACAGGTCAGTCAGCTCATTTTTGGATGGTACTTCACCGATTGGGATGGATATTTTCTTGACGTTGTCCCAATTCGACTCGATCTCGATCCCGCCCACGCTCGCAAGCAACAGCTCCGCGCCTTCCCGCGTGGACTTGACTGAAATATAATATTCCTCCTTGTGAGGGATCATCTCGGAGACGATCACCTGGGAGATCGTCATTCCGCCGCCGAGCGATCTACCCAGCATTTCCTTGACCGCACGTTTGGCCGCGTCCAGATCGAGATCCACCTTGACCAGACCCAGCTTCATTCTGGAGCCGATCGCCTCATGGGCTTTCACGACTAAACGGGATTCCTTCAACCAGGCATTGGCCGAGGCTAACTGCTCGAACTGTTCCGTGGAGGTCACAACCAGATAGCCCGGAACGCTCATCCCCCACTTCTTCAATAAGCCCATCCCCGGGCCTTCAAGCACCTTTGCCATTTAATGCCTCCTGTCCCTTCAAATTCTCATGGTTTCGGCATTGATGAACGTCTCAGAAAAGGAAGGGATATTGTAGCCAGTTTTATCGTTATTCTCAACAGAAAAAAAGACCTATCGGCTAAGACCCGAATAGGTCTTTAGACCCATCTAAGGAACGGGGGGCTTTTCTTCCGGGTTCGGCGAGTACCGCGACAGTTGTCCCACCAAGCGGTCCAACGCTCCGCTTAATGATTCCCGGACGATTTTCATGGGGGATCCCCATGTTCGAATCATCCGGTCAATGCCGTATTCCGCTTCGCCTTTCCAAAGCAGTTTTCCGCTACGGGTCTCGATCAATTGGACATCCTCAATCCGGGTGATGGCGGTTGCCTTAAAAATCCGCGGATAACCTATTCCTCCACTCCAGATCGGAAATGGCGCGTTCTCACGCGTAGGCGTGACCGATGCATAAGCATGAGCCAACCGGCTGACCAGAACAACATCCACACCCTCTTCGGACCATTCGCGGAGTTCTTCGGATGTAACTCCACGGGTGGCGATGATCAAAACGTTTCCGTAAATATCCGCCGCCTGCAGTTTATGTGTCAATTGACCGGCCACCGCATCTATGAGAGGTGTAGTAATAGTTTTATTATCATAGCTGTACAGTAAATAATTAATATCGCCCTTTAGTTTTCTCACCTCCACATCCTTTTCCTCGGGAGGCCGAAGATCTTCGGGCGACAACACCCCCACCCGCCACTGTCGCATCGCGGGCAGTTCGGAGGGGTAAACCTGATGATGGGAAAAGGACTGCCCGCTTAATTGGATCGCCAACTGATTGATCGCCCCGCGGAGCGCTTCGGCGGCGTAGAAGATGTCCCGATCGGGATTTTTTTCCTGCCGTTGGATCAGTTTGTCGGCCGTTCCCTGCCACAGAAGTTGTCCGGTGTGCGTACTGTAAAGTTTCAGATTTTCAAACTGAACATGACCTTCGATCCGATGATCCGGCTCTTGCCGGCCATAGAAATGAATCAGATCACCCATTAAAACAGCATCGGCGCCTTGAGAAATCAGATCGTGGACGCGATCGGGAGAGGTCGGATCGACCGGTCCGGACACGGTTTGGATCTGACTGAAGACGGATGAAACCCGGAGATGTCGGACGATTCGCTCCGTGACGGCGCCGGCCAGATCAGACGGCAGATTGAAACGGGAAGCCCATGCTCTTTCCTCTGGAGAGCGCCGGTCTTCCAAGACCGCCACGGCTATACTGAGAGCGTGGGGTCGCGGCGCGACGAAGATTTCGCTGTCCTCCAGCGAATAAGAAACCGGCGAAACAGCCGCGCAACCGTTTATAAGGAGACAGACGAAGCCGCAGGAGGCGATCAGGCCCCGCCGTCCGCCGCTATTTAAGCGATGTAATGAACTCATCGATCGGGATGGCCGGCATGGTTAGGAATTGAACCGATCCTCGCGAGCCGAGCTCTACCGAGATCTTTGCGATGGCCTTATTATCCTTGGCCTCGATGATATTCACGAAGTCATACGGACCGAGAAGCGCATACTGGGCCACCACTTTGGCCCCCATCGTCTCGATTTCTTTATTCACCTGATTGATGCGGCTGGGCTTGGCCTTGATCGTTTTCCGGCCCTGATCGGTCAATGTGCTGAGCAAGACATAGGTCGGCATGGTGAATCCTCCTTATGGTTAGAAGTCGGTGGAAGGAATGACCGGACAGCTTTAGATTACTCCGTTCGGGAAAGTTTTTCAAGATGGGAGAGTTGCGACCGCATCCACGATCGCATTGAAGGTTGGGCTCGGACGCATGGCCTTCGTCGTTTTTTCTTTATCGGGATGATAATAGCCGCCGAGATCAACTGGTTTTCCCTGGGCGGCATTCAGCTCGGCAACAATCTTGGCCTCATTCTTTTCAAGCTCTTTTGCGATTTTCGAGAACCGTGCCTGAAGAGCCTTATCAGCAGTCTGCTCGGCCAAGGCTTGGGCCCAGTATAGCGCCAGATAAAAATGGCTCCCTCGGTTATCCAACTCGCCCACCTTGCGTGACGGCGACTTATTACTATCAAGGAATTTGGCGGTTGCCCGGTCAAGCGTCTCTGCCAAAATCTTCGCCGCGGCATTATTGGATGTTTTGCTCAGATGTTCCAAGGATGCCGCCAGCGCCAAAAATTCGCCGAGAGAATCCCACCGCAAATGGCCTTCTTGTTGAAGCTGCTGGACATGTTTGGGCGCCGAGCCTCCGGCTCCGGTCTCAAACAGTCCGCCGCCATTCATCAAGGGGACGATCGACAGCATTTTTGCGCTGGTGCCCAGTTCAAGAATCGGAAAGAGGTCGGTGAGGTAGTCTCGCAACACGTTCCCCGTCACGGAAATCGTATCCTTCCCCTCTTTCATCCGTTGCAGCGAGAACCGCGTCGCCTCGGCCGGAGACATGATCCGGATGTCCAAGCCTTTCGTATCGTGATTCGGCAGATAGCGATTGACCTTCTTGATCAGCTCCGCATCGTGTGACCGGTTCTTGTCCAACCAGAACACCGCGGGTGATCCGGTGGCTTTGGCTCGATTAACGGCCAGTTTGACCCAGTCCTGGATCGGGGCATCCTTGACCTGGCACATCCGCCAGATATCCCCTTCCTCCACCGTGTGTTCAATCAAGGTCTTTCCTGACGCGGCGACCACACTAACCGTGCCGTTGCCCTGAGATTTAAAGGTTTTGTCGTGAGATCCGTATTCCTCCGCCGCTTGCGCCATTAGACCCACGTTGGGAACGCTCCCCATGGTTCGCGGATCAAAGGCGCCATGTTTTTTACAGAAATCGATGACTTCCTCATAGACCACTGCGTAACTGCTGTCGGGGATGACCGCCTTGGTATCGTGAAGCTTGCCATCGGGAGCCCACATCTGCCCGGAGTCACGAATCATCGGAGGCATGGAGGCATCGATGATGATGTCGCTGGGGACATGTAAATTCGTGATGCCTTTATCCGAGTTCACCATCGCCAACGGAGGCCGCTTCTTATAAACCGTCTGAATGTCCGCCTCGATGGCGGCGCGTTGATCGTCCGGCAAGGTTTTGATCTTGGCGTAGAGGTCACCCAGGCCGTTGTCAGGATCGACCCCCAGCTTTTGGAACACGGCCGCGTGTTTTTCAAAGACGTCTTTGAAGAACACAGAGACCGCATGACCAAAAATCTTCGGATCCGAGACCTTCATCATGGTCGCTTTGAGATGGATGGAGAACAATACTCCCTGTTTTTTTGCGTCCTCGATCTGCGCCTCAAGGAACTCCCGCAGGACGCGGCGGCTCATGAAGGTGGCATCGATGACTTCGCCGACCTTGAGGGACAGCTTGGGTTTCAGAACTGTGGTCTTTCCGTCTTGACCGACAAACTCGATGCGCGCGTCGGTGGCCTCGGTGATCACGGTCGATTTCTCGTTGGAAAAGAAATCACCTCGAGTCATGTGGGCGACATGCGTCTTCGAGTCCGGGCTCCAGGCTCCCATCTTGTGCGGATGCTTTTTAGCGTATTGTTTGACCGAGAGCGGCGCACGGCGGTCGGAGTTGCCTTCTCTTAAAACAGGGTTGACGGCGCTCCCTAAAACCTTGGCGTATTTTGCCTTAATCCCCTTCTCGGCGTCAGTTTTCGGATCCTCGGGATAGTCGGGGATTTTGTAGCCTTGAGACTGTAATTCCTTGATGGCCGCTTTCAACTGGGGGATCGAAGCGCTGACATTGGGCAGTTTGATGATATTGGCCTCGGGCGTGGTGGCGAGCTTCCCCAGTTCGGCCAGATCATCCGATTGCTTTTGGCTATCGGTCAAATTTTCCGGAAAGTTGGCGATAATTCTTCCGGCAAGGGAGATGTCCCGTTTTTCAACCGCAACACCCGCCGCCTTGGTAAAGGCGCCGACGATCGGGAGAAACGAGTACGTGGCCAGCATCGGTGCTTCATCGACTTGCGTATAAATGATCTTTGATTTTGAGGTGGTCATTCCTTCTCCTCGCTTATTTTACGATCCTGTTTGTAAATGCAACATTGACTGGGAGTGTCTGAGTATATTTAGTCCATCGCATTCTTGTCAACAAAATATTTCCTGCCTGAAATGGTGGAGGCGAGTAAATTATACAAACTAACCGGCTGGTTGGACCAAGGGATTGACCGCGAGATGCTCCGGCATGCAATTTCAACCCAAGTGCGGCCATCACCTTCAGGATGGTGTCGAAACCGGGACTGCGCTCGCCTGAGAGCGCCTTGTAAAGACTTTCGCGGGACAGGCCGGCATCACGCGCGACCTGCGCCATGCCCTTGGCACGGACGATAATGCCCAGCGCTTTTGCAATGAATGCCGCATCGCCGTCGGCCTCTTCAAATGAAGCCTCAAGATATGCCGCCATTTCCGCCGGGGTTCGGAGGTGCTCCGCAACATCGTAGCGTGTGGTGGTTGTTTTTCCCATGATGCGCTCCTAAAGATTTCGTGCGAGGCGGAATGACGTCTTGATGTCGGCGGCCTGTCCCTATTTATCAAATGGACGCACTCGCGTTCGTCCCGGTACAACAACTGTGATACGTCCTTCAAAGTCTTTCGGCTTGGTTGTTTTTAGGACCTTGGAAAACAGCCGCGTAATCTGCTCGCCTGTAAACGTATCAGGAACCCGAATGAGAATAAGACCCGATGGATAGGGACGGATCTGTGGGAAGGGAAAATCAAGATCCTTTGTGATTAGAATGCGTCGTTCACGAGCCGCCAGCATCCAAAGCAACTCGTCCGGTGAGCTTCGAAGAGTACTTGCGGCAACATCGAAGGTGTCGTGACCGGCGTCCCGGAGAAGCCCGATCAGACTGAAGGGAAGGTTCTCATCGACGAGGAAGTGCATGCACTTTTTCTTCAGCCAATGTCTCCGCAGCATAAGACAAGGCCGCCTGGACGTCTTCCGCCGTCACGCGATATTCTTCACAGACCTCGTCGGCAGTCATTCCTCCCGCCAAGCCTCCTACGATCACCTGCACCGGCACGCGCGTTCCCTTAATCACGGGTTTCCCCCCCATGACCTTCGGATCAATCACAATGCGGCTTTTCTTCTGCATGGCTCATCGTCTCCATCAAGGATAATTATTCTACGAGAAGCATTTCGAATGTGCAAGGTTAAAAGAAACCGACAAACCTCAAATAGAAATCCTCACCCTGCGCCATGGCGTGAGACGATTCGAAAATAAAAGCTTGCAGAGAAATGCTCTCTCCCTTCATAAGGAGGAAATCCAGAAAAGTCAATAAGGCCTGCCCTTTCACTTTCAGGCCGGGCGACTAACATTCCGTCAGGGAAGCGTCACTCAAAAGTAAAGATGCGGCCCTTTCCTTTGGATAATAGTGTCTGTCCCTATTTCTTTTTAGGGCTTAAAATAGAGAACCACAACATCTGTTCCATCGGGACCTTTTCCTATACTGGAGTCGATCTGCTCGCCGAGGTTTGGTAAATCACCGGTTCTGACGTAATCGTTGTACAGCACGAGGGCTTCAGTCTCAGTCATATACTTAGCCCGCCAGCCGATAAGATATTCTTTATGTAGTTGCGAACTTGGATACTTTGTTTTCAAAATGTGCTCTACATATTTTCTTTCCTCCGGGGGAGGACCCGCAGCTCCTGCTCCTAACAGATAAGCGACTACAGATATTTTTTTAGGTGGATCTGTGCTTTTGCCTGCGGCTCTGACCTTCTCTTCCGGATCGTACCTTCCGCTGTAAACATCCCGCCAATCGTATACGGAACCACAATTTCCACATGTCGAGCTGCCCTGATAGTTGGTAGGCAAAGGTTCGCCTGAGCGGAATACAGAACCATAGGATGATTTCTTCAACACCATATCACATTTTGGTCACTCCAGATTTTGCTGTCGCTTACCTTTGTTGCCGAGGTGGGTAGGATTGACATGCTGCCACCACTAGCCGCTGGTTCAGCAAATGGTGTTTTGTCTTTCTTGCCGAATAGTTTAGTGAATAGGCTCATATCTTATTCCTCCTTCATTTATAACCAACCTTTTTGTTCTTTGGCGATTTTTCCGCCTTACCTTTCGGTTCAACGGTCAGTTTCAGCCCCATTGATCGCACTAATCAACTCCTTCGCTGGCTTGCCTAAGGAGACCGCAAGAAAGAATTAAACAGCATACTTTAACCCCGTTTTTGCGTTTTTAAAACGTCCTTCGCATTCTTCAGCTATAATGCCGCTTATTTTGTAACCGGCGTAGCACGAAGGGGTGCCTTGCCAGTATTCCAGGCCCGTTTTGCGTCAGCAGAAGCTACTTTTAAATCGATCCTTCTTTTTCTGGCGCCCTGCTCACAAAGCAGAATCGGGGTAGCCGTCCCTGGTGAGAACATAACGTTGGCATTTAACCGCGTTTTGACGCGTTCAATCTTTTTTTCGACCTCTTTTATCGAGCGAGCGTCTTTTCTAAAGTCGACAACACCTTGTGTGATATACAAATACCCGGTGCCACGAGGAATTGTAGCGCCCGGCCAACCACAGGAATAATCGTCATCTGAGCACAGACCATCATCTTTAGGCATCTGTACCTCGAAGGACTCCATGAGGTACTCCTCTTGATTTTGCCCCCACCACTCCTGCCATTCCTTCGTCTCTTGTCCACAATCCGTGGCCGAAAACTGTTTCAAGACACTAATCACCTTGTCTCGTAACGCTTTCGTCCTTGCCAAGCTAACACCGACAGTCGCAGCTGCCAATCTATTTGCAAGCTGCGACCGAGCATCGGTGACCCCCTTCTGCTCCAGGTCTCCTATCTGATCTGTAAAATCTATTGATCCAAACCCTACGCGCCCATCGCGCCAGCTTGCTGAAATTGCCCCTGACCACATGTTTACGTCTTCATTTGCTTTTTCCGACTGCTCGATGATCTCATTATCTAAGCGTTCTAAGATAGCAATCAACGCGCCTAATGCTTGCCCGTCTTTTATCATGGCGAATGCTTCTACCGTGGCACTAATCACATCCTCATTACAGTACGTTCCCTGAGTCTCTTTATCCACCATATTACAAAGCACCTTTACAGCCCGTTTATCACCTAATTTACCTAATGCCTTAATAGCGACTTCACGAACATCGTAATTCTCTACCATAGGAACAAGCAGCGCCACAGCCCGCTTATCACCTATCTCACCCAATGCCCGAATAGCAGATTTACGAATATCAAGATCTTTCCTGTACGATACCGCCTTAATCAATCCTTCAATATCCTTCCGTGCCTTAAGAATGCCAATATTGGGCTTGAAGAGAGATGAGAACCTGAACATTTTGGACCTCCTTTGCAGATGATTCGTCTAACAGGACGTTGAAAAACTCGCTTAAATAAATTTGATTCTCGTTATGAAGAAAAATTTCACTCTCAAAACGGTATGGACTGGGGAAAATCTTCGTATAAAAAAATTGGGGAAATTAGGGACAGACACTATTTATTGAGATCCTTTCTTGGGTCTTCCCCTCGGTAAGACGCTTCCACATTGTAAACGGGAGTCTTGTCCGAGACGCCCACGCCGGCGGAGAATTAATGGCGGGAGTATACCCCTTGGAATCAAGGCTGTCAATATAGTGTACGAAGGCCGCCGCGTCCTTGACTTCCACGCGCCCGTCTTATAAACTCCACCTTGATAGAGGCGCTTTATGACGATGAAAGAAGATACGGCATCTCTTGTTGAGAAACTGAAGACGATGCTGGAGCCGAGACAAGAAATCGCGGCAGCCTACCTCTACGGCTCCACGGCCGAAGGAACCGCCGGCCGTCACAGCGATGTGGATATCGCCATCCTGCGGGATGAGACCGCTACCGACAAGGACTATCCCTTCGGTTATAAGGCCGAGCTCCTATCGGATCTCATGAAAACCCTCCGCACCAATTCCGTCGATCTCGTTATTGCCAACCATGCTCCTCCCTTCCTCCGGTTTCAGATCGTCCGTCATGGCCGGTTGATTTTCTCACGGTCTGAAGCTCTGACGATAGAATTCCAGGTCAAAGCGATTGCCGAATACGACGACATCAAGAGGCTGCAAGATATCCAGAACCGATACCTTTCCAAACGGCTCAAAAACGGGACCTACGGAAAAACATAAATGGACACAAGGCTGATCAGGAAAAAACTTGGCGAACTGGAAAAGTACGTTCAAGCTCTCGAAAAACTGAAGCCCCATACGCTCCAAGAGTTGCGCTCGGACATGGTCAAAGCGTGGTCCGTGGAGCATGGCCTTCAACTGGCCATCCAGACCGTCATTGATACCGGAAGCCACATCCTGGCCGCGCTGGGAGAGCAGGAGATCGAAGACTACGCCGACGTCATGGATAAGCTTGGGGAACGGAATATTCTACCGGCAGCCTTTGCGAAGACGATCCGGGGCATGGTGGGCGTTAGGAACATCCTGGTTCACGAGTACGCCGCGGTGGATCTGAAAAAGATACACGAGATTCTGAAAAGCAGGCTGGACGATTTCCGAAAATTTGCCAAGTGTATCGACGAATACCTTTCTTCCTCATCGAAATCCTGATTCAGTAAGCAATAGTGACAGTCTTTATTACGCTCCATTAAGCTCTCCAACATCAAAAACCCAAAAAAATCGGTTACCTTTTTATACGGCTTGACAGGGAATGGCTCCGGTTGCGTAAGAAGATTTAGGTCTGTTATACTGGCGTCAATTCATGGAGGCCGAGAGTGATCACTGAGGAGGCTATACAACAGCGGTTAGGCGCCATTGCCTGTCCCATCTGTCGCAAGCAGGATTTTCTCGTCCGCATCAAGACGGAAAGTCCGGATGGAGAGAATGTTTACACCGCCATCTGCGCCGGCTGCCGGTATAACTTTCCGGTCAGTACCGAGAACAAACTGTATCAGCTCTCGAATCCCGATACCGCTTCCTGGCTCAAGGGGTTTCCCTGCCCGGAATGCATGACGCGCGGGGTGGAGCTTGATTTCCGGTGCACCGTGACCGTCCGGGAAAGCCGCATCTTTCTACGTTGTAAAAGCTGCCGCCATGAATTCAACGAGTCGATGCCGGGCGAAGCTTATGAATAAAGCTCTAACCAAGGAGTTTCAATGACACCCGAAATGCAACAAAGCCTTGCCGATGTCCAAAGCGCATTGGAGAAATTGAACCGAACGCTCACGGCCGAGTTGGCCGAAATCGAGCGGGATGGCGCCACGCCTTCCAAAATCCAGCATCTGAAGGAAGGCATCAAAGCGGTCAAGGATAGCGGGAACATGGTGTTGATCTGGGCGGACTTTATTGCACGAGGAGACATGGAAGATCCTGAAAATCCCGACGTGATCAGGGATCCGAATCCTCGGTAGTCTATCGGGCCCTTATGGATAGGCCGGGCTTACGAAATCCGATCCGTCAAACGGGACATCGCTTCAAAATATTTTTCGCTCGTCTTCTGAATGACCTCTTTGGGCAGATGCGGGGCCGGCGGCCGGTGGTTCCACCGGATCAAATCAAGGTAGTCACGCACATACTGCTTGTCAAAACTGGGCTGAGGTCCCCCCGAAACATAACCGTCTTTGGGCCAGAAGCGTGAAGAGTCCGGCGTCAGAACTTCGTCAATCAGAACCAGCCGCCCCGTTTTTGGATCGAGACCGAACTCAAGCTTGGTATCGGCGATGATAATCCCGCGTGCGGCCGCAAAATCCGAGGCCCGCTTGTAAATCTTCAAACTCATGGAACGCACCTCTTCGGCAACGGCCTCTCCGAGCGTCTCGACCATCTGTTTAAAAGAAATATTGATGTCATGACCCTCGACGGCCTTGGTGGACGGGGTGAAAATCGGCTCGGGAAGTTTTTCGGACTCCGTCAATCCGGCCGGCAAAGACAACTCGCAAATCGTCCCGGTCTGCCGATACTCCTTCCAGCCTGAACCGGACAGATATCCCCGGACGATGCATTCGACCGGAAGCGGTTTTGTTTTCCGCACCAGCATGCTGCGGCCGGACAGGATTTCTTTATAGCGACGACAGGGATTGGGAAATTTTTCAAGGTCCATGCTTATCAAGTGGTGGACAACAGCATCCTTCATGGATCCAAGCCAGTCGAACCAAAATTTGGAAAGTTGGGTCAGCACAAACCCTTTGCCGGGAATTCCGTCCGGTAGAACCAGATCAAAAGCCGAGAGCCGGTCCGTCGCCACCAAGAGAAGAAGATCGCCCAGATCGTAAATGTCCCGGACCTTCCCTTGCTTTCTGGGCCCGATTGCTTCCAGGTGCGTCTCCCACACCAAGGGACCCTCCCAGCGGGTTTGTTTGTCCATCACCGACTTACCCCTGTCCAACGGAATCAAGATGCGTGAATAAACAAAACCCCCCGGATGACCGGAGGGCTTTGTTAGTTTGAAACAGTCATGGATCGGACTAAATATTCTGCATAAACCGATTCACATCTTCCTTTGAAACCGCTTTCGCGGCCTCGGTTGACGCCTCCGCGCCCACGCTCGCCCCAACCGGAACGCGCGTCGGATCCACCTGACGCAGTCCGCCGATGACGCGCTCGACGATCAATTCGACCGGCATCGTCATTCCCCCGAACACGCGGGGGCCGGCGATCATATGGGCGGTGCATTCACCATAAAGCGCGGTTGAAACTTCCTTTGCCAGCCATCCCGGATAATTGAATTCCGGAATCACGATCAGCTTGGCGCGTCGGCAGGCATCCTGCAATTCCAGCGTTGGAAAGGGGCGGAGCGACCGGATCTTGATCAGCCCGGTATGAATCCCCTGCTCCTCCAGAAGCCGCATCGCCTCGCGGGACTGCGCCGCGGCCGAGCCGGAGGCGATGAAGAAGATATCCGCATCGGGATTATTTACCTCCAGAAGCCCGTCCATATAACGGCGGATATATTTCTTGGCCCGCTCCTGCGCCGCCCAGACTTCCTGCTGCCAGACGGCATGGATGTTGTAGGACATAAAGTTGCTTTTTTGAACCGGGGCGTCGCGGGAAAGACGCGCCGGCGGATTTTCGGCATCCAGCACCGGGACGGCGCCATGGTAGGCCTCACGCGGAGGAAGCTTGATATCTTTGGGCGGCATCATGACGTAGCCGCGCGCATGGGTGACGAAAAAGCCGTCGTACGCGATGCCCACCGGCAACGTCACGTCATTCATCTCCGAGATGACGAACGATTTCAAGATGAAATCGAAAACGTCCTGCTGGTTCTCGGCATGGAACAGGATCATCCCGGTATTCAGCAGATAAGAAATTTCGATATTGTCCGGCTGGATCGCAAGCGGGGCATTGACAACGCGACAGGTAAAGATGATCACGGCCGGAAGGCGGTGACCCGGCCAGGAGGCGATCGCTTCGATTCCGCGCAGCGTCCCCGGACCGGCCGTGGCCGTGAAGCAGCGCACACCGGCGCGCGAGGCGCCGGCGATGGCCGACATCACGCCGTACTCTTCTTCGCCGCGGTAGTATTCTTTGACGTACCCTTCACCGTACAGCACACCGATCAACTGCATCGTCTCGCTCTGGGGCGTGATCGGATAGGCCACCGAGAAATCAACATTGGCCCGTCGAATGGCTTCCTTTCCGGCTTCGGAACCGGTGATAAAAACCCGCTCACGCGGGGCCTCAAAAAACAGATGCTCCGGGGTGACGACCCGCTGTTTCTTGGCCTCGCCATGCGGGTCTTTGCCGGCTTCCACTTTTACCGCCGATGAGGTAATCGGATCTCCCTGAGGATTGGTTTTCTGCTCGCTTTCCGATTCGCTCATTGTTTTTCCTCCCTCTTTAAACGCGGGGCATCTCGCCTTCGCGCAACGGTATCCCTTTCGGTGCTCCCGCCATGGACATAGCCAGACCCTTCGCCCTGATTTGGGCCCATTCCCCCGGCGTCACGATCTCGCGTTTCCCGCCGCCGTAGGGAGGCCGGGTGGGCGCAGGTATACCCATCGATTCGCGCACCTTCCGGATCACCTGGGCCAATCTTCGGAGCTTGCTGTCATCCGAGTCCCGGACCGTCAGCATCGCGTCTTCATGCCCCTGTTCGGCGCAAACCGCCACCGTCAGGCAGTTGGTCCCGGCCCGGATCATCTTGAGCGTCAGATTGGCATAATGGCAATGGACGCCTACAAAGATGCAGACCTCGATTTTATTGTGCCAGATCGTCAGATTGGGATGATTGGGATTGATTTCCTCTTCCGGTTCGATTTTCGGATATTTAGGACGATAGTCCGGCATCGGAATGATCATCACACCCGGAATCTCGTTGGCGATTTCCAGCACCGCGTGCCCTTTGATCCTGGCATGCTCATTCCAGTTCCACAGAACCAGCGGTCCCGGAAAAAGGGTCGGGTTCTTTCCGGTAAGCATCTGCTTTGCGATCTCTTCCATCACGGCATCTTCATTCGTCTTGCGGCCGTAGATCAACCCCTCACCCGGATCGGGAAGCTCGATCCCCATCGACGCAGCCGCCGGCGGGACATAACCCTCCGGTCCCGGCTTCAGCACGTAGGGTTCATCTCTTTTGTAGAGGTGCTCCTTTTTTAGGTACATGACTCTCCGTTGGCGTTCTTACTTATTGATGGGTGACGGTTTAAGATTTTCCTGCTCATACGACATGTTCTTGGTGAGCTTGTTCGCAAATTCCTCGGGCAACTGGTCGATCATAATCATCTTGATGGCATGGTGTTTCGCCATGTTGTCGCAGACCCAGACGCACTGGGCGCATCCTTTGCATCGATCCACCGATACGAAAGCGGTTTTTCGCTCCTTATCATACTGAATCGTGTTGGCCTCTGGACAGAACTGGGTGCAAAGCGTGCAACTGGTGGCGCCGCAGATATTCGGATCAATATTCGCAACCAGATACATGGGGCTCCTTCAATTTGTTTCGGGTTACTTTCGACCGGCCTGAGCCGGAACGGCCTCTTTTTTCCTGGACATCTGCCAGTTGTGGGCTTCGGCATAATCCCAGCCGGCATTCACCGCGGCGATGTTCTTTTCCAGCAACTCCTGTTTATGCTTGAATTTCCGCTCGACGACCGAATCCAGGGAGGCCGTACCGCCGGACACAACGAATCCCTTCCCAAGGAAGCGCTCCTTGACCGCCTGGGCCACGGCCTCCCGGGTCGCCAGACCGGTGATTCCCGCGATGGCTCCCACCAGCACCATATTGGTCGCCAGATCGGTCCCGGCCACGTCCAACGCCATCTGGGTCGCCGCAATATAGCGGAACTGAACCCCTCGCCCTACGAGAATGGACATTTCATCGGTCGGCAATGGAATTTCTTCCTTCGAATTGACCAAAATCGTCCCGTTGTCCTTGATGCCGAAATGGAACGGCATGGTATAGGACTTGCCGTGCGTGATCACCTGGGGATGGAATACCATGATGATGTGGGGAAACATGATCTCGCCGATCTCAAAGATCTGCTCGCTCGAGACCCGGACATAGGATTCGACCGGGGCCATGCGCTTTTCGGAACCGTAGAAAGGAACGATCGTGCTCTCGCCGCCGGCATTGATCACGGCCGTTGAAAAAACGTGGGAGGCCGTCACGACGCCCTGGCCGCCGACCCCCGCCATGCGGATGTTGAATCTCATTTCGCCACCTCCGTGGTTTGGATGGCCTTCTTGGCGTACTCCTTATATCCCCACTTCTCGGCCAGGTACTGCTTCGCGTCCTCGGAGATATATTCCTTGAATTGATAGCGGTCGTTTTCGACGTTATTGGCGTCTTCCATCACCTTGTCGGTGGGGATGGCGTATTCGATGTTGCAGGAGGTATAGGCCTGGATATAGGTCGGACCGACTTCGCGTGCGATCAGGGTCGCCTTCTTGATGCATTGCTCCACCCGCCTCGGATTGTTGGGCACGACCATTGCGACGTAAGCGCAGCCGGCCGTCTTGGCCAGGTCCGGCATGTCAATCTTCTCGAACTTTTTGCCCAGCGGGGCCATCTTCAAGACCGAGCCGATATTGGTCATCCCGCTCTCCTGACCTCCGGTATTCCCGTAGACCTCGTTGTCGAGCATGATCGTCGTGAACTTTTCCTTCCGGAACCAGGAATGCATCAACATCGAGAAGCCGATATCGGCCAGCCCGCCGTCGCCCGCCATCACGACCACATCCTTATGCTTGTCCGGGAAACGGGTCATCAGTCCGCGCTTGAGTCCGGAGGCCACGGCGTTCGTGTCGCCGTAATTACCGTACACGAAGGGAATGGCGGCCTGGGAAATGGCCAGGCGCCCGCAACCGGCGGTGCCGACGATGATCGTATCTTCCGGATTCGGGAGGGCGATGAGAGAAAGGCGGATGAAGAGGGTCATGGCACAGCCGGCGCACATGGGATGTTCTTCCATAATCTCTTTGAACGTTCCGACCTGCGAGACGGAGACTTTCTTTCCAAATGGACCGTGCTCAATCAGATCCCTGTAATCTTTTGGCATGAACTTCTCAAAACCGGGCGTTGATTTTACATAATCTAAACTCATC
>JACQCA010000045.1 GCA_016201865.1 Nitrospirota bacterium
GCGACGCTTGGAGTCATGGGCCGCTTCATCCCCGTCGAGGGTCACCTTGATTCGCTTGAGCCCGAGCGGCATCAGATCATTGACGATCGGCTCGGTGAGGAGGACCCCGTTCGTGATGATGCTGATCTGATGTTCGATCCCGCGCGCGCGGGCTAAATCATGCAGTGAGCGACTCAAGAACCGGGCAGCTTCAGGATTCAGGAGCGGCTCACCGCCGAAAAGGGTCAAGTGGAGAATGCGTGGACGAACCTCATCGAGTTTCTTCGCCGCCCAGGCCGACACACGCAGGCTTGTCTCCTCCTTCATAAACCCCTTCAGATTAATTCCTTCTTCAAAACAGTAGGTACAACCCAGATTGCAGGCCGAGGTGGTCAGTACGGTAAGGTCCAACGTGTCGGTGTCAAACTTAAGCCTCTGGAACCAGTACTCAAGCTCTCGGTCTTCATCGACATCTTTATCCACCATCACCCCCAGGTCTCGAAGCAGAATGAGGTGACTTCGCTCCTCTTCCGTCAGAATGCTTAAGTCGGTTAGGCCTTGGGCTTTCTCCATGACGCTTTTAAGTTGCTCATTGATGACCACACGGGAATCAGAAAAGGTATTAAAAACCAAGTACTCGCCGTCGCCGGGAAAGTTTGGAATCAGGACATTAAACTTGGACGGCTTCATCGCTCTCTCCCCCGAGCATGGATGACCTGCCCTGAAAACACAATGCAGTCGACAAGCTATATGAGCAAAACGCATGCCTTAAGTAGTTCGCTCTAATAAACGACCTCGGTTTGCGCACAATGATTTTACACCGGCCCTGATGAATCATGTCTCTACGGAAATGCCGCAGGAGGCAGGACGACATGATTTTCAAAGGGTTTCAGTTAAGGCGATAGATAATCCAGATCCGAAGATTCACGGTCTAATACGCGCAATTCTCGCAGATGAATTTAGGAAATGGATCGGGATCTCGCTTTGCATAGACTATACAAAAATTCGCCAGATACGACGTAAAACAGGGCCTGTTTAGGCACAAAAAACCAATTATCTACAAGAGATTATGTATTAGTTGTACAAAAAACCACCATGTTGGTTGAAATTTTGTACAATGGTTGATCGATTTTCAACAGATCGCATAATTTTTATTGTATTCATAGAAAGGCCGTCACAAAGGTTCCTGATCATGATATTCTTCTTGACAACGTACTTTAGATCGGTATAATCCCTTCCCATCGGGTCTTTCCGAAAATGCAGTGCGACGATCAACGCCTGATGCGGAGCCAGCGATGTCCTTCAGGTTACGGCACACAAAGCGGCACCTTTGTCTTACGCTATGCACGGCATTGCTGACTGTCTTCGCGGTCATTCCATCCTTCCCGGTTGATGTCCCTGCCCAAACCGGCAATCTTTTCGGCCCCGAATCCTTCGCCCGAACGACCGGTCCGACGAATGTTTACACGCGCGCCTTTACGGTTCCATCCGATGTGGCGGCTCCCTACAGCCTGCATATCCAAAACGGCCAACCGGACGGTCGGAACCGCATCTCCTCCGGTACGGTCTCGATCAACGGCGTGGAGATCATTCACAAGTCCGATTTTAGTCAAACTGTTTCCACGATCGATCGGTCCGTTACGCTGGGTTCGACCAACACGCTTACGGTAACCCTCAACAGCAAACCGAACAGCTTTATTATCGTGACGATTCTTGGGATCGTTGTCGAGCCGCCTCCCAATCAGCCTCCGGCGGCCCGTGCCGGTTCGGACCAAACCGTTTCGATCGGGACGGAGGGGGGCCTGATCACCTATGCCTGGAGTTTTATCGAGAAGCCGCCGGGGAGCCTAGCCGAGCTTTCGGATCCGGCCTCGGTCCAGCCGCACTTTACGGCCGATCATGAAGGGATTTACCGGCTTGGGTTGATCGTGAACGACGGGCTTGCCGACAGCCCCCCGGATGAAGTGATCATCACGGCGTACCATCCCAACACCCCGCCCACGGCCAATGCGGGTCCCGATCAGAATGTGCTTACCGGAACCACCGTGCAGTTGAATGGAACCGGAAGCATCGATCCCGAAGGGGACGTCTTGACCTACCATTGGACGATCACGCAAAGCCCGGCCGGGAGCACGGCTCAATTGACCGATACGGTATCACCCGCGCCAAGTTTTGTGGCCGATTTAGACGGCGAATACCACGTCCAACTCGTCGTGAACGATGGACAGGCCGACAGCGCTCCGGATGAAGCGATCATTATCGCCACGACGCCCAATCGCGCGCCCACGGCGGATGCCGGCCCGGATCAGACCGTTTCCAAAGGGACCCCCGTGCATCTTAATGGGAACGCGAGCTTTGACCCGGACGGCGATCCGCTGACCTATCAATGGAGTTTAGTCAGCAAACCTGCGGGAAGCAGCTCGGCCTTAGATGATCCCACCCTTGCCACGCCGAGCTTTCCGGCCGATAAGGGAGGCGAGTATGTCTTTCACCTCACCGTCAGCGACGGGGAGTTAACCGGCGCCGCGGATGCCGTCGTGGTCGTTTCGGTCAATCATCTCCCCATTGCGAATGCCGGAAGTGATCAGACCGTGAGGGTCGGGACCCGTGTGGTTTTAGAGGGCGGCGGCAGTTCAGATCCCGACGGGGATGTCTTGACCTTCAATTGGAACATCATCGCCCGGCCCGTAAACAGCGGCGCGACCTTAACCGCGCCGACTTCGGCGAATCCCAACCTGACGCCGGATATCGAAGGGGTCTACACCCTTCAACTCATCGTGAATGACGGTGAAGCGGACAGCGCGCCGGATGAGGTGCAAATCACGGCCGAGAATCCATCCTTCACGCTTTCGGTCACCAAGACAGGAACCGGTGCCGGTTATGTCAGCAGCCTTCCGGTGGGGGTTACCTGCGAGCCGGACTGCACCGAGGTCTACGAAAAGGGGACGACCGTGATCCTGACGGCCCATCCCAATACCGGTTCGGCCTTTTTTGGATTTAGCGGGGGCTGCGTCAGTGTCACACTGACCTGCTCCTTCACCCTGACCGAGGATACGACCGTCATGGTTTCCTTTAGCTCTTTAAGTAACCTGACATTAAGCTCTATTACTGTGACCCCCGTCAATCCGACCATTACCGTAGGTCAGGCCCAGTCCTTCACGGCCACAGGGATTTTCAGCGATGGGTCCACGCGGATCCTGACCGATGGCGAGGTCACCTGGAGCAGCGGCAACACGACGGTGGCTACAATGGATACGACCGGACCGGCCACGGGCCTACGCACAGGCACGAGCACCATCACGGCTACTGCGGGTCACATCAGCGGAATCAGCACCACGACTTTCCCCAGCCCCATTTCGGCCGGAATCGCGTATGCCTGTACCGTTCTCTCGGATAGCACACTCAACTGCTGGGGGTATAACACCTATGGCCAGTTGGGAAATGGGGCCACGCGTAGCTCCACTGCCCCGGTTACGGTGACCGGAATCACGACCGCCACCGCCATCTCAGCCGGATGGACTCACACCTGCGCTGTTCTCTCAGATAGCACAGTGAAATGCTGGGGGTATAACGGCTACGGCCAGCTTGGGGACGGGACCACCACCAACTCCTCCATCCCGGTTGCGGTGAGCGGGATCGCCACCGCTATCGGTGTCACGACCGGGGAAAGCCACACCTGCGCGCTCCTTGCGGATGGCACGGTGAAATGTTGGGGATATAACGGCTACGGTCAGCTGGGGAGCGGGACCACGTACACCTCCACCCCGGTTCTGGTTGAAGGTGTTTCAAACGCCGTTGCCATTGAGGCCGGTAATAATCACACGTGCGCCGTCCTCTCTAACAATACGGTGACCTGCTGGGGATTGAATAACTACGGTCAGCTTGGGAACGGGACCACGACCAATTCCTTCACGCCGGTTTCGGTCACCGGGATCACAACCGCAACCGCCATCTCAGCAGGCTGGACTCACACCTGCGCCGCTCTCTCGGATAGCACACTGAAGTGCTGGGGAAATAACTCCTCTGGCCAGCTCGGGGATGGGACCACAACCAATTCTTCTGCTCCGGTCACAGTCACCGGGATCACGACCGCTACCGCCGTCTCGGTCGGTTGGACTCACACCTGCGCCGCTCTCTCGGATAGCACACTGAACTGCTGGGGGTATAACGGCTACGGCCAGCTTGGGAATGGGACCACGACCAATTCTTCTACTCCGGTCACAGTCACCGGGATCACGACCGCCACCGCCGTCTCGGCCGGCTGGGCTCACACCTGCGCTGCTCTCTCAGATAGCACGCTGAGGTGCTGGGGGCGAAACGCGGAGGGCCAGCTTGGGAATGGGACCACGACCAATTCTTCTACTCCGGTCACAGTCACCGGGATCACGACCGCGGCCACAGACGGCACCGCCGCCAGCCGCATCAGTGGGAGTACGACCCTTACGGTCAATAACCCGGTTCCGGTTCTAACCACCCTTTCTCAAAGCTCGGCCGTGGCAGGAACCGGGTCATTCACATTGACCGTTAACGGAACAGGTTTTGTGGCGGGCTCTCTTGTTTATTTTTCAGAAATCGCTCTGGCCACAACGTTCATCAACAGCACACAGCTCACGGCCGAGGTCCCGGCCGAGGCCATTGGAACCGTCGGAACCGTGCCGGTCGCCGTGATTAATCCATCGCCGGGCGGGGGTCCCTCCAACGCGCTTAATTTCGAAGTGCAAAATCCAGCGGCCGTCGTCCTATCCATCTCACCCACAGAGGCCGAGACAGGCAGCCTCGATTTGACACTGACCGTTGGCGGAACCAACTTT
>JACQCA010000028.1 GCA_016201865.1 Nitrospirota bacterium
GCTCGATGTCCTTTAAAATCTCAAACTTCTGTTCCGGAGTGAAAATCCGCCGTACCTTCTTCTCCTCCATGTCGCCCTCCTCCTTGTGAGAACGACTCACTTTATATCTTAATTTTGTCTACATATCAAAAAAACAGGTCAGATCGACACCGGATTGAGGAGACCTTGGACCTGTTGCATCGCACGGGCTTGCGCCTCAACCCACGGATCCAGCCTTAGCCGATACGTGGACTGCCGATTCCTCCAACCCGCTGTCCAGCTTTGTTCAAAGTCACCCATGATCAAATCCTCAAACTTTTAATCCCGTTTCGTTACCTTACAAGGCGCTATCCCAATCAGATTTCTACACAACCCCACATGGGGTATACCTTAGTGCCGAAGTTTTTCCAAAGCCTGTTAGCTTAAGTCCAGTACTGTCACCTCGGCCTGGTCGGTACCCGGGTGGCCGCCGAACATGACAGTTTTCGGAAAACCATCGACCCTCACATAGTAAGAATCCTGAGAGCCAATCTTGTTCTGAACCGACCAGGCGGTAAATTCAACTCCTTTTACCTCAGCTTTAATGCCTTGGGCTGGGTACTCAAGTATGCTTTTCTCTGGAAGCTGGCCCCTTGGCCCAACAAGGTGATGACTGATTTTTCCCTCTCCGCCTACGCCAAACATGACACCTTGCCACTCCCCTTCCCTTGGCCCCACCTCAAACCACTGGCCGATAAAGGGATGACCAGTGGCATTTAAGCGGAAATCCCACGGTTCTGTCTTGGCTTGCTTTGCGAACGACGCCAGAATCTTCGCCGGCCAACTTGGATCAGTCGCGGAGAGAAAGTGGAAACCCCGGGTCAATACAGGCATCGTCGCGGCGTCCGGAGCATGGTCCAGACCCAGGCAGAAGATGGGAAAGCCAGGTCCGCGGACCTCCCGCAGCATGGCGGTCACAAGAGAAAGGGCATAGCGGTTGCGCGTGGACTTCAGATCGCCTTCTGTTCCCGCAATGAGCCACAGATCGGCCTTGCCTGTCTCCAGGAGCGTTGTCCCCAGTTCATACCACGCCATCTTTTCCAGGTCATCCACCCAATGGGCACCGCCTAACTGTAGCCCATAGGTATCCAATGCCTTCATTACCTGATCGGGTTTGCTTGCTTTTTCTCCCATCGGCATCCAGGTGACCCATACCTTTTTCCCAGCCATAGCTCCTCCGTTTAAATTTGATGATTATGTAGATCTGCCTCTCTTTTCTCCTGCCAATGCTACCTTCACCTGGGCCGGGAGACAGTAGGGGAAAAACAAGGTATGATGCTCCAATCGGGTATAGAGCGGTGATATCTCGCCGCAGCGGTGCAGACGTCATAATTGAACCAATCCCACCGTGCTTCCAGCTCTGGATCCCTGCCCTCTCTCAAAGCCTGCCGCAGAGACCTTTCTAATCGCCTTGCAAGTTGTCGGAAATCCTGAAAATGACGCCGTTCGTGGGTCTCAACCTGCCGGGACGTTCGATCATCGAGCCTTTGATTTATGTAGATGGTGGGCCTAAACGTCACGGTGAGAACATCACCGCCGATCTCCCAATCCCCGTTATGCTTGAAACAGCTGCGACGCTCTCCAACGGGGCAATTCCGGCGGATCTCATCCTCACTGACCCGCATAACCCGGACCATCTCGTGACCTCTAAAAATCAACTGCATCGTCCCACCCTCCGAACCAATTTCTTATCGGCTGCTCAGCGTCGTCGAGACCGAACTGGCCAGATTTCCCCCGAGTGAGCCATACAAATCGAGAAGAACATTTCGTGATAACGGATCCGCAAGCCAGCGATCGAGATTCAAGGCCAAGGAAGGTAACCTAATGACTTCCTCACCTTTTCGCAGATCAGAACGCCTAACGATAACCAGTGGGTTAACAACCCCTTGCAGTCGCCACGTTTTACGCATCTTATTACCCTAATGCTCTTTTAATCTTCCCCCTAGTTCCTAGCCATGCAAGGGACGATAAAAACAAGGCATTATCCCAATCATGCACATTTCAAGACCTCATCTCTTTATATTCCTTTAAGACCTCGTATATTCTCGCTTGGACGTGGCAAATTCTCTCATCACATTGCGCACGGGTCTAGGACTCCCGTTCCTGTAAATTAATGAATAGTGATTGCCTTCAGGACCAGGAAAATTGCGGTAATTATAATTCCAAACCAAACAGCCTGCATAACCCAGATGCCAGGTCTGCTTTATGAAATCATTCACGACGTCGCGTTGCAAATTATCATTCCAACTGCTATGGTCGTCCTGACCAAATTCCCCTATGATACAGGGTTTATCCAGACGAGGTATCTCGCCATAAAGCTGATCAAAACTCATCGGAAGCTGACCCCGATTGTTATAACAGTGATAATCGTAAAAATCCAAGCCAAGGCCGGTATAATTTTGCAGGACCTCCTGAACCTCCTGATTCACCCAGCCACCGCCAGAACTTCCACAAGAAACAAAAATATTTGGGTTAAGCTCTTTGATCTTATCACGGGTGGCCCTTATATACTGTTTTATTAATTCCCAAGAAAGCCCACCGGGTCTATTATATTTCTCAGGTTCATTCATGACATCAATGGCAAAAACATTTTGTGAATTGTCAATTTTCCTAATGAACTCAGGTAGCACGCGTGTTAGAAAAGGGCTCGTGGAGGGATTGTTGGCGCTTCGAATGATGTCTTTGTCTCGCTCAAAGCCTGGGTGGGCAGGCTTGTCACGCTTGGCAGGCTCGGAGCTTAATAAGCACCAGTAAATATACACTCCTATCTGCCCGGCGATGTTTAAAACCTGGTCCACATTCTCAAGGATTGCGCTATCTATACCACTGAGCGTATGACCTGTAAAATGCAGCCCCTCGCAGCCTTCAAAAAGCCAAAACCGGACTATCGGGCATTTGAACTCGTTCCGTATTTGACTAAAGTAAGCTCTGAGCAGATCAAGATGTACTCGGTAGCTCTGTTGGGTTGGGTCTAAATAGGGATCCGAGCCCTTGAGGTCATTTCTGCCCAGATCATGATCATATTGACCTTCAAACCAGGCAAGATTCACTCCAAATATAAAACGATCATGCCCTCTAAAATGAATCAGGTGATGTGGGTTTAACCGCATTTCAATTCTGTTTCCTTGTATGGTCACGGTGGTTCTGGCACCTGATCTTCCATTATAAATTGTTGAACCACCGGTTTGAACTGTTATCTCTCGTTTAGGATATCTTGGATGGTAGATTTCATATCGCCGGTCTGAGCTGGAGGAGAATCGGCGTTGAAAGATATAAAAGCCATTGTCTTGGTCAAAATCATCATATTCGTACCAACGATCTCCACTAAGGTCATGAATCTTTACTATTTTTGGAGGCGTGGTCAGCGAAAGGGCCATGGGTCTCACAACCTGGTCCGTAGAGTAATCTATAAGCTTGATATAAAGGCTCAATCGAGCGTCCGCTTTACTGAATCCCAGGAAATTTAACCTTAACTTTTCCTGGTGGGATATCAGTTTCTTTCGCGTACCCTTCCGAGTTCAATCTTCCTCGCCTTTGACTCCTATCCGGCAAATGAAGAACATATTCCTCATCAGGAATCCGATTCCCGTTATCGTCTTTTAACTCGATCTCAATCCAATCCTTAAACTTTAATAACCCTGATTTCGCTTCGGTGCCACCAGAACGAACCACAAAAAAGTATTCAGGATGGTTATAATTTCTGCCTGTCTTTTTCATTTCCTCATCGGTTGGGATATCATCCACATCGTCATGGTATTCATATTCCCATTCTGCCTCGATTTTGTTTCGCTTGACCTTGGTAGGGAATTTGGTAATAAAGTCATGAGCACCGTCTTGATCGTGTTCGTAAATGCTAATTATCACCTCGGTGTCATCGGGAATATTCTTTGTCTCTGCCGTAAGCTTTACAATATCACCCCGCCTGGCCTCTTGCTGTCCCCACTTGGCATTGGTAATACTCCGCGGAGGAATCACTTTTAGCGCTTCTGATTTTTTCTCCAGGCTATGCTTGGGGAGCTTTGCTGTGAACGTGAGTTCATCCTTGGCCTTGTCAGATACAGTGATCGATTCTGCAAAATAATTGCCATAAACCTGGCCTGTCAGCTTCTCTATAGTCTTACCCGATTTATCCTCGACTTTGATCTGAATCTCAGACCCATTGCCGACGAAATGGGTCCACACCTCAAAATTCACCTTCTCCCCCACCGCGGAGCTCTTGCTCCCCCATAGGGCATGGGTGATCTTAGACTGCAGAGTTACTTTGTGGATCTTGTCGGTTTCTTTTTTATATTCAGCCACTTTGGGTTCCGAGTTTCTGGAATTGAGGCTAGGTCACTTGTTTCAAGTTTGATATTCCTGACTTAAATTTTCGATTTCTCACCCTTTACTAGTATACTTATTTCTCGGATCCTAATTTGAGCTTAATTTTAGCTATGGCCTCTTGAGCGGCTTCTCGTACATCCTTGTCAGGATGCGATTGAGCTATCTCATCTAATTGTTTTAAACTTGATATATCTCCAACTTTACCAAGTGCCACAATTACAGGTTGCAGAAGATCTACGTCTTTCTCCATGGAGAGTATTTGTTGAAGAGGCTCGGCCGCACGTTCATTGCCTAGATTTTCCAATCCGTAGACAGCTTGTATCCTCAGGTTTAAGCTATTCTTTTTATTAAGGAGAACCAACCTTAGATGATCTAATGCTCGCCGATCTCCCAACTGCCCTAAAATAACAGCAGCTGCTCCGCGCAGTGTATCCCCCAACTCCTCACTCTGCAAAATCTTTAAAATAGGTTCGAAGGCTTGCTGACTTCCAATCATACCCAAGGCGCCTATAGCCCGTACTCGGGTGTACTCATCCTGATCAGCTTGTAATAATTCTAATAGAGGCATCACAGCTCTTTTATCGCGAAGGTAGCCCAAAGCCAGAAAAATCGCATCCCGTTCGCCTGGATCCGTATATTCCTTGCTCTTGATCAACATTTCCAGGAGCCGGGGGACTACGGCCTCTCGGCGTGCGGCCAAAGCGCTGGCTCTTTTATCAGGAGTTAGATCACCTGTGACCGGTTTCGGACCTGGCTTCAACCAAGTTCCCTTAACCAGCACGCTACACTCCTCAAAGAGGTCTTTGCGTGTGTTCCAGCCCCATAATATTTCTCCGACCATGCTGCTTTTCCAATCCGCCTTACTTTGGGACTTTAATTCTAAAAGGGGAAGCACCTCATGCCCCATTCCCAAGACACCAGTCCTCGCATCAATATAGGCCGGTCCTGATCGTTCCACAGCCGCCTTGAAAAAACTCTCAAATTTTTCTTTATTCAGCATTTTTTCACCTCTATGAGGCTCCGTCATACAGTTCGTCAAGCTGGCAGTTATAAAATACAGAGAGTAGAACCATATGTTCAATCCCTTCACCGCGGACTTCATAGCTCCGCCAGTCTCTCATAAAAATCCCACCAAAAAGGGCCAGCATAACCAGCTATAGCTTCCGGCGGTGTCCGCTTGGCATTGGTTCCGCAATGAACTTCACCATCCATTCGATGGTAGACATCCCAATCATCAATGAAATGCACCGTGAGACCAATATCCTCCAACACAATCTTAACGTACGCTTCAAACAGATCTACATTGTCCTCTGGAATCCAGATTCTCCTCCACCCTGCCAGCACCCCGGCTGTTAGTCCCACATTTTTCGGGTTGGCAAGAATGTCCGCTTCCACCACCCCATAGATAGCTGCAATATCAGCGATAATATCTCCTCCTCTCGCCCAATGCCAGTGCCCCACCAAGGGATCTAAGCGGGCATCAGTGACTGTAGGAATACCCATTTTATCTTTGAGAATTTTCAATGCCTTATCCTTTTTCAGTCGCACGGTAAAGGGTTTCGGCACCATAACATGTCGATTCACAACCAGCATATTAACCATGCCAGGGGTAAATGCTACGGTTACTTCTCCAGCGGCGATAGCCGCGGAAAACGATGTCGTAAATGGATCAAAGTAAACCGGTATTCGGATGATATCGGAACTATCAAGGTTTAGAGCTCTTTTCAGTCGCTGCTCTATCGGTATAAGTTTTTGTTGTCGAATCTCCTCATTCGATGCTTCCGCGCGCAAAAGAAGGACCTCTACACTTATTTTTGCATCCAAAACTCCCGCCGCCGCCCTTGGTTTCTCAACCCATTTTTTTCCCCTGAAAAGGTCTGTTCTCTCCGCCGCCGGTATCGCTTTGGCATGGTTCAGTAGGCGATGAGCCGTTAAGACTGAGGCGATCAGCAGCTTGAATCCCTTGCCTCCGGTAGCCGGGACAAAACTGATGATTTCATCGACATGACCAACAGCAAGCCACGAAGTGTCTATTTCCAAAAGTGGCTGTACCTTCTGTGCCTTCAAGAACTCTCTGAAATCTGGGTCCACAGGTCTAGCTGTAGAATTACCCAGTAAAATCTTGCCGAATGGAGCTGGCGGTTGTGCAGGAACGGCAGGCCCAGCCGGGCCGGCGGGAAGACTTGGATTTGCAACCGAGACCGGAGGAGAAACTTCCAAGTTACCACCAAAGTTAAGGCTGTTTCCAGGCCCGTGGATCGAATCGTACAGACCCATTTCAGGACCAGGTAACTCGCTTCGGACAAAAGTCGCTAAAGGTCCTCCGAAACCTCGCTTGCAGTGTAATATTACATGCATGTGGGCATGTGGAGCCCAACAATAACCCATCTCGAACTGGTCCTGCATCCATTGATCGGAATAGCGAGTTTCATCGGCAATGTACAGCGGCCCAGAGTGGCCACGGGTATGCGGAGTAAAGGGGGTCGATGTATCCGGTGGAAGCGTGACACCCGCCCCCAGAGCAGCACGGCAGGCCTCAGCCAGATCATACACAAAGTCGTGGTTATGGGTAGACCAATAAACCACGTAAACCTGCTCGACTGGCTGTAGGTTAGACAAGAGTATAAACGGTGCAATCGTGAAAAGCCCTACTTCTTCCAAAGCCGGCGCCTCAGCACCCCCGACAAAATGAGCCAATTCAACCCACACATCCGCAGGGATCCTGTTAGGATAAATCGATCGGGTACGATTGGTTCTATTGGCCGGGTTAGAGACTCCACCCAAGGATGTGACAAATGGCTGGTCTCCAGGATCGGGTGGATTAGGAACCGGATCAGAGGGGACACGAAAGCTAGAATCGGGATGCCATGGTAGTGTTCGTGCTTCAATTACAAATTTGAACTGCCATGAGGCGACACTTGAAAACAGCAATTCGTATTCCTCTTTTGACGGGTTTGTGCTACCGTCCCCGATGACCACGGGCCAGACACCAGCTGGACCCGGTTGAACTTTAAAAACGCGAATGCGGTTCGCATCATTAGGAGCTAATCTTAATACAACTCTATCGGCAGCACGCCCAGTTACTGGACTGTTTATCTCCATCTCAGTCAATTCGCTTTGGTCATTGCCAGCATTGATATTTGTATCTTTCTTCGCATCCAGACTATCTTTCAGATCTGGCGGTCCCCCTCCTGGAGGAATCGGTGGAAGTGGATCATCGATGTCCAGGTTTGGCAAAAGAATGGCTCCTGGTCGGATAATCCGCCGACGCCGCTCATCTGGAACGCGGTTCAGGGATCCAGATTTATCGAAGTCCGCGTGGAGAACCGCTGAGCCTATCGCTCCGACCGCAAAAGCATTAAAAATTGCTGGAAAAATTTGCGAGGCATGTTTGGTCATTTTTAACCCGTCTTGGTCACCTTTGCGAGATTCGGGAACGCCACTCGGTGGCGAACAGGTGGTACTTTGTCCTCACGCTTCCTTCCATTCTTGTCGAGCTTACCCTTACGGACAGAACCATCTGAGAAATAAAGTACGTAGTCCTCATTGGCCATCGGGTTTCCCTTTTCGTCTTTTAGTTCAATCCCAATCCAGTCCTGAAACTCCAGGAGGTCGGAACGGGCTTTATCTCCTTCTATTTTTACAATGAAATAGTATTCGGGAGAGGAGTAGCCCTTCTTTTCGTCTTCTCCTGAAACATCGTCCGTGTCTTCTTGATACTCATAGGTCCATTCGGTCTTCACTTTGTTTCCCTGAGCTGTGGTCTCTATCTTAGTAATAAAATCATCGGCAGCGTCATTGTCCTGCTCAAATATCTCAAAGACCGCCTTTGTCCCGTCTTCATAGCCTTCCACATCGGCAGACAGCTTGACCACATCGCCCACCTTGGCCTCATTCTTTGACCACTTGGCGTTGGATAGTGAAAAAAGCTTAACATTGCAATTCCCGGATTTTGGCAATCCACCCCGTTTAACAACGCCGTCCTTGGTGAGCTTGCCTTTCTCCTTGTGGTCTTCCACCCCTGTAAATTCATAAGAGACGCCTGTAACCGGATTGCCGGCAGAATCAACGAATTGATATTCGATCCAATGGAGTCCCTCCGCATCCGGGCCCGGCTTACCCACCAGAGCTGAATGAGCGCCTGCCTTTGCAGAGGAAACCGCGCCACCCCCTCCCCCTCCGCCGCTGCCGCCCGATTCGCCAATCAATACAGTCGGGCAACCCATGGCAATCGTATCGGGGGGACCAACGCATGTGACCATGTCGCCCACCCGCGCGGCCGGCATGCCCCCGATTAATACCAGCGGACTTCCAAGGACGACCGGACCGCCCACATGGGGGATGGGAGGAACCGCGGGAGTGATCATGGGGCAAACATGCATGTCTCCTATTCTGGCCGCCGGCATGCCTCCGATTAAAACGGTGGGGCAGCCGACCATAATTGCGCCGCCATGCATGGTTGAATCCCCTATCCGTGCTGCCGGCTTTCCCATCTTAAGCCCTCTGCTCCATTACCGAAAAACTCATTAATATCTTATCGACCTCGGGCCCTTTTGTCTTCCAGGTCTTCTTCGAGAATGTTGCCGTGAGGATATAACCGGTATTCTTTTTTAGCATATAGACGACCCGCTGATAGACTTCTCTCTTCTCGACGGGACACCACTTATAAACCACTTCGTAAACGGGAAGGCCGTTATTTAATTTAAGCGGGCCACGCTTTAGCTCATGATAGCCCTTTAATTCCTTTGCCACGGCATCTATTCCCATCTCTGCGTATCGAGTCAGGTCCGGAATATCGACATTATTTTGGATGGTGACGATAATGATGTGTTTAATTCCGTCTTCCTCCGGCCCCTCAAAGGCATAAACCGTTTTATCCTCCCATTCCGGTGGAATCTTTAACATAAATCTGTTGTTTAGGATCGTATATTCTGAAGGCTTCTGATTCTTTTCTTCGGTATTGAAAAGCATCTTAATTTCCCAGTCCTTAACAGGATGACCCGAAACTCGTAACCCGGAACGCAAAACTCAATTAGTTAATCATCACCGGATTGCCTTTTATGGTATTGACCGCGGAGGCCTCCACCGTGACCATTGTTCCCTTGACCTGGTTGTTGACCCCGGCCTCTGAGGTGACATTCATTCCTTTTAATTTAAGATCCATCTGCGCTTCAATATCAATCTCGGTCGCTTTTAAGGTCAGCTTTCCGCTGGGGGCCAAAATATCGATGGCGCCGCTATCGGTTGAGACAATCAGTTTACTCCCTCCGATGTCGATCTTGAATTTATGGGCTCCTCCACTGTCTTCCAAGGTAATGCTTTTCCCTGAATCGTCGATCGTGATGGCATGCCCGTCTTTACTGGTCACGCCGATCTTCTCATTCTGATCATCCAGGATGGTCGAATGACCCGCCACCGTGGTGAGCTCGATCTTCTTGTTCTGATCATCGATTAAGAAAACATGCCCGTCTTTGCTCTGAGTGAGGATTTTTTTATTTGCGTCATCCATCTCGATCGTATGCCCATCCGTTGTTTTGAAGATCATTTTTTTATTTTGGTCATCCAAGATAATGGTGTGGGCATTGGTGGTTTGCACAGTGATATTCTTGTTCTTATCGTCCAGACGGACCCAATTCTTGTCGCGAGTCTCGATGGTGAGGCTTTGGGATTCTTCATCTTCAGTGATCTTATGTCCGTACGCATTGGAAAGGACAACCTGGGTTTTACCGGCGTTGTCCTCCATCAGGAGTTCATTGGCGCTTCCCCCGCCTTTGGAGGTATTGGATTTAATCGTGCTCTTGGTCTTCTCGCCGGGCAACGCGTAGGGCGGTTTGTTGTCGCCGTTGTAGACCCTTCCCGTGATGATCGGCCGGTCCGGATCCCCTTCGAGGAATTCCACGATCACCTCTTGTCCGACCCTGGGAATGAAGATCGCTCCCCAGCCCGATCCGGCCCAGGCCTGGCTCACCCTGATCCAACAGGAACTCTTTTCGTCCTGCTTTCCGTTCCGGTCCCAGTGAAACTGCACCTTCACCCGACTATACTCATCGGTGTAGATCTCCTCTCCCTTGGGACCGACCACGATGGCGGTCTGCGGTCCCTGGACGGCCGGTCTCGGTGTGATTCGAAGAGGACGGAAGGAAACGTCCGAGGGGATGCAATCGAACTGGTTCTGGTAGGCCGTCTCTCCTCCCCTTCCCGCCGCCTCGGCCCCCAGGACCTGAGGCTGGCTTCCGCTGTGGGAGAGACGGGTCAGAAGATACTCCCGGTTGAAATCGGAGCGGGTGTACTTCTCCAGCGTGAATCGATAGCCGGGAACGAACCGTCGGCAATCGCTCTGGCCGGCGCCGATCTGGCGGGTCGCCTGAAGCTCCTCCAGACGGACCTTGGCCAGATCCCCTCCCTCGTCGGGGACCAGATACTCTCCGGGATAATCGTAGGCCTCCAGTCCGCCTGAGGCGGATCCGTTTCCCTTCGCCTTGGCCTCCTGCTCCAGGCTGAGGCGGGGCTTCTTGAAGTCGAAGTCCCGAAGCCGCACGGCGCCGGTTCGGACCTCCCGATGGTAACGATACTCATAGACATGCTCCTGGTCGGAGACCCCCGCGGTTCCGGGGGCGCGGTAGATGACCTTGGCCGGCTCCACGATCGGAACGTGGACCACCGGATCATCCCCGATCACCATGACATGCTTGTCGGCGGCATGCTCAAAGAAATAGAAGAAGCCGTACTGCTCCATCAATCGGGTGATGAAGGAGAAGTCCGACTCACGGTATTGGACGCAGTAATCCCGCGGCTTGTAGCTCTTCTTGATCGAAAAACGAACCTGGTCCGACGCGATGCCGCCGTCGCTCAGCGCCTTTTTGATGATGTCGGGGATGCTCTGATTCTGAAAGATCCTGCAGGTGATGCGGCGGGAGAGGACCCAGACCGCCGGCACGACTTCAGCCCGATAGAGCGTCCATTTTCCCTCTTTGCCGATCTGCTCAAAGAGGCTCACCAGGCCATGAACGTAACGTTTCCCTTTCTCCGCGTGAATCGTGAGAAGGGCGGACTCCCCGACGACCTTCTCAAAATCGACTTCGCCGTCGGTCGAGGCCAGGTCGATGCTGAAGTGAAACAGCTCCGAGATCCCCTCGTTTCCGTAGAAACGGACGACCTTCAGTTTGTCCCCGGTGTACGAGCCGGCCTTGAAGGCGTAGTCCGCCTCGTTCTTGGCACGGATGATGGCCATGAGAAACCCCCTTCATCAACGTTTTCTAAAACTCAATCACAAAGTCCCCGCCCGATCCCAACCCCAGCTTCAGCTTGTCCGGCAAGGCGCCCGCGCCCATCCGCGAGAGGATCTCGGTCGAGATCTTCGGAAGGAGGGTCCCCTGGAGAATATGGTCGATATTCCGGGCACCCGTTTCGACCTCGCTGCATCGTTGGGTGATTTGATCAATCACGGCCGGATCGTAATTCAAAGTCATTCGATGACTTTCCATGAGCCGCCCGGCGACACGATCCAACTTCAAGGTAACGATCTCCTTCAACGCATCGGGGCCGAGAGGATAGAAGGGGACGATCGTCATCCGGGCCAGGAGCGCCGGCTTGAAATGCCGGCTGAGAACCGGCCGGATCGTCCCGGCGAGCGCCTCCGGCGCGGGGCGATCGCCCTCCGAGCATCCCGCCATGATCAGGTCCGACGCCAGGTTGCTCGTCATGAAGATGACGGTGTTCTTGAAATCGATCACTCGTCCCTCGCCGTCGGAGAGCATCCCCTTATCGAAAACCTGGTAGAAAAGGTTCATCACCTCCGGATCGGCCTTCTCGACCTCGTCGAGGAGAACCACCGAATAGGGGCGCTGGCGAACCGCCTCGGTCAAGATTCCTCCCTCGCCGTAGCCGACGTAGCCGGGAGGGGAGCCGATGAGACGGGAGACGGTGTGCTTTTCCTGAAATTCGGACATATTGATCGTGACGATGAAACGCTCGCCCCCGAAGAGGAGATCGGCGACACTGACCGCCGTCTCGGTCTTGCCGACCCCGCTCGGCCCGACGAAGAGGAAGACCCCGATCGGCGCCGAGGGATTCCCCAGACCCGCCTTGGCGGTCCGGATCCCCCGCGCAATCGCCTCAACCGCCTGATCCTGCCCTTTGATCCGCTCTTCGAGTCTGCGGTTCAACCCCAGAATCGAGGCCGCCTCGTCGGACACCATCTTTCCGACCGGGATTCCGGTCCAATCGGAGACCACTTTGGCGATCACCTCGGAATCGACCTCCACCTTCAGGAGGGGGTCCTTTCCCTGGATCTTTTGCAATTCCGCCTTCGCTCCCTCCATCTCTTTCTTCAACCGGGCCCGCGTCTGCTCGTCGGTCTCCTTTCCCAATTTCTCCCGGATCGCCAGAACGAGATCGGCCTTCTTTTTCTCTTCGGTCCACCGCGTCTCAAGTTTTAAGATCGCTTCCCGCTCGGCGGCGATCTCCTTCTCGATTTCCGCGATCCGCTTCCGATCGACGGCGGCCCCGTGCGACTCGTCCCGCCGGTAGGCCGCCCACTCCCGCTCCAGCGTCTGAATCCGCCGCGTCCTGTCTTCCAAAACGTCGGGGCGGGTGGTCAGGCCGATCTTGATCCGGGCCGCGGCGGTGTCGAGGAGATCGACCGCCTTATCGGGAAGCTGCCGACCCGAGATATAACGACTCGACATCTTGCTTGCGGCGACCACCGCCTCGTCGAGGATGTTCACCTTGTGGGACGACTCATACTTCTCACGCAGGCCCCGGAGGATGACCACCGCTCCCTCCTCGGACGGTTCATCGAGGCTGACGAGCTGGAACCGCCGGGCCAGGGCGGCGTCTTTCTCGAAGTATTTCTTGTATTCCGCCCAGGTCGTCGCCGCGATGGTCCGGAGCTCCCCCCGCGCAAGCGCGGGCTTCAGCAGGTTCGCCGCATCGCTCATCCCGGCCGAACCCCCCGCCCCGATCAGGGTATGCGCCTCGTCGATGAAGAGGATGATCGGCTTGGGTGAGGATTTGACCTCCTCGATGACCGATTTCAGGCGGTTCTCGAACTCTCCCTTCACCCCGGCCCCCGCTTGGAGCAGACCCATGTCGAGACCGAGGATCTCGACCCCTTTGAGCAGATCGGGGACGTCCCCCTGAACCACCTTCAGCGCCATCCCCTCGACGACCGCCGTCTTCCCGACCCCCGCCTCCCCGACGACGATCGGGTTGTTCTTCCGACGCCGCGCCAGGATGTCGATCATCTGGCGGATCTCCCGGTCGCGACCGAAAACCGGATCGATCTCATCGGCGCGGGCGCGGGCGGTGAAGCTGATCGTGAACCGGCCGAGCGCCGTCTCGTCCCCCGCGGCCCGGGCCGCGGCCTTCTCTCCCGCGCCGGGGACCGACGCTTCGACGGAGCCGGCCGTGATCTCAAAGAACTTTCGCTTCAATTCCTCCGGAGAGATCTCTTTGAGCAGATCAAAATCGTCCCCCCCCCCGTAGCGGTCCGGGTGGATCACCAGGGTCGCCAGCAAAATCCCGGAGCGGATCTCTCCGAGGCCGAGGTCGATCGAGCCGATCAGCCAACTTTCTTGAAACCACTCGAGAAGGAGGGGGGAGAAGACCGGTTTTCCCGCGTTGCCGGCGCGGAACTCCTCCAGCGCCCCTTGGAGGTATTTTTGGAGCCGGGCGGAGTCGACACCGAAGTGTTTCGAAATAACCTGGATATCGGCCGCCGGATCCTCCGCCATCTTCAACAGCAGATGTTCGACCGACACCTCGTAGTGACTCCGCGAGACACAAAGACCGGCGGCGGCCTCCAGCGAGCGGGTGCAAAAACGGTTCAGACGGCGAAGCAACGACTTCATGTCCACATTGACCATGGAATTCTCCTTTGAAATTTGATCATTAATCCTGAATCCGGGCATGGTCCCCCGGGCGATCCAACACCACCGATCTCACCCCGTCCTCATGGGGTTCTCCGGAATAAAGCCAGCTCGACCACCCCAGCCCGGCCTTTCCGGACCCGGAAATTTTCAGGCGCGGGATCTCCGCCCGGTGAACCTGCAGCTCGACGTCGAAGTCCAGACGGTCGGAGACGAAAAGAGAAACCAACGCGTCGAGCCTTCGGAACGATTCGCCGATCGGAAGAAATGACTTATAGGAATCGTACCCCATCGGACCCAAAACGATCCGAAAGGTTCCCGTTCTGCCGAGCACCTTCTCCCCCACGGAGGCGTCGACGCCGAGCCGGCAGTTCGCCCGCCCCAGCCGGATTCGCTGCTCCGGCTTGATCGTCACCCGCCGCTCGGTGCATTGCTCAATCCGCGCGGGGACGCCGTCAAAGAAATCTGTGATCATCCCTTCTAGGGCGGAGGCGGAGCGGGGCCGCTGGACGAACAGACCCGCGTAGCGGATCATGCGGGCCGACGGAAGACGGGTGATGTCGATGAGACCCTGGGTTCCCAATCCGATGAGGCCGAACATCCGACCGGAGAACTCATCCTTTCCCTCTTCCTCAAACTGGACGTGGTATCGGTACTTCGTCCAACAGCGGTAAAAAAGTGAAAGAAGCCGGTGATGAAACAGATCGACAAAGGCTCGGACCGTGTCCTCCTCCGGATCCCGGCGGAGGGTTTCCTCGGTGTAGAAAAACGGGAGGGGAGAGGTGGTCCCGTACAGCCCCAGAAAACTGGTTGTCACCCGGAAGCGGGCCGGCGCATCCCCGGTCGGCGCCAGCCGCTCCACCCGGACCACATCGGAGGCTGGAAAGGCCATGGCGTTATCAGGCCGGAAGCGCACGACCTCACCGGAGGCCGGACCTTGATGGCCGAGCCGCGCCTGGGGACGGTAATACCGCTCCAGCAACCGGACCACCTGGAAAAAGGAAAACCGATTTCCCTCTTCAAGCAGCCTTTCGTCTAGAGAATCGCTTGTCGGCCGATCTTGGGCGGCCATGAATAGATCTCCCCCTCCTGAACTCCCCTAACGGTTAATCGGCTGAACGAGTTGAGGGTAACGTACAGCGACAAAAATTCGTTCAGCACGCTCGCGAAGAGAAACATGTCACCTTCGCCGAGAAAATGGTCTTCCTTCATGGAAAGCATGGTCGCGGTTCCGCGAACCGGGGCCCCTCGGAAATGAAAATCCTCCCCCCGGCTCTGAAGATCGGTGATCCCTTCCAGACGCCGCTCATTGGCCCGCCCCGCCTGACGGTCGTAGAAGGACGGATAATTGTACAGCTCCAAGATCCTTCGAAAGGCCTCAATGTCGCTCAGTGAGGTATAGTTCAGCGAGAGGTGGGAGATCAGGCGCCAGTAGAGGTCTCCACCCATCGGCAGGCGGATCGAGGGGGTGACCTTGGTGATGTTTTGAAAACGGGCGAATTCAGGGGACCGATCGGTGGGGATCGCAATATCCCCCACGCGAAGCTTCCCGGCCAGATTGCGATTGGTGCAGATGAGTTGAAAGACGACCGTTTCCGTCGGGGGGACAACGGTCGTCTGCTCCCCGTTGAGGAACGAGGCATACAGGTCGGTCCCGTCTCCCACCACCGCACTTCGAAGCCGGGTCTGATAGTAAGTCACCTTCCGCCCCGAGAGCCCGAGGTGATGTTTGAAAGAGAAGAACGGCGGGTACTCTTCCTCGGCCGCAGTCCCCCGAACCCAACCGACGGCCCGCTCGACCGAGTAAACCTCGTAACAGACCGAATTGCTCCCGGACGGGCGGATCGGATACTCGACCCGCTCATGCGTCACCCGGATCGGATCGGACTCCATGGGGAACAGGTTGACTGCGGGGGTGCAATAAAGTCGGATGTGCTCGCGGGAAACCCGAAGAGAGGCCGCCGGCGGCCTGGAGAAGACAAAATCGATCTCAAAATCCTCCCCCTTCGCCGAGCGGGCGACCGGGGCCAGTCCGGTCAAGGAGACAAAAAGAAACTTTTCCGGAAACGTGAAATACTCCTGAAGAAGCCGGTAACCGTCAAAGGCGTTTTTGGGATAGGGAAAAAGCGCCTCTTCCGGAGAAAACCCGGTCGCCTCGATCTGGCCGGGCGGGAAAATCCGATCTTGGGCCGCTTTCCCCTGGACTATATCCCGAAACCGCACCTCGGCCACACGCCGGCAGAGCCAGAGATAGAGGGAATAGGCCGGCTCGCCAAAGAGGTGAAGGCGGAGGCTCTCGATATGGATCTCCGAAAGGCGAGAGCCGGGGTTCATCTTGAACCGGAGCCGCAGAGCGGTTCGGCCGTCGGGCAACGTCAGAAGAGCCGCCTCTTCCAGGGTAAAGGGATAGAGGTCGACTTCGGCGGAGGTGCGGAAGCGGCACCGAACTCCCTCGACCGGGGCCGAGGCAAGTTCCAACCCCCGCTCAATCCGCTGGCGCTCCCGAACCGCGCCGGCGATGGGGATGAATTCGATCATCGACATCGACGGAATCGGCCGCAGGTAGTGGGGCCAGAGGAGGCTCATCATCGCGTGAACCAATTCCGGAAATTCGTCGTCGAGCTTTTGCCGGATCCGTCCGGTCAGAAACGCGAACCCCTCCAAGAGCCGCTCGACGTCCGGATCGCTCCCCCGGTCCGCAAGAAACGGGGCGGCCGCCGGATAGGCCTGAGCAAACTCCCGACCCATCTCCCGGAGAAAAGAAAGCTCGTCTTGATAGTATTTGTTGAAAGAAGACATGGATTACTCCAACCCCCTTATCCTTTCACCTCGATATGCCCCGCCGGGTTGACGGCGGTTTCAAACCAGACAGAAGCCTCTTCCCGCTCCGTTACCAACTCTCCGGTGACTTCAAAGCGGAGATTTGTCCCATCTTCCTTGGAGGGGACATAACTGACCGTGATGTTTCGAAGGCGCGGCTCGAACTTCTCGATCGAGTTGCGAATCCCTTGTTGGACCACCTCTACCATCTCCGGAAGATTTTGGAGAAACTCAGTGACATCGGGCATGCCGTACTCTGGCTGAATCAACGCGTGCCCCTGCCGGGTGTTGAGCATCCTGCCAAGATGGCGCAGGATCGAAGCAGCAAGCTGGTCCGTGTTCTCCGACACGGTCAAGGTTTGATTTCCCGTCGGGTCGGTCAGACGTTCCAATAAGGTTTTTTCCCGTCCCATTCTTGTTCACCTTCAAGCCCGATCCGGCCCGTTGAAGCGGGTCAGCTCAATTTCAAAACCGTCACCTCGGCCTGATCCGTCCCCGGGTGACCGCCGAAGAGGAGGGTGCGGGGATGTCCCTCAACCTTGACGTAGTATGAATCTTGAGGACCGATCCGATTCTGAACCGACCAGGCGGTGAATTCGACTCCCCTCACCTCGGCTCGGATCCCTTCGGTTGGATATTCTAAGACGCTCTTCTCCGGCATCTGCCCCTTCGGCCCGACCATGTGGTGGGTGATTTTTCCATCGCCGCTCACACCGAACATCACCCCCGCCCATTCCCCTTCCCGTGGGCCGATCTCGAACCACTGGCCGATGATCGGATGCCCCACCGCGTTGATCCGAAAATCCCACGGCGCGCCTCTGACGGGTTTGAGAAACGCCGTGGCAATTTTCGCAGGCCAATTCGAATCAGCCGCCGAAAGAAACCGAAGGTCGCGCAGCAACGTCGGCATCGACTCCGGCTCCGGAGCATGGTCCAGGCCGAGGAAAAAGATCGGAAAGCCGCTTCCACGGCCCTCCCTCACCATGGCGGTGACGAGGGAGAGGGCATGGCGGTTTTGCAGCGATTGAAAGTCGTCCCTCGTCCCGGCGACGAGCCACAGGTCGACCCGGGCCGCCTCCACCAGGAGGCTCCCCAGCTCGTACCAGGCCATCTTTTGCAAGTCGTCGATCCAAGGAGCGCCCTCCAATTCCATTCCGACGGTGCCCAAGGCGCTCAAGATCGCATCGGGTCGTGGGGCGCTCTTACCGGTCGGCATCCATGTGACCCAGACTTTTTTGCCCGCCATATCGCCTTCCTTCGGATTTGAAGAACCCCGCCTTAAAAGGGCGGGGATTCTTCGACCTGATTCAACCGTTCCTTACTCGATCGGCACCTGCCAATCATCATGAGACTCGGTCTTGGCGATCTCGTTTCTCCAGGAGACCTTCTGGTAGGTGAAGGCAACCTCCTCCATGTGGCCGAAGGAGCTCATCGATTTATCGAGGCAGTTCGGCATCCAGGGTCGGACAGAAACCAAAATGGCGTTTTCCAATGTGATGGTGAAGTATTGCTCTTCGGTCCCCTGCTTAGAAACCCGGTAGAATTTAAGCTTGACCTCTTTCAGATGCTCTCCGGTGCAGAGGGCTTGATACATCATGGGGGAGGCTCTATCGAAGTCCTTCACGATCTTGAAGGGGCCATGGACCCGTTTTCCCGCAGACAAACCGGTTTGAATATCATGCGGGATATGAACCTCGTGATCAAAGGCTTCGACCAGGATTGTCTTTTCCCTGCCCTTCATAATGCAATCCCCTTCAATGTTTCCCTGCTTTTCTCCCTTTAGGGTCATATGCGCTGGCATCGGCATGGTAATCTCCTCCTTGTTATATTGTTAGCGTTCATTAAACGACTGTTTATCTTGTCTGCACAAACACCAACTTCTATTGCAAATCCAGTACCAAGTCGGGCCGGGTGGAAAGCGCCGGTGAAATTCGATCCAAACTCCGATTTTTCCTCCCTTTGAAGCGTCGTTCGCTTCAAAGGAACCGACCGGGGCATCCGGCCGGAAGACCCTTGTTTCCGATTTTCAGAATCTCATTCCGACTTTTGAAAATCTCTTTTCCGCTTATTTTTTATCCAGCTTCCCGACCAGGGATAGGGTAAAGAAGGAGCCCATGTACTTGAAATGCGGACGGACCTTCATGTCGACCCGGTACCATCCCGGGTCCCCCTCCACATCGCTGACGGTGATCTCGGCCTGCCGAAGCGGCCGCCTTCCCCGGACCACGGGATCGACCACATCCTGATCCGAAACATATTGGCCGATCCACTTGTTCAGCTCCTTCTCCAGATCGACCCGCTCCTTCCAGCTCCCGATCTGCTCACGCTGCAGCACCTTGAGGTAATGGGCCATCCGGTGCATGATGAACATGTAGGGAAGCTGTGTGCCGAGCTTGTAATTGGTCTCGGCCTCTTTTCCCTCCTTGCTCTGCCCGAAATACTTCGGCTTCTGACAGGAGTTGGCCGAGAAGAAGCAGGCGTTGTCCGATCCCTTGCGCATCGCCAAAGCAATGAACCCCGCCTCC
>JACQCA010000018.1 GCA_016201865.1 Nitrospirota bacterium
CCCGAAGGCCTCGCCCAAAGCATCGGGGACATCCACAGGGTGAAGGATCGGCCCATTGGAACCGTAGGATTCATGATCGGTATCCACTCCAGAGACGCTGTGATTAGGTTACACCGCATTAGCCGGACAGGCTCCTAGGAAAATAAAGCTGGCCAAGCTTTATGTCCGCCACCGGACTCTTTCCCTGGATCTAAAGATCCTTTTTACGACATTTATGATCTTATTTTTGGATCTTCCCTTTCCCTTTTCAAAAGGAAAAGAAGGGAAAAGAAAATCCTTCTTCTGTCTTGGAAGGGCTTTCCCCGGTCTATCTTCCTCATCGACGGGCTTTTTTTGCTTCTCATATTGTCCAGCCTTCGCGTCGTGAAGCGGGTCTATGCCATCATGACCCGAACGGAAGTGGGGGCGCGCAGCATTCCCAGGCGCTTCACGCCTGGTTCGCTCATGTGCCGGGTCTGCGAGTGGTTATGCCCGCTACGCCGCAGGATGCGCGCGATTTATTGATTGCGGGCGTTTTATCGGATGATCCGGTGTTTGTACATTGATGACCGGTGGTTATATGACATGGAACAGGATCTGCCCCCATCGTTGAAAAGGACTTGTGCATCGAAGGTCCGAAAGTGATTCGGCAAGGTAGCGATTGCACCTTGGTAGGAAGCAGTTACTCGACCCACTTGTGCTTGGAGGCGGCCAAGAGCTTAGAAGAACAGGGGGTTTCATGCGACGTGATCGACCTGCGTGTGATTAGTCCCCTCGGGTATGATGCGATTGTCGCTTCGGTCGCTAAAACGAATCGGTTGTGTGTTGTTGATGGAGGCTGGGGTCCATGCGGCTTAGCGGGGGAAATTATTGCCGGCGTAACTGAGAGAACCCATCCCTCTTTATTTAAATCAACGCCGCTTCGGCTCACGCTGCCCAGCGCACCTGCTCCGACGAGCGGTCCACTCGATGGCGCGTATTATCTCCAGCCGAAGGACATCGCCTCGGCTGTTGTTCGGTTGATGAATGTGAAGAGTCGGTAAAAGAGAAACCATCGACGGGCACGACGAGAACCATGTTACTGTTGCCGATGAATTGTGAGGTGCCCTTGTGCTGAAGCGGATCGGAAGATTCCGCCGCCTGATCGTCGTGAGTCTCCATCTGGCCCTGATCGTCTTCGCCAATTATCTGGCCTTCTGGCTCCGGTTCGACGGGACGATTCCGGATGAAGACTGGGCGCTGTTCCTGCAGATGCTGCCGTGGCTGTTGGCGATCCGCGCCGCCATGTTTATCCCGTTTCGGATTTATGAGGGCCTTTGGCGGTACACGGGGATTTGGGATCTGCGGAATATTGTCGTCGGAGTTTTCTCCAGCTCGATCGTATTTTATCTCTGGGTCCGTTGGGGCTTCGGTTTGTCCCGTTATCCACGGTCCGTCTTTCTAATGGATTCGATCCTTCTGGTCTGTTTGTTGGGCGGCGTGCGCCTGGGGCGCCGGATCTACCGGCAAATGGGCCATACAGATCGGGCGAGGCGGGTTTTGATCTTTGGGGCCGGCGATGCCGGGGAGATGATTGTCCGGGATATGAAGAGTAACGGCTATGACTATGAACCGGTCGGATATGTGGATGATGACCCCGGTAAGGTAGGTCAGTCGATCCATGGGGTTCGCGTCCTTGGGACGCGGAACGACCTCTCCCGGATCATGGCATCGGAGGCGCCGACGGAGGTATTGGTGGCGATGCCGAGCGCCGGGCCGGCCCTGGTCCGACAAGTGGTCAAGGCGTTGGAGCCGTTCAAGGTGCCGATCAAAACATTGCCGAACTTAAGAGATGTCTTGGACGGCAAGGTTTCCATTAACCAGATTCGGAATCTTTCTCTTGAAGACTTGCTCGCGCGGGCGCCCGTGGGACTGGATCCGGTGCCCGTCCGGCATCTGATCGAGGGCAAGCGGGTCCTGGTGACCGGTGCCGGAGGCTCCATCGGCTCGGAGCTGTGTCGTCAGGTGACGGCCATGCATCCGGCGGCCTTGATCCTCTATGAGCGGTACGAAAACGGGTTGTACGCCGTCGGGAACGACCTGGTTGCCCGTTCCGTAATCGGGGATATCACGGATACAAATCGGGTGAACGCCGTCATAGCGGCCTATCGTCCTGAGATTATCTTTCATGCGGCAGCCCACAAGCACGTCCCGTTGATGGAACTGAATCCGTGCGAAGCCGTAAAAAATAATATCGTCGGAACTCGAACGATGGCCGAGGCCGCGCTTCGGCATGATGTCGAGCGGTTCATCCTGATCTCCACCGATAAAGCGGTCAATCCATCCAGTGTGATGGGGGCCACCAAGCGCGCGGCGGAATTTCTGGTCCAGGGAATGAATGACACGAGCCGGACGACCTTCGCGGCCGTCCGGTTTGGGAATGTCTTGGGGAGCAATGGGAGCGTGGTGCCTCGTTTCATGGCGCAGATCAAGGCCGGGGGACCGGTGACGGTGACCCATCCCGAGATGCGGCGCTACTTCATGCTGATTCCCGAAGCGGTCCAATTGGTCCTGCACGCGGCTGCTTTGGCCAGAAATGGAGAGATCTTCGTGTTAGAGATGGGCGAGCAGATCAAGGTGGTCGAGATGGCCCGGAATCTGATCCGGCTCTCGGGGTTTTTGCCGGACAAGGAGATCCCGATTGCCTTCGTGGGCCCGCGTCCCGGTGAGAAGCTTTTTGAAGAGTTGGTTGGCATGGATGAAACGGTGGAGCCCACCTCTGTAGAGAAGATCCTGCGCGTGCGAGGGGGACGATCACCGGAGCCGGCTATTCTCATGCGGATGGTTTTAGAGCTGGAAGGGTTGGCGGCCGAGGGTAAGTCCAGGACGGTTATCGAGAAACTTTGCGAGATTGTGCCGACATACCGGCCGGCAGGACTGACCATCGGCAAAATACCCTCCAAGGAGGAGGCCCGGCCGGCCAGACGCGATGAACGGGTATTGGGTCGCCAATCCACTCGGCCACATTCTGCAGACAACGTTGTGAATCCGTAAAAAGATCAGTTCTCCTCGCTTCCTTTCCAACCCGGTTTAACCCGCGTCGTTTTTCATAAACCCATTTTCATCGTCATTGCGAAATAGCACTCATTCTTCAAGGCCGAGTTCCGTTTGACAACCCGAACCGTCCTATATATAATCGTTTATTCAATTAAACAAGGCGGTTCGGGATGATCGAAAGCATGACCGGTTACGGCCGAAGCGAGGGGAGTTACCGCGATATGGTGATCGTTGCGGAACTTCGGTCGACGAATCACAAATACTGCGACGTGGCGATCCGTTTGCCCAAGTTTTTGCTTCCGCTTGAGACCTCCCTTAAAAAGCTCCTGCAGCAACGTTTTACCCGAGGCCGGCTCGAGCTGACGGTGACGGTAAACGGCGCAAGCGAACAGACCCGGCGGCTCGATCTGGATCTTGAGACAGCCCGTCAGTATTCGCGTCTTTTAAGTGAACTTAAGGCCAAACTCGAACTGCCCGGCCAGGTGGATCTGGCCCTGTTGACGAACTTCCGGGATATCATTACGACGTCGGAGTGGGTCGAGGGCGCGGACGAATTGACGGCGCGAGTCCGGCGGTTGGTGGCCGACGCGATGCGACGATTAGGAGGCATGCGGAGGAAAGAGGGTGGGGCCCTGGTCCGCGACCTGCGGCGGCGGATTCAGACCGTCGAAAAAGCCCTGCGCCGCATCGAGGTCCGCGCGCCGGACACGGTACGCGATTATCAGGCCCGTCTTAAAGACCGGATCTTGAGCCTCACGGGAGGCGTTCAACTTGATCCGGGCCGCTTGGCTCAGGAGGTGGCGCTCTTTGCCGAGCGATGCGATATCAGCGAGGAGATCACGCGTCTTCGGAGTCATCTCGGTCAATTCAAGGCCATGATCAAGGGAAACGAATCGGTCGGACGAAGCCTGGATTTTCTCATTCAGGAGATGAATCGCGAAATCAACACGATCGGCTCCAAGTCCGGTGACGCGCCGATTGCGATGGGGGTCGTGGGCATCAAAACGGAGTTGGAGAAACTGAGGGAGCAGGTTCAAAACATCGAATAACGGCAAGAGGACGTCTTGCCGTTATGCGGAGTGAATGAAGGATGGCACCGGAAAGGCGAGGGCTGCTGATCGTGGTTTCCGCGCCGTCGGGCGCAGGGAAGACCACCCTCTGTCATGAAATCGCGCATGCCGTGTCCGGCCTCCAGTATTCGATTTCATACACGACCCGTCCGCCGCGTTCCGGGGAGGTTGACGGGAGGGATTATTTCTTCGTGATGGAATCCGAGTTCATGCGGATGGTCCGTCAAGACGAGTTTGCCGAGTGGGCCAAGGTTCATAACAATCTTTACGGAACCCATGCCGGTTTCTTGACTCGGATGATGGCCGGCGGCACGGATGTCCTGCTGGATGTGGATGTTCAAGGGGCCCGGTTATTGAAAAAACGATTTCCGGAGGGGATCTTTATCTTCATCCTCCCCCCTTCGATGGAGATCTTAATGGAGCGGTTGCGGGATCGTCGGTCGGACAGCCAGGACGAAATCGAACGGCGCTTCCGGGTCGCTAGGGAGGAGATTCAAAATTTCAAGGATTACGATTACATCATCATCAATGACGAGATTAAAAAGGCCGTCCGTGATTTGGAAGCCGTCGTTTTGGCGGAACGGGTCCGAATCACGCATGGCGATCAAGACTGGATCCAAAAGCAGTTTTTAGGTCCGTGAGGAGTCAATTGAGGAATCAATTATTGAGGAATCAATTAAGGAGGGAAGAAAAACGATGGACATGATGTCATTGCTCACCGATTTTGACGATACTAAGATCGACAGCCGGTATCGTCTGGTCATCATCGCGGCGCAGCGGGCCCGACAGCTGATGCAGGGCTCCAATCCCCTGATTACGAGCAAATTCACCAAAGAAGGCACCATTGCGTTGGATGAAGTGTTGCAGGGAAAAACGGAGTTCGTCACGGGCAAGGAGGCCAAGTCGGCGATGAAAGAGGCGATGTTGGCGCAGGAGCTCGAGGCGAGGGCAAGGGCAAGGGCCAAGGCGACCCTGCCGCGGGAAGACGAGAACGAGATTAAGAAGGATCTCGGCATCTATATCAACGACCAGAAAATTGAAGAGGCCCCCGCGGCCGGATCGGAAGAATAACAGGGCATTCAATGGAGACGGCTCTGCGCGATAAACATATTCTCTTAGGCGTCACGGGCAGCATAGCAGCCTATAAATCGGTTCTGATTCTGAGAGAACTGATTCAGGCCGGTGCGCGGGTCACGGTGGTGATGACCTCATCCGCCCGGCAATTTATCACCCCGCTGACGTTTCAGGTTCTGTCCCGACGGCCGGTCTACACGAGTCTGTTTGATCCCAGCGATGAAATCCGTCATTTGACGCTGGCCGAACGGGCCGATCTGATCCTGATCGCTCCGGCCACGGCGAACATCATTGGCAAGATCGCAAACGGGATCGCGGACGATCTCCTCACCACGCTCGTCCTGGCCGGCCGGGCTCCGCTGGTGATTGCGCCGGCCATGGACGGCGATATGTGGACCCATCCGGTCTTGCAGCGGAATCTGTCCGTTTTAGACGGACTCGGGGTTCGGGTGGTTCCACCGGAAGAAGGACCCCTGGCCTCCGGAAAGGAAGGGATGGGTCGCTTGGCCTCTGAGGAGAAAATCCTCTCGGCCGTCCAAAACCGCCTGAAACGAAACGAGGATTTCAAGGGGGAAACCGTCCTCATGACGGCCGGGCCGACGCAGGAACCGGTCGACCCGGTTCGGTATCTCACGAACCGTTCTTCCGGGAAGATGGGGTATGCGCTGGCGCGAGCCGCTCAAGGCCGCGGCGCGCGGGTTCTTCTGATCAGCGGCCCGACATCTCTTCCATGTCCGGTCGGGGTCGAACGGGTTCAGGTTCGGACCGCGGAGGAGATGCGGGATGCCGTTTTACGGTCGCTCCCCGAGGCAACCGTGCTGATCATGGCGGCCGCCGTTGCGGATTACCGTCCTCGACGAAGCGCGGATCGGAAACTGAAAAAAGGTCTGGAACCCGTCCTCCTTGAACTGGAACCCACACCGGACATCCTGTCGGAGGTCCGGTTGCAACGGGGCCGCCGGTTCCATGTTGGATTTGCGGCCGAGACCGAGGATCTGGAAAACCGGGCCCGGGCTAAGCTGGAGCAAAAAGGGCTGGACCTGATCGTGGCGAATGACGTGACTCAGGAAGGCGCCGGCTTCGACCTGGATACCAATATCGTGACGCTGATGGATGCTTACGGTGAAACCACGGCGCTGCCCAAGCTGTCCAAGGCCGAGACGGCCGAGCGCATTCTGGATGCGATTGTAAAATTGAAAACCCGGCCGAGAACGAATGATCGGATCATTCGTTGACTTTTTTTCGGGATTTGTTATTATGATGAGGCTGCTCTAAACGCGATCTCTTTGAATTCTATGGATGAAAGAAAAAGACCGGAAAAACCTCTTTCACCGGAAATCGTTAAACTCACCGATAAACTGGTCAAGGATCCGAAATCCCGGTTCTTTGTGCCGTTGGCCGAAGAGTACCTGAAGGCCGGGCTGCCGGACGAGGCCGTGATCGTTTTAACCGACGGACTGAAGATCCACCCGAACTTGCATGCGGCCCGGACGATTCTGGGAAAAGTTTATCTCGAAAAAGGCGAGATGGCCAGGGCGAAGACTGAATTTGAACAGGTGGTCAAGGCCGATCCTGAAAACCTTCTCGCGCATCGAAAGTTGGCCAAGCTCTACAAGGACGCGGGGCAAGCAGACAAGGCCCGGATCTCCTGTCAGGCGGTACTGTCCTTGAATCCGAAAGACGCCGAGATGCGATCCATCATCGAGGAGTTAAACCGGATCGAGAGTGCCGAACGGCAAATGGCCGAGGCCGGGGAGACTCCATCGACGGCGCCGTCATCCATCAAGATGTCGGTGGAACAGACCGCGTATGCCGAACCGGAGCGCGGCCGCGAACCGGAAGCAAGTGAACCGATTGTTTCCGGTGCCCCGTCTGTGTCGATTGAAGCGGCCGACGCATCGTCGGCTCCTCACGAGCCGGAACCGGCTTCGCCCGTCTTGGTGGAGACCCCGGTCGGTCCTGCGGCCGGAGTCGCCCAAACTCAGGTTCCATCTATGGAAGAGGCGCCGGCGGCTTCATCGCCGGTCGAGGAGATCACCAGCGAGGCCTTGGCCGATCTTTACATTGAGCAGGGCCATTATGAGAAAGGAATCGCCATCTACCGGCGATTGTTGGCGAAAGATCCGGAGAACCCGGCCCTGTTCAAAAAGTTGGATGAGACGGTTAAACTGATAAGGCTGTTGAGCGAGGGCCCCCAAATCAAACCGAAATTGAAGCCGGTCGCGGAAACCGCGGCCCCCGCTTCTTTCCCATCGCCGGTCGCTTCGAACACGGCAGCCTACCCTGATGAGCCGTTGGGGGTGGAGACCCCCTCTCCGGCCGCCGATCGTGATCGACAGCGGATTCAGAAGATCCAACGTCTTCAGGCCTGGTTGGACAGCATCAAGAAAGGACAGAATCGATGAGTCTCGCCGAAAGTCTTCGTCGGGTGATCGACGATCTGGAGGAGTCCCGCGGCGTCGCCCTGGTCGGCATGGACGGTATTTTAGTGGAGGAGAAAAAACAGGATGCCCAACTCGATCTCCAGACGCTCGGGGCCGAGTTCAGCGGGCTTCTGAAGATGGCCGGAAAACTGGCCGAGTCGGTGGAGTTCGGCGGGGTCAAGGAAATCGTCACGGCCGCGGAGGGTTCGACGGTGATCCTCCGGCTTGTCACGATCGATTACTTTCTGATGCTCGTCATCCGGCCGGACGGCAATCTGGGGAAGGCCCGGTTTCTTTTAAGACGGGCCGGCGCGCAGATCGTGACGGAATTGTAACGAAGGCAGTCCATCAGGACCCAATAGAAAGGAATCATCAATCCCATTGGAAAAAATACTCGTGCTGCACGGCCCGAATCTGAATCTGTTGGGAACCCGGGAAACCTCGGTGTACGGAACCGCTACCCTGTCCGAAATCGATCGGGATCTCAAGCGGCTGGCCGAGAAGGAAGGGGTGAAACTGATGATTCAGCAGTCCAACTCCGAAGGGGAGCTGGTGGACCGGATCCAGAAGGCGGCCGGCCGGTATCACGCCGTCTTGATCAACCCCGCGGCGTATACCCACACCAGCATTGCGTTGCGGGATGCCATCGTTTCGGTGGGACTGCCCGTCGTGGAGGTTCATCTCTCGAACATCTATCGGCGCGAGGCGTTCCGCCGGCATTCCTATATCGCCGAGGTGGCGATCGGACAGATCTGCGGCTTCGGCGCTTGCAGTTATTCCTTGGGGCTGCTGGCCGTGATTCATCACGTGAGGGCGAAACCAAAAAACAAGCGTTAATCAAAAGGAGGAGAGAGAATCCGCGTGATCTCGACAACCGAATTCCGAAACGGCGCCAAAATAGAGATCTCGGGCGAGCCGTTCGTCATCATTGAATTTCAACATGTCAAGCCCGGGAAGGGAGGGGCCTTCGTCCGCACACGGTTGAAGAGCCTGAAGACCGGGAACGTTTTGGAGCGCACCTATCGTTCCGGCGAAGCATTGGAGGAACCGGATATCGAAGAGAAAGAGATGCAATTTCTTTACGCTCAAGGCCGAGAGTGCCATTTTATGGACACCTCCAGTTATGAGCAATTGGCCTTCGATCAGGATCAGTTGGGCGACAGCCGGGACTTTTTAAAAGAGAACATGTTGGTGAGGATCCTGATCTACAAGGGCAAGCCGTTGACCGTGGAGGTCCCGACCTTCGTCGAGTTGAAGATCACGCAAACGGATCCCGGCATCCGCGGAGATACGGCCAGCGGCGGAACCAAGCCGGCCGTTCTTGAGACCGGTGCGACGATCAAGGTGCCTTTGTATCTCGAAGAGGGAAATGTCATCAAAATCGATACCCGGACCCATTCTTATGTGGAGAGGGTGTAGGATGGTATGAATCTGAAGGAGCTCAAAGAGCTGATCGAATTGATCCAGAAGAGCGAGATCGCCGAACTGGAAGTGGAAAAGTCCGGCGTGCGTGTTCGGATCAAAAAAGAAAGCATTTCCGCTCCGATCGCGACTGCTCCGGTCGGAGCGCCTCCGGTTTCCTCCGTTCCGATTGCGGCTCCGGCGCTCCAGATTCCTCCGCGCGCGCCTTCGGCGCCCACCGGTTGGTCGACCTTGAAATCGCCGGTTGTCGGCACGTTCTATCGTTCCCCGGCGCCGGACGCTGATCCCTACGTCGAGTTGGGAAGCGTGGTGAAAAAGGGACAGATTCTCTGCGTGATCGAGGCGATGAAGCTGATGAACGAGATCGAATCGGAATGGGACGGGAAGATCGTCGAGATCCTGGTCGAAAACGCCCAACCGGTCGAGTACGGCGAGCCTCTGTTCCGGATCGAACCCCTCGCGTCTACCTGATCGCATGATCATACGAATCCGTTTTCAATCGCTGAGGACCGCGCGTGTTTAAAAAAATCTTGGTGGCCAATCGAAGCGAGATTGCGGTCCGGGTCATCCAGGCCTGCCACGAATTGGGAATTAAAACCGTAGCGGTCTACTCGGAAGTCGATGCAAAGGCCCTTCATGTCCGTCTGGCGGATGAACAGATCTGCATCGGGCCGCCGGACGCCGCGTTAAGTTACCGCAACATCCCGAACATCCTGAGCGCCGCCGAAATCACGGGGGCCGAGGCCATCCACCCGGGCTACGGGTTCCTGGCCGAGAACGCGCACTTCGCCGAGGTATGCCAATCCGTCGGGATCAAGTTCATCGGGCCGACGGCCGAGAACATTGCCTTGATGGGCGACAAGGCCAAGGCCCGGGAGATCATGGTCAAAAAAGGCATCCCGGTTCTCCCGGGAAGTCCCGGGGTGATTGCGGAAGAGAAGGAGGCCCTGGAGGCGGCGAAAAACATCGGGTATCCGGTCATCATCAAGGCGACGGCCGGCGGGGGCGGACGCGGGATGCGTGTGGTGACGCAGGAGGAGGATCTTCTGTCCGCGTTCCAGACGGCCCAGGCCGAGGCCAAGACCGCGTTCGGCGACAGCGGCGTTTATCTGGAAAAATATTTTATCGAGCCGCGGCATATCGAGGTCCAGATCCTGGCGGACGAGCGGGGAAGAACGATCTATTTGGGGGAGCGGGACTGCTCCATTCAGCGCCGGCATCAAAAGCTGATCGAGGAATCGCCGTCGCCGGCCGTGGACGAATCGCTCCGGCGGGAAATGGGGGCGATGGCGGTGGAGGCGGCCAAATCGGTGAATTATTGCAACGTCGGCACGGTGGAGTTCCTGCTGGACAAGGATCATCGCTTTTATTTTATGGAGATGAACACGCGGATCCAGGTCGAGCATCCCGTAACGGAGATGGTGACGGGCATCGACTTGGTCAAGGAACAGATCAAGCTCGCCGCGGGTCAGCCGCTGGATCTCCGTCAGCACGACGTCCGCCTGCGCGGCCACAGCTTTGAATGCCGGATCAACGCCGAGTGCCCGGACACCTTCACCCCCTCACCGGGGACGATCACCAATTATCGGCCTCCCGGCGGGCTCGGCGTGCGCGTGGATTCGGCGATCCTGTGCAACAGCACCGTCCCGCCGTATTATGATTCCCTGATTGCCAAGCTCATTGTTCATGCCGAGAATCGGGATGCGGCCATCGCCCGCATGAGGCGGGCCCTCGATGAGTTCACGATCGAAGGGGTCAAGACGACGATCCCGCTTCACAAGCGGATCTTCGACGATCCCGTTTTCCAGAAAGGAAGAATCTCGACCGGCTATCTCGAGCGGTTCATCTCCTCCGAGCCGGCGCGTGTCTCCGGCACATGAAGCCGTCCCATTCCATTCCATCTCTTTGTTTGATCTTAGATCACGGCTCGATTGCGGGACGATCGTTCATGGATGTGGCCAGCGAGGCCGTGGCCGGAGGCGTGAAGTTCATTCAGTATCGCGCCAAGGGTCTCGATAGACGAAAGGCCTATCATCATGCCCGGGAGCTTCGGGTATTGGCGCATCGCTTCGGCGTTGTGTTGTTGATCAACGACGAGGTGGATCTGGCCATGGCGATCGAGGCCGACGGCGTTCATTTGGGCCAGGAGGATTTCCCGCTATCCGCGGCCCGTGCGCTGCTGGGCCCGAAGCGGATCATCGGGATCTCGGCTCACACGCAATCCCAAGCGCGGGAGGCCGAGGCCGGCGGCGCCGACTATCTTGGCGTCGGGCCGATCTTTTCGTCAACGACGAAGCAAGAGCGGCCCCCTCTCGGTTGCGACGCGTTGAAACAGATCCGGAATCAGATCCATATCCCCGTGATCGCGATCGGCGGCATCTCGACGTTGAACGTCCGGCAGGTTATGGAAACAGGGGTTGACGGCGTCGCGGTCGTTTCGGCCATTCTCTCCCGGTCCGATGTGAAGCGGGCGACGATGGAGCTCATGACCCTCCTCCGTTCATTCGCAACCGTTTAAAAATATCGGTTGACACAACATCCGACCTCTCCTTAAACTCATTAGAGAAGATGGGATCGAAAACCGAGGAGGGTATGGCATCATGATCAAGACGACATGGGTCTTATCCGGCATTTTCGCCGCCGTTTTTGCTGTAGGCATTCATCCTGTGCGCGGCGAGACCTTCACGCTCAACCAGGTTTATTCGCGGGCGATTCAGAAGAATGAGCAGGTTCAGATCGCGCGCGAAGAGATCCTTGTCGCGGAGCAGGACCGGTCGCGCGCCGTCTCGACCGTGTTGCCCAAAGTGACACTAAGCGGGACCTATGACCGCTATCCGGAGAAGACGAACGATCGCGTCGGGATTCTTCAACCGCAGTACAGTTACGGAGGACAGGTAAAAGTGGAACAGCCGCTGTTCTCGGGCGGGAAGAATATTGCCGGCGTCCGGATCGCTGACGAGCAGATCGAAGCGGCCCGTAAGAACCTTAACCTTTCGACCGAAGCACTCCTGATCCAAGTGGCCCAGGCGTATTACGGGATCCTCAAGGCACGGAAGAATCTGGAGGCCCAGCTTCGGGATGTCGAACGTCTGACGGAACACCGGCGTCTGTCCGAGCTGCGTTTCAAAGTAGGCGAAGTGACGGAATCGATCCTTCTGCGGGCCGAGGCCGAGCTGGCCGGGGCCCAGGCCGAGCGGGTCGCCCGCGAGAACGATCTGGCCGTCAAGAAACGGGAGCTCCGAAACCTGACCGATCTGCCGGAGGAGTTCGAGATCGCGGAGCCGCCGCTTCCCCAGATTCCGGGAGAGACCGTTCCCGCGCTGATCGAGACAGCGACGGCGAACCGGGAGGATCTGCAACAGAGCCGGGTTCGGGAGCAGATTTCAGAGCAGCAGGTGAGCTTTGCCCGCGGGAATTTTTTTCCGACACTAACGGTCGAAGGCACGCTCTTCAGCCGGAATCAAAGCCCCCGTTCCACCTTCTTCATCGACCAGAGCTGGACGGCCGAGGCCAAGATCGAATTCCCGATCTACGAAGGGGGACTCCGAAGGGCCGAACTCTCCCAGGCGCGGACCCGGCAGAATCAGGATCGGCTGCGGACCGTCAACCTGAAAAAGCAGCTGGAACTGGATGTGACGCGGTCGTATCTCAACTTCAATGCGATCAGCCGTCAACTGGAATCGCGGGAGGATCAGCTTCGGTTCGCCCGCAAGAATTATGAGATGGTCTCAAAGCAGTTCACCTTCGGTCTGGCGACGAATATCGATCTTTTAGACGCCAACCAAACACTGATCGAGGCCGAACGGGATATGATCGGTGCGACCTATGACCGTCACCTGGCCATCCTGGATCTGCAACGGAGCACCGGTGTCTTCCTCTCGAAGGCGTTGGATGCGGCGCAGATTTAATCGAGTGGGGACAGATTTCAAATCTGTCCCCACCCATCAGGAGATAGGCGGATGAAGAATCAGATGGGATGGATTTGGATTGCGGTCATCGTGGCTGCGATCGGCAGCACGATGTGGGCCGTTACATTTTATCGCAAAGGCTCTCCGGCGAAGCCGCCGGTTGCCGGAAATCGGAGCGACATCGCGCGCGCCATGCCGGTTGAAGCCGCACCGGTGAAGGTCGGCGCCGTATCTCAGGAGGTCGCGACGGTTGGAACGCTTCAGGCCAATGAGTCCGTGGTGATCCGTTCCGAGATCGCCGGTCGAATCGGCGCCATTCATTTCTCGGAAGGGCAGGCGGTTGATGAAGAAGCCGTTCTGGTCACGATCGACCCGAGTGAATACCGGGCGCAACTCGAACAGAACGCGGCCGTGGTGCAGTTAAACGAGTTGAATTATCAACGCGCCAAGCAACTGAACGAAGAGAAACTGATCAGCCCTCAGGCCTATGATGAGAGTCTGGCGAAATTAAAAGAATCCCAGGCAAACCTTGCCTTGGCGAAGGCGCGTCTGGATAAGACGACAATCCGCGCACCGTTTGCAGGTCGTCTGGGCCTCCGCCAGGTCAGCCCGGGGGATTACGCTCAGCCGGGTCGGGCCATTGTGAATCTGGAGGATATCGATTCGATCAAGGTCGATTTCCGCATTCCGGAAAGCTATTTAGCGAAGGTCCGCGCGGATCTGCCGGTCAACGTGCGCGTGGATGCCCGTTCGGATCGGGCCTTCGCCGGTCGGATTTACGCCATCGATCCTCACATCGATGAGGCCTCGCGGACGATCCTGCTGCGCGCCCGTGTCCCCAATCCGGGCGGAGAGCTTCGTCCCGGGATGTTTGTCCGCGTGACCCTCGTGTTGGGCCGGCGGCCGGATGCCCTCCTGATTCCGGAACAGGCGGTTGTGCCGATGGGCGATGCAAAATTTGTCTATCGGATCGTGGACGGCAAGGCCGTGCAGGCCCAGGTGAACATCGGCCAGCGGCTGGAGGGGCTTGTCGAGATCGTCGAGGGCTTGAACGCGAATGACATCGTTGTAACAGGGGGCCAGACAAAAATCTTTGAGGGCGCCCCGGTCATGATTATCGATTCCCCGGCCGCAAAACCCTCGCTTCCCGCCGCGGCGAAGCCGTAGCTCGGAGAAATCACCATGGTACTCCCCGATATTTCGATCCGCCGTCCGGTGCTCGCGACCGTCATGAGCCTGATGCTGATCCTGATCGGCGTCATCGCCTACACACGCCTGTCCGTACGGGAATATCCCAATATCGATCCCCCGATCGTGTCGGTCCGCACCGTCTATGCCGGCGCCAGCGCCGAGGTGGTGGAAAGCCAGATCACCCAGCCGCTGGAAGATTCGCTCGCCGGCATCGAAGGCATCAAGGTCATCAAGTCCATCAGCCGCGAAGAGGTCAGCCAGATCACGGTGGAGTTCACGCTGGAGCGGGACATTGATGCGGCCGCAAACGACGTGCGCGACCGGGTGGCCCGCGTCCGGGGCCGACTGCCCGAGGAGACGGACGAGCCGGTCATCGCCAAGATCGAGGCGGACGCCTTCCCCATTATCTGGCTCGCATTCTCGAGCGACCGTCACACGCCGCTCGAGATCACCGATTACGCCGACCGTGTGGTCAAGGACCGTCTGCAGACACTGCCGGGGGTGGCCAGCGTGATGATCGGGGGCGAGCGCCGCTACGCGATGCGCCTCTGGCTGGATCGGGAGCGCCTCGCGGCCTACCGGCTGACCCCGCAGGATGTGGAAGACGCGCTGCGTCGGCAAAATATTGAAGTGCCGTCGGGTCGCATCGAAAGCCGGCAGCGCGAATTCACCGTCCTGACCGAGACGGATCTCCGCACGCCGGAGGAATTCAACCGGCTGATCATCCGGGAGGTGAACGGCTATCCGGTGCGGCTGCTCGACGTGGGCCGCGCCGAACTCGGCGCGGCCGACGACCGAAATGCCGTGCGGGTCAACGGCAATCCGGCCGTCGGCGTGGGTGTGGTCAAGCAGTCGACCGCCAACACGCTGGCCGTGGCCAAGGCCGTCAAGGCCGAGATGCCCAAACTGATCGCGGGACTGCCGGACGGCATGAAGCTCCAGATCGGTTTCGACAGTTCGATCTTCATCGACGAATCGATCAAGTCGGTCTTTGAAACTCTCACCGAAGCGCTGGCTCTGGTAGTGCTGGTCATCTTCTTCTTTTTGCGTTCGGCGCGCGCCACGCTGATCCCGTTTGTGACGATCCCGGTCTCTCTGGTCGGCGCCTTCATTTTCGTCTACGTCCTGGGGTTCACGGTCAACGTGCTCACCCTGTTGGCTCTGGTGCTGGCGATCGGGCTCGTGGTGGACGACGCCATCGTGATGCTGGAGAATATTTACCGCCGGATCGAACACGGGATGCCCCCGCTTCAAGCCGCGTTCGAAGGCAGCAAAGAGATCGCGTTCGCCATCTTGGCCATGACGATCACGGTGGCGGCCGTCTTCGTGCCGGTCGCCTTCATGACCGGCACGACCGGCCGGCTCTTCCGAGAATTCGCACTGACGGTCTCGGCGGCGGTGATCGTGTCCGGCTTCGTCGCACTGACGCTGACCCCGATGATGTGCTCGAAACTGCTGCGCCAAGAACGGCAGCACGGTCGCCTCTACCGGCTGATCGAGCGCGGAATCGAACGGCTCAATGCCGGTTACAAGGCGATGTTGACCCGCTCGCTGAACCATCGTGCGCTGATCCTGTCGCTGGGGATGGCGGCCGCGGGGGTGATCGTGCTCATTTTCATGACGCTCAAAGCGGAGCTCTCGCCCCTGGAGGATCGCGGCATCATCATCGGCGTGTTGCTGGCGCCGGAGGGTTCGACCATGTCCTACACCGACGGCTACGCGCGGCGCGTGGAGGAATTCTATAAGGAGGTGCCGGAGATCCAAAGGTACTTTATGGTCGTGGCGCCCGGCCTGGAGCGTCCGAACCCGGTGACGTCGGCCTTCTCGTTCGTCATGCTGAAACCCTGGTCGGAACGGTCGCGGAAGCAACTGCAGATCGTGGGAGAGTTGATGCCCAAGATGTTCGGACTGCCGGGCGTACTGGCTTTTGCCATCAGTCCGCCTTCGCTCGGCCAGAGCTTCCGCAACCCGCCCGTGATGTTCGTGGTGCAGGCCAACACCTACGCCGGGCTGCAGACCCGGGTGGACAAGCTGATGACCAAGGCCCGCGAATTTCCGGGCCTCATTAACATGGATTCCGACCTGAAGCTGAATAAGCCGCAATTTGCCGTTAAACTGGATCGCGAAAAAGCGGCCGACGTCGGCGTTCAGGTCGAGGCGGTCGGCCGCACGCTGGAGACGCTCCTGGGCGGGCGACAGGTCACGCGCTTTAAGCGGGAGGGCGAGCAGTACGACGTCATCGTAAAAGTTGCGGACAAGGACCGGACGACTCCCAACGATCTGACCGCGATTTACGTGCGGGGAACGAACAACCAATTGGTGCAGCTCTCCAATCTGATTCAGGTCAAGGAAACGGTGGCGCCGAAGGAGCTCAACCACTTTAATCGCCTTCGGGCCGCCACGATCTCGGCCAATCTGGCGCCCGGCGTGGCCCTGGGCGACGCGCTGGCCTTCATGGAGAAGGCCGCCGCCGAGGCGCTGCCGACCGGGACGCAGACCGCGCTCGACGGTCAGTCGCGCGAATTCAAGGAATCGGGCGCCAGCATGTACATCGCCTTCGCGCTGGCGCTGGCGTTCCTCTATCTGGTGCTGGCGGCGCAGTTTGAAAGTTTCATCGATCCTTTCATTATCATGCTCTCGGTCCCGCTGGCCGTCACCGGCGCGCTGCTCTCGCTGAAATTGACCGGCAATACGCTGAACGTCTATAGCCAGATCGGGATGGTCATGCTGGTCGGCCTGATCGCCAAGAACGGGATCCTGATCGTTGAGTTCGCCAATCAGCTTCAGGAACGCGGCCGAAATATACATGATGCGGTGATCGAGGCCGCCGGGCTGCGCCTGCGCCCCATCTTAATGACGACGGCCGCCATGATCCTGGGTGCGATTCCGCTGGCTCTGGCGACCGGCGCCGGCGCCGAGTCCCGCCAGCAGATCGGCTGGGTGATCGTCGGAGGCCTTTTGCTCGGCACGCTGCTGACTCTGTTCATCATCCCGACCGCCTATACGCTCCTCGCCCATCGGCGAAAAGCCGAAATCCCAGAGCGACCCTGACGTTTTCCCGTCATGGCCGGATCGGGCGCGTCCCGCCTCTTATTCGTCTTGACAATAAGACCGCATTTTTGTTAGTTTTAAATGCTTCCCTCTGAGCATCTCTGACTTTTTTCCCATTTCCGGAGTGGAGATACAACGGATTGACTTTTCAAGAGATTATTTCAACGCTGCAAGACTTCTGGTCCCGTCGGGGTTGTCTTTTGCAACAGCCATACGACCTGGAAGTGGGCGCCGGCACTTTCCATCCGGCGACCTTCTTGCGCGTGCTCGGTCCGGAGCCGTGGAAGACGGCCTATGTTCAGCCCACGCGCCGTCCCACGGACGGACGATACGGGGAGAATCCCAACCGACTTCAGCATTACTACCAGTTTCAAGTCATCCTCAAACCCTCTCCGGAAAATATCCAGGACCTCTACCTGGACAGCTTAAAACGACTCGGGATCAACGGACGGGTCCATGACATCCGGTTCGTTGAGGACGACTGGGAGTCGCCCACCCTCGGGGCCTGGGGTCTGGGCTGGGAGGTGCGGCTCAACGGGATGGAGATCACGCAGTTCACCTATTTCCAGGAGGTCGGGGGCATCGAGCTTTTACCCGTCTCGGTCGAGCTGACCTACGGGCTGGAGCGGCTTGCGATGTATCTTCAGGGTGTGGACAGCGTCTTCGATCTGAAATGGAACGACGCGGTCACCTACGGCGATGTTCACCTCCAGACCGAGATCCAGTTTTCGAAACATAATTTCGAACGGACCGATCCTAAAGCCCTCCGGGAGATCTTTAATCTCTATGAAACGCAATGCCGCGAACTTTTAAAAATGGATCTGCCCCTTCCGGCCTATGATTACTGCATCAAGACCTCTCATCTCTTCAACCTTTTGGACGCGCGCGGCGCGATCAGCGTGACGGAACGAGCGGGACTGATCGGGCATGTCCGCGACTTGGCCCGGCGGTCTGCCGAGGCCTATTGCAAGAACCGCGAAAACTTAGGCCATCCTCTCCTGTCCGGATCAAAAGCGCGGGTGCGGTCATGAAGCGGGCGCCTCGACTGAACTCGCCGAAGTCCGCCACGCATTCCTCAAAAAACGGCGGCGAACTGCTTCTGGAGATCGGGACGGAAGAAATCCCTTCCCGCATTTTTCCTCAGACGCTCATCGAATTGAAGGACAAGGCCACCCGGATGTTGTCGGAGGCCCGAATTCCGGCCGAGCGGGTGGAAACATTCGCAACCCCGAGGCGTCTCGTCGTATGGGCGACCGGCATTCCTCCGCGTCAAGCCGCCAGGATCACGGAAGTGACCGGGCCGCCTCGTTCAGCGGCCTATGATCCCGAAGGCAGGCCGACCGCCGCGGCGAACGGTTTCGCGAAGGCCCAGGGTGTTCCGGTTGAACGTCTGACGATCAAGAAAACGGAGAAGGGGGATTACGTCTGCGCCATCCGGAAGCAGTCGAGCGCTCCGGCGATTGGTATTCTTAAAGATATTCTTCCACTACTAATCTCATCACTCGAATTTCCGAAGATGATGCGGTGGAACGGTGAGGGCATGCGATTCGCACGGCCGATCCGCTGGATCGTGGCCGTGTTGGACGGCCGGGTCGTTCCGTTCCGTCTGGCCGGTCTTTCGAGCGGAAACCGGTCCCGCGGCCACCGCTTCATATCCGACCGGCCTTTTGCGGTGAAAAGTTGGGCGGACTACTGTAAAGCACTGAAGCGGAATCATGTGATTCTGGATCCGGCCGAGCGGGAAGGCGTGATCCGAGAAGGACTGACTCGACTCGCAAAGAGGGGAAAAGGGTTCGTTCAGGACGATGCCGATCTTCTCACCCAAGCCGTTTTTCTGACCGAGCAGCCGGTGGTACTGCTCGGCGGATTCGATAAAAAATATCTCGAGCTCCCGGTAGAGATTCCGATCACGGTGATGAAGGAGCATCAGGGCTATTTTCCTCTCTTGGGAAAAAGCGGTTCGCTTCTGCCCCGTTTCCTTTTCGTGAGCAACGTCAAGACCAAAAATCCGGCCGTGATCCGGGGCGGCAACGAGCGCGTTCTGCGAGCCCGGCTGGAGGATGCACAGTTCTATTTCGAACAGGACAAGAAGCAGACGTTGAAAGAACGTACCGCTCAGCTCAAGGGACTCATTTTTCATGAGACGCTTGGCACCGTTTACCAAAAGATGGAACGGATCAAAGAGTTCTCCTCCCTATTGGCGCGTGAATCCGGAAGAGGGGAACAGCAGATCCGCTACATTGAAGAAGCCGCGCTCCTTTGCAAGTCGGATCTCTTAACCGGGATGGTGCGCGAATTTCCAAGTCTGCAGGGCATCGTGGGACGTGAATATGCCCTGCTCCAGGGGAACGATCGAGAAATGGCCGAGGCGATCGCGGAGCATTATTTCCCCCGGCATGCGGAAGACCCGAATCCTCCCCGGACTCTGACCGGGAAATTTTTAACCGTGGCCGACCGGCTGGATACGCTCGTCGGATTTTTCGGGGTGGACCTCATGCCCAGCGGCTCCATGGACCCGTATGCGCTTCGCCGACAGGGGCTGGGCCTCGTCCAGGTGCTTTTGGATGAAGCCTTTGCCTCCCTCTCGCTTCGGAAGGCGATCGAGACGGCGGCCGGTCTTTATGCGAGTCGAGGAGTCTCCTTGAAAAAGAATTCCAAAACGATTCGCGACGAATTAGAGCGATTCCTGATGCAGCGGATGGAGATCTTTCTCAAACGGCGGTTTGGTCCGGAGACCGGTTATCGCGCCGATCTTGCGGACACCGTGCTCTGCGGCGCCTTTGACAACCCGCTCGATCTTTATCTGCGTTTTGTCGCCCTGATGAGTTTTCAAAGTCAGCCGGACTTCGAGCCGCTGATCGTCACCTTCAAGCGGGCCTCGCGGATTCTGCCGGCCGGTTTTAAGGGAGACGTTCGACCGGGAGAGTTCAAAGAGCCGGTTGAGAAGGAGTTGTATCAAAGCTGTCGAAAGGCCGAAACCGAGGCGAATCAATTCTTCTCGCAAAGACAGTATCGGGACGTTTTAAAGACGCTGGCCGATCTCCGCCGTCCGATCGATGCGTTTTTCAACGGCGTCATGGTGATGGATGAAGACCGCGCGATCCGGGAGAACCGGTTGGCTCTGTTGCGCGGGATTGCGGAGCTTTTTTTCAGGTTCGGCGACTTCACCCGGGTAATGGTGGAAGAAAAAAATAAGCCGTAGACGGAGTCCGAATGGACGACCGCGAACGACAGCTGGAGTTGAGGATCTATGCCCGTCGGGTGTCCTGGGGGCTTGTGTTTGTCGGCGGGTTGTTGTTCATCGGCGGGCTCCGGTTCATCGGTGTGGATCTCGATGCGTTGGAATCCCGAGGGAGGTATTACAGAGCGGATCGGCATATCTGTCTGAAGACGGACTGGCTGGAAACGACCGTGGGTGATAAGGACCGCGCACAATTCTGCATCGAATGGATCGATCCGAGTGATACGAGCGGCAACACGCATCAATTGATCCTGACCGATTTGGTGATCATCAAGGACAAGGATGGAAAAATTCATACGCAGCACAAAAGAGGGGTGAATTACTCCTTGATCGGAACGATCTTTTATCTGGCCGTTCTGATCGTGATCGGAAAGCGGGTTCAAAAACTTTTTATCGGGAAACGACGGGCCCGGCTGGGCCTTGCGGGAACGACAGGAGAATAATCTGTGAAACAGAAAAAATATGTCTACTATTTCGGCGGCGGCAAGGCCGAGGGTCGGGGCGACATGAAAGACCTCCTCGGAGGCAAAGGCGCCGGCCTGGCCGAGATGACGCGGCTGGGAATTCCAGTCCCGGCCGGTTTTACGATCACCACGCAGGCCTGCATCGAATATTTCAAAAACGGAAAGCGGTTTCCCAAGGGAATGTGGGAGCAGGCTCTCCAAGATCTTAAAAAGATCGAGCAGGAGATGGGGATGACCTTCGGCGATTCCGAACGGCCGCTGCTCGTTTCGGTGCGGTCGGGGGCCAAGGCCTCGATGCCGGGAATGATGGACACCGTGCTCAACCTGGGATTAAACGAGCAGACGATGAAGGGCATCATCGGGAAGACCGGGAATGAGCGGTTTGCCTACGATGCCTATCGCCGGTTCATCACGATGTTCGGCAGCATCGTGATGGAGATAAAGCGCGAACGGTTCGAGCACCTTCTCGAAGAGGAAAAGAGACGGAAACGGGTCAAGCTGGACACCGATCTGGGCGCCGAGGAGATGAAATTTCTCGTCGTGCAATACAAGAAGTTGGTGAAACAGGAAACCGGCCGCGAATTCCCGGAAGATCCGTTTGAGCAGCTCAGGATGGCGATCAACGCCGTCTTTAATTCCTGGTTCGGGGCCCGCGCTGTGACCTACCGACGGTTGCAGAAGATCCCCGTGGCCGGAATCCGGACGCCGCTGCCGATCGAGGGGCTGGCGAAAACGGTGCCGTCGGCCTATCGGGAACTTCTGCGCGTCTTTAAAAAATTGGAACGCCATTATCAGGACATGCTGGATCTTGAGTTCACGATCCAGGAAGGAAAACTCTACATGCTCCAGACCCGCGTGGGAAAACGCACCGGGCTGGCGGCCGTCAAGATCGCGGTCGACATGGTCAAGGAGAAATTGATCACGAAGGAAGAGGCGATCCTTCGCGTCTCTCCGGATCAGATCGCACAGTACCTTTATCCGATCTTCGATTCAAAAGCGGAATCGGCCGCCCGTTCGGTCGGCAAAGGACTGCCGGCCGGTCCGGGCGCGGCCGCCGGAAAAGTCGCGTTGACGCCGGACAAGGCGATGGCGATGCGCGCGAGCGGCGAGCGCGTGATTCTGGTCCGGCGCGAGACCAGTCCGGACGATATCCACGGCATGGACGCGGCGATGGGATTTCTGACGGCGAAGGGCGGAATGACCTCGCATGCGGCCGTCGTGGCGAGGCAGATGGGAAAGGTCTGCGTGGCGGGTTGCGAGGCGGTCGAGGTGCATGAAGCGCAGCATACGGTCAAGATCGGCCCTGCGACGCTGAAAGAAGGCGACTATCTCTCGATCAACGGTTTCAGCGGTCAGGTCTACGCCCAAGATCTTCCCGTCGTCTCATCCGAGGTGACCCAGGTCATTGAAGGAAAAATGAAGCCGGATCAGTCCGAGAAATACCGCTATTTCGCAACCGTTCTGAACTGGGCCGATCAGGTCCGCCGTCTCCGCATACGGGCCAATGCCGATATCCCGGACCAGGCCGCCATCGCGCGGGGCTTCGGCGCCGAAGGAATCGGGTTGTGCCGCACGGAGCATATGTTCTTCGAGGAAGACCGCATCCCGATCATGCAGAAGATGATCCTGGCCCGGACCCGTGTTGAGCGGGAGCAGTATCTCGACAAGCTCCTTCCGTTGCAGAAGAGCGACTTCCTCGGCCTCTATCGCGAAATGCAGGGATATCCCGTCACGATCCGTCTGCTGGATCCGCCGCTGCATGAGTTTCTGCCGAAACGGGAAGAATTGATGGTCGAGATCGCCCGGCTGGAGGTTTCGAACGGCGATCGAGTCCTGCTGGAGGAAAAGCGAAAACTTCTTGCTCGGGTCGAGGAGCTGCATGAGTTCAATCCGATGCTGGGTCTGCGCGGCTGCCGGTTGGGGATCACGATGCCCGAGATCACGCGAATGCAGGTCCGCGCCATCATGGAGGCGGCCTGCGAGATTGCGCGCGAGGGAAAAAAGATCGTGCCGGAAATCATGGTTCCCCTCGTCGGGATGCTGACCGAGATGAAGGCGCAGAAGGACCTAGTCCGGACGACCGCGGATCAAGTGATCAAGCAGTACGGCGTCAAGCTGAAATACCTCGTCGGCACGATGATCGAGCTGCCGCGAGCGGCCGTGACGGCCGGCGAGATCGCAAAGGAGGCCGAGTTCTTCTCGTTCGGGACGAATGATCTGACTCAGACGACCTTCGGTTTTTCGCGCGACGATGCGGCCAAGTTCATCCAGTTTTATATGACGACGGCCGATCTCTGCCCCAACTGTCACAGTTCGGACGTGGATAAGAAAACGAACACCTGCCGTTCGTGCGGCTTTGTCATCACGGATCAGCCGGCCAACATCATCGAGTTCGATCCATTTGCCACGCTCGATCAAGAAGGCGTCGGTCATCTGATGAAGCGGGCGGCCTGGGACGGACGGAATACCCGAAAGGACATCAAGCTCGGCATCTGCGGCGAACACGGAGGCGATCCGGCCTCGATCGAGTTCTGCCACCGGATCGGCCTGGACTATGTCAGCTGCTCGCCCTACCGCGTCCCGATCGCGCGCCTCGCCGCCGCGCACGCGGTATTAAACAATAAGAAACAGAAGAGCGAGAAGGATATATGAGACACACTCTATAAAATAAAAAGAAAGTCAGGCTAATGTGATATTGGTCGTTCAGAATTATCCTTAATTCTGTCTATCACTCAAAAAGTAATGATAGCCGGAAGCAAAATATATAAATCTACAATCAATGTCAGTTTTAATGAGATTTTCTCATATCGTTGTAAACCAGTCGTGATAAAGAATAGAAACTGTATAATCATTTGTTAGCTGGCGGAAAGGAGCTTCGAGGGCAATGGACCGGCCGGAACTACTTTGGCGACAGTTCGAGCTGCATGTCGGGCTCTACAAGCACTACCTTGAGCTTACTCTCAAGATGAATGCAGCATATTACGCCATTACCGGCGCGATCGTTAGCTACGTCTTGGCTCATCGCGAGGATGGGATGTCTCGGGCAGGTCTGTTCATCCCGTTGGTTCTGGGTGTCGGGCTCGTTGGGCTCTTCATCTATGGTGCTGTCATGCTTCGCTACACGCGCCAGGAGATGATCTCGATTCGAGATGAGCTTGGCCTCAAGACGATCCCCGAACTCAACGTGCTCACAGTTCTCCTCTGGCTCTCGGCAGGTGGTTTCATCGTCGTATCCGCAGGAGTCATCTTCTTGTGGCGGAATGGCTAGTGCCCAGTTTTTTCTTAATTTAGTTCCGGGGACGTCATACTTAATTTTGAGTCTTCTTGTGAAGGTGTCAGTCATGCTCATTGCTTTTTCACTTGACCTGTTTTTTTGATATGTAGACAAAATTAAGATATAAAGTGAGTCGTTCTCACAAGGAGGAGGGCGACATGGAGGAGAAGAAGGTACGGCGGATTTTCACTCCGGAACAGAAGTTTGAGATTTTAAAGGACATCGAGC
>JACQCA010000034.1 GCA_016201865.1 Nitrospirota bacterium
CCGGCCTGAAGGCCGTAGGTTGAATCGTTCAGAGCAGATAACGCTTCGTCAAATTCACGATACGGGATCACGACCACGAGCGGCGCGAAGACCTCCTCGGAGCAGACCTTCATAACGCGCGTCACGTCCGTCAGTACTGTCGGCTCAAACATCCGGCCATGGCGCTTTCCGCCGATCAGGACCTTCGCACCCTGCTTAACCGCCTCGTCCACCCAAAGCTCCGTCCGCTCGGCCGCGTCGGAATCGATCATCGGCCCGACATTCGTCGCCTCTTCCATCGGGTCGCCGGTCTTGAGTCCCTTGACCCGGCCGAGGAAGCGGTCCAGAAATGGTTTGATCACAAGCTCCTGCACAAAAATCCTCTGGACCGAGATGCAGGACTGGCCCGCGTACGAAAACCCTCCGGCCGCGCTTCGTCGGGCCGCAAGATCCAGATCGGCATCCTGATGGATGATCACGCCGGCGTTTCCGCCCAGCTCGAGAAGCACCTTTTTCTTCCCGGCAATGCTCTTCAAATACCATCCCACCTTGGCCGAGCCGGTAAACGAGAGCAGTTTGAACCGTTCGTCCAGCACCATCTGCTCGGCCAGATCGTTTGAGCATGGAAGAATACTCACCGCGCCGGCCGGCAGCCCCGATTGTGCGATGATCTCGCCCAGCATCAAGGCCGTCATGGGCGTCTTGGGCGCCGGTTTCAGTATAATCGGATTACCCGAGGCGATCGCCGGCGCGATCTTATGGCCGACAAGGTTCAACGGAAAATTAAAGGGGGAAATTCCAAGAACCGGCCCGACCGGGAACCGGCGGATGATCCCGAAACGTGATTCCGAACCCGGCGCAAGATCCAACGGAATCAGATCACCGCCGAGGCGTTTGGTTTCCTCGACCGCGGTCTGGAAGTTTAAGATCGCACGACCGACCTCGGCCCGTGCGTCCGTGATCGGCTTTCCGGCCTCAAGGCAGATCATCCGGGCCAGATCCTCCCGCCGCGTTTTGACCCCGTCCGTGATTTTCTGTAGCGCCTCGGCCCGTCGATAGAGCGGCATCCGCCGCAGTTCCGGAAAAACGCTTTGTGCCGCGCGGATCGCCGCTTCGATCTCCTCCGGCCCGGCCTGATGAACCTTCCCGATCTTTTCCCCGAGATAAGGATTCGTAATCTCGACCGTACTTTGAGTTCCTTTCCAACTTCCCGCGAGAAAAACTTTATATTCGATCATGAGGGCCTCGTATAGACGCCATTAATTTGTAGGGGCAGGCCTACGTGCCTGCCCTGGGCGGCCACACAGGGCCGCCCCTACAACAATTCATATCCACGGTTACAATGGACAGATGAATTGGTCGAGTTGTTCCATGAAACGAAAATTCTCACGATAATCGACCGGCACCTCGATCACAGCCGGGACCGTCTGGGCAAAAGCCTCCCGAAGCGTCGGCACCAATTCCTTGGCCGCGCCGATCCGGTATCCCTTCGCCCCGTAGGACTCGGCCAGTTGCTTGAAGTCCGGATTTCCAAGAGCCGTGGCGAACTCCCGGCCGAACTTTTTCTGCTGTTTCCATTTGATCAGGCCGTAGCCGTTGTCATTGAAGATCAAAACGACGAAGGCCAGGCCGAGACGCCGGGCCGTCTCGAGCTCCGAACAGGTCATGAGGAAGCCGCCGTCGCCGCAGACCGCCAGGACCTTTCGGTCCGGATTCGCCAGTTTGGACGCGATCGCGCCGGGAAGCGCGATTCCCATCGCGGCAAAACCGTTCGAGATGATCACCGTATTCGGAACCGAGGCGCGGAACATCCGCGCAATCCAGATCTTGTGGGCGCCCACATCGCTGATCAGGATATCCTCGGCGCCCAACACTCCCCGGACGTCGTGCATAATCCTCTGGGGCTTCAACGGGAAACCTTCGTCCGTCGCGCCGTCTCCAAGCTCTTTCAGGATTGAAGCACGCAATGTTTTCGGGTAGCTCACATCCTTCTTTCCATGAACCTCCAAGGTCAGAAGCTCCAATGTCTCACGGACATCCGCAACGATCTCGACCGAGGGCTGATAATAAGCATCCACCTCGCTCGGCGTGAAATCGATATGGATGACCGGCTTCTTGCCATCGGGATTCCAGTGCCGCGGCGAATATTCGACCAGGTCATAGCCCACCGCGATCACCAGGTCGGCCCGTTCAAAACCGCACGTGACATAGTCGCGGGACTGAAGACCGATCGAAAGCAGCGCCAGATCGTAATCCCACGGAACGATCCCTTTGCCCATGAAGGTATTCGCCACCGGGATCCCGGTTTTCCGCGAAAAAGCCAGTAGTTCCTTGGCTGCCTTCCCGCGCACTGCGCCGTTTCCGGCCAGGATCAGCGGCTGCCGGGACTTCTCGATTAGATCGGCGGCCGTCTTCAGGGACTGATGATCGGGTGAAGGGCGACGGGCGCGTACGGTCGAAAGCGGCTCCTGGCTGATCTCGATCGTCATCACGTCTTCCGGAAGCTCGATGTGGCTTGCGCCGGGTTTCTCAGCCTGGGCCGTCTTAAAAGCCTTTCGCACGACTTCGGGAATGATCGAGGCCCGTTCGACGCGCGAGTTCCATTTTGTGATCGGTTCAAAGCAGTGCAGGATGTCGACGTACTGGTGAGACTCTTTGTGAAGCCGTTCCAGTCCGACCTGGGCCGTGATCGCTACCAGCGGCGCATGGTCCAGGTTGGCATCCGCGATCCCCGTCGCCAAGTTCGTCGCGCCGGGTCCGAGTGTGGAAAGGCAGACGCCGGCCCGGCCCGTCAGCCGGCCGTAGACGTCCGCCATGAAGGCCGCGCACTGCTCATGTCGCGTCGAGATGAAGGTGATCGAAGAGGATTGAAGGGAATTGAGAAGGTCGAGATTCTCCTCGCCGGGAAGGCCGAAGATATATTTCACCCCTTCATGTTCGAGGCATTTCACAAAAAGGTCGGAGGCTTTCATCATGCCGCCGGTTTGCAAGGGTTTGATGCAACGATGTAGGGGCGTAGCATGCTACGCCCCTACTTTGCCTTCTTCTTTTTTATCTCAGCGCGTGGCTCGGTCATACTCCAGGGGTCCAGCAGCTCGGACAGCCGTTGCTCCGGTAAAACTTTCTGTGCCCGCGCGACTTCGCGCACGGTTTTTCCGGTCTTGAAGGCCTCCTTGGCGATTTTGGCCGCGGCGTCGTACCCGATCTCGGGCGCAAGCGAGGTGCACATTGCGAGGCTCTGTTCGATCATGGCCTGATTCCGGGCCTCGTCGGCCTGGATTCCATTAACGCATCGGGTCGTGAAGTTCTCGGCCGACCGCGAGAGTAGTTCGATCGACTGGAGAAGATTGTAGGCCATCACCGGCATCATGACATTCAGCTCGAAATTTCCGGCCTGGCCGCCGATCGTCACGGCAAGATCGTTTCCGATCACCTGGGCCGCGACCATCAGAACCGACTCGGCGATCACCGGGTTGACTTTTCCCGGCATGATGGACGAACCGGGTTGCGTATCCGGCAGAAGGATCTCGGCGATGCCGCATCGGGGACCTGAGCCGAGCCAGCGTATGTCATTTGCGATCTTCGTCAAACTGACCGCGATCGTCTTGAGCGCGCCGCTCGCCTCGACCACGGCATCCTTTGCAGCCTGAGCCTCGAAATGGTTTTCGGCCTCGCGAAACGTACAGCCCGTCTCGCGGCTCAAGATCGCGATGACGCGTTTCGCAAACTCAGGATGGGTGTTGATCCCCGTCCCGACCGCCGTACCGCCCAACGCCAGTTCCGATAAATTCTCACGCACGGACTGTACACGGCGCACCGCAAGCGCGATCTGCCGAGCGTAGCCCGAGAATTCCTGGCCCAGACGGATCGGCGTGGCATCGGCCAGATGCGTGCGGCCGATCTTGACGATGGGATCGAATTCTTTCGTCTTGGCCGCAAGCGCCTTCTGTAATTTAGTCAGGGCCGGAATGAGATCCTTTTCGATCAGCTCCAGAGCCGCGACATGGATCGCGGTCGGGATCGCATCGTTGGAGGACTGGCCGAGATTGACATGGTCGTTGGGATGGATCGCCTTGCCGCCCAGCGGCTCCCCGATCAGCTCGGCCGCACGGTTGGCGATCACTTCGTTTGCATTCATGTTCGTCGAGGTGCCGGAGCCGGTCTGGAAAATATCCACGACGAATTCGCGGTCGAATTTTCCATCGACCACCTCGCGCGCGGCCTGGACGATCGCCTTTGCCTTCTTTTTATCCAGCAGGCCCAGCTCTTCGTTTACCTGTGCCGCGGCCCATTTGATCAGGGCGAGGGCCCGGATGAAGGACCGGGAAAATCGAAGATCGCTGATCGGAAAGTTTTCGACCGCACGGAGCGTCTGGATGCCGTAATAGGCCTCGGCCGGAACTTCCTTCTCGCCCATCGTGTCGCGTTCAAGACGTGTCTTCGGTTTCACGAGGCTCTCCTTGATCGGGTTGATATTACAGGTGGGATGATTGTACTGCAAAGGATAGTTGAAACTCAACACGGAAACGAAACCCCCCGGCACAGGGCCTACCTGCACCGGGGGTTTCTGTTACAGATAACCGACCGTTAAACGTTGACCGATACGGTCTTGATCGCCGACTTGACCTTGGCCGCCATGTCCGGAGGCATGGACGTCATTTTGTGAATCGTCTTGCTGTGATCGGCTGCCAGCCGCATCACTTCGTCTTCGGTCTCAGCTCTTACTTCAAAAGCGCAGCCCATTTTCGGCTCAACATCCATACAGCCTAACTTCTTGTACTGTTTACTTGGCATGGCTTCCTCCTTTGAGTTGTGAGAAAGACCCGGGGGTCCTTCCCGGTTACTATTTAAGGTTGCCGCTTATTTCATGTTGTTCGGATTCTGACGAATCATCAAATGGGCGTACGGCGTGCCCTCGAACATGATATAGGTGCCCATTTTGCTCGGCATGGACGAAATCCCGGTCGCCTTCGATTCAAACGGCCAGACAATCATCCAGTGAGGCGGTTCTTTCATCGTCTTGGCACCCGGCTCATTCTTCATCAATATCTTGCCGTCCTTCTCAAAATACCATCCGCCCTGGGCCATATAGGAAACTCCGGGGGCGGTATTCGTCGGCTTCGGCGCGCCGCTCATCAGATCATTGACCCATTGACCGGTCGGTTGATCAAAGCAGATCGGATCGGGCTTTGCCATGCCGTCCACATCCGGAATGCAGGTGAAACCGTTCGTCCCTTTTCTCGCTTCGGCCAGCTTGCCGTCCTCGCCCGGGAGCATGATCGTTGCGTCCTTCGAAATCTCGGCCGGCGCGGCACTTTCGGCCAGCTTGATCAAGTCGTCCTTTGACATGCTTTTGATCGGGCTTCCGCCCTTCATCTTATGTTTCTCTGCGGCCATCGCCAGAGATGTGATCGTTATCGTCAGCACAACGGCAAAAAGAAAATGTAGAATCTGTTTCATCGGCGCCCTCCTGAGTGATCGTACCCCGTTTTCGAAGCGAAACACGGTGCGGTACTGTGGTGTGCAATAAAACGGCCTGGACCGGTCTTACGAAAAAACGATTTAGAATATCCTTCTTCCAATCCAGTTGTCAAGAGATAATTGACGGGAAGGTTCTCGAAACCCATGCCGGTTAAAGTTATTGCAAATGCCGTTAAAAAGCGGCATAATTTTCCGATGGAAACCTTTGATGCTCATTCCTCAGGACGGCTGCGGATCGGATCGGTCCTTTTCCTGGCCTTCATCGGCACAGGCATCTATCTCGGTTTCCAGTTGGCTCCCTATTGGATCAATAATTTCGAGCTGCAGGAATTAATGACCGAGAAAGCCAGGGGCGGACAAGTAACGACGGATGCGGAGATGCGCAAGACGCTTACTAAGAAGGCTGAAGAATTGGGCATCACGCTCGCGGATGAAGACATTGAGATCGAACGGAATCCGACTCAGATATCCATTTCAACCCGCTGGCAGTTCGACTACAACTTCTTCGGCCTATACACCCACACCTTTGTTTTTTCTCCGCAGATCACGGCTCAATACCAGTAAACCACGACTCATTCATCACGGGGGCGACCTGGGGACTCATCGTCAATGCCGCGCCTGCCGGCAGGCGGGGCGAACGTTCCCGCCGAATCATCCGATAATAACCGGCCGCCGCGATCATCGCCCCGTTGTCCGTGCAATAGGTCGGACTCGGAATGCGGAGGGAAAGTCCGCGCGTCCTGCAGACCTCTCCCAATCGTTCCCGGAGCGCGGTGTTGGCGGCGACCCCCCCCGTCACGAACACCGTCTTGACACGGCACTGTTCGGCCGCCGACAGCGTTTTCTCAACCAGGACGTCCACAATGGCCTGCTGAAACGCCGCGGCCACGTCCGGAACATGAACCGTGCGCGTGTCCGGAAATCCGGACCGTTCCAGATAATAACGCAAAGCAGTTTTTAAACCGCTGAAGCTCATGTCCAGCGAATCTTTCTTAAGATGCGGCCGCGGGAAGGCGATTCGGGTCGGATCACCCGTTTCGGCCATCCGATCGATTGCCGGCCCGCCGGGATAGGGCAACCCCAACATCTTGGCTCCTTTGTCGAAGGCCTCGCCCGCCGCGTCATCGACGGTTTGGCCCAGCAATTTCAACGGGCCGTCGACCGGAATCGAGTAGAGATTGGTGTGTCCTCCGGAAACCACCAGGGCCGCGGCCGGCAGATCCACGGTCCGGTTTTCCAGATGGACGGCGGCGATATGACCTTCGAGATGATTCACACCGATCAGGGGAAGGCCGTGACGATAGGCCAAGGCCTTCGCATAGGAGACGCCCACCAACAAGGCGCCCATTAATCCCGGCCCCTGCGTTACCGCAACGCCGGACAGATCCCGAAAATCGAGGCCGGCCTTCTCCAGAGCGGTCGCGACCACCTCCGAAATGACGGCCGCATGTTGGCGGCAGGCCAGCTCCGGAACCACCCCTCCGTATTTCCGATGGATCCGCTCCTGCGAGTATAAAACATGGGACAGCACCTCCCGTCCGTCTTTGACGACGGCGGCCGCCGTTTCATCGCACGATGTTTCAATCCCTAAAAGGAGCACTTTTCCGTCCCTGTTCGTTTGAATGCATCTTGAAGGACAATGCTACGGCAAGTGATCGAGATGTTTTTTCACCAACGAAACGGCCTGGTCGTGTTGACGGGCGGCTGTCGAGAGGAAGGCTTGATAGTGCCGTTTGGATTCTTCAAAATATCCGGCCCGCTCGAGAAGAACCGCATAGTTCAAGTGGGCATCGGGAAAACTCGGTTGGGTTGCGACCGCTTTCTCGTAAAGGCGCCGGGCTTCTTCCAAGCGATTCTGCTGTTCATAAAGAAGTCCGAGATTATTCATGGCCTGAACATTGGCGGGGTCGATCTGTAACGCCGACCGAAATCGCGACTCGGCCTCACTGTCGCGACCCTGTCTTTTCAGAACCAATCCGAGATTATTTTGAATCCGCGGCGACTTCGGATCAAGCGACGTCGCCGTCAGGAACTCGCGTTCCGCCTCCGCCCATCGCCCCTGTTCGTAATAGCTCACCCCCGATTTTTCATGGTCGGCGGCACGCTCCGGCCAACGGACAGGATCAACCCGCGCGGGATTTTCAGGAAGAGCCGTCGAGGCGGCCGCCGGCATCGATCGGATGCTCGACGCGGAAGGTTCGGCGGTTGACGGAACCGTCTTGGATGAAAAAACGCGGCTTAATCCTTCCCGCTCCAGGTAGGCCAGATACAGTCCCCCGATCACGCAGAGAAGAAGACCGGTCCGGATAAGGATATTTCTGAGAGGGAGAGCGGCCGCGGCCGAAAATTTGACTTGTTGCGGTCCTTCAACCGCCGGCTTGGAGGTTTCATCTTCAGCGGCTTTTTTAAGCGCTTCATGGATGATGCTCATAACCCGTCTTCACCGTATGAGCATGGACCTTGTGCATACCGATGAGCGCGATCAGACCCCCGCCATGACCTCATCTTCCACAAACATGACGGCATTCTCTTTGAGGATCACCTTGATCCGTTTGGCGTCTTTAAAACGTCCCTTGAGTAGCTCCTCGGATAGGGAATCCCCGATGGTCCTCTGGATGACGCGCCGCATCGGCCGCGCTCCATAGGCCGGCTCATACCCTTCCCCGGTCAACCACGCCTTCACTTCCGGTGTCACCTCAAGCTGAATCCCCCGATCCGTCAGCCGTTGATTGACCTCGTGGATCAGAATATCCACGATCTTGATCAGGTGCTGTTTTTCCAACGGATGGAAGACGACCACCTCATCGATCCGGTTGAGAAATTCCGGATTGAAACCCTTCTTCAATTCGGCGAGGATATCATCCTTCATGCGGCTTCGTTTTTCTTCCTCGCCCTCCTTCTGAAAACCGAGCGCGCCTCCCTTGTGGATCAGCTTGGTTCCGAGGTTGGAGGTCATGATCAAGACGCAGTTTTTGAAGTCCACCTTGCGTCCGAGGCTGTCGGTCAGACAACCGTCTTCCAAGACCTGGAGCAGCATATGGAATATTTCGGGATGGGCCTTTTCGATCTCGTCGAACAACACGACGGAATACGGCCGGCGCCGAACCATCTCGGTCAGCTGGCCCCCTTCTTCATAGCCCACATATCCCGGCGGCGCTCCCACCAGCCGCGAGCCCGTAAATTTTTCCATATACTCCGACATATCGATACGAATCAACGCGGCCTCATCGTCGAACAAAAACCCGGCCAGCGCCTTGGCCAACTCGGTCTTGCCCACCCCGGTCGGCCCCAAGAAGATAAACGAACCGATCGGTCGCTTGACCTCTTTGAGACCGGCCCGAGAGCGTCGGATGGCCCGACAGACAGCCGCGATCGCTTCCTCTTGACCCACGATCCGTTTGTGAAGCTCTTCCTCCATATGGAGGAGCTTCTGCGATTCGGCCTCCTCCAATTTATACAACGGGATCCCCGTCATCTTCGAGACGACGTACCCGACGTCCTCCTTTGAAATCACCGGCCGGTTTTTCTCCTGATTCTTTTTCCATTCGCGTTTTGCCTCTTCAAGCAACCGTTTGTGCCGTTCCTCTTCCTCGCGAAGCTTGACTGCCTCTTCAAAATTTTGGAGCGTTACGGCCAATTCCTTATCCCGGGTCACCCGCTTCTGCTCCTGCTCCAGCGCTTTAAGCTCCTCCGGCAAAGCATAGCTTTTCATCTTGGCCCGTGAACCGGTCTCGTCGATCACATCAATGGCCTTGTCGGGCATGAACCGATCCGTGATATAACGGTCCGCCAAACGCACGGCCTCCACAATAGCCTCTTCCGTGATCTCGACCCCGTGGTGCTCTTCATACCGGTCCCGAAGCCCCTTAATGATCTTAACCGTCTCCTCGACATTCGGCGGTTGGACAAAGATCGGCTGGAATCGGCGTTTGAGGGCGCCGTCCTTTTCAATATGTTTACGGTATTCGTCCAGGGTGGTCGCCCCGATGCATTGAATTTCACCCCGCGCGAGCGCCGGCTTGAGCATGTTGGAAGCGTCAATGGAGCCTTCCGCCGCGCCGGCCCCCACCAAGGTATGGAGCTCGTCGATGAAAATAATGATGTTGCCCGCCTGCACGATCTCCTTCATGACCACCTTCAACCGCTCTTCAAACTGACCGCGGTATTTGGTTCCGGCCACCAAGGAACCCAGATCCAATGCGATGACGCGTCGGTTCAGGAGATTATCCGGCACATCCGTCGATACGATGCGCTGGGCCAGTCCCTCAACGATGGCCGTTTTCCCGACGCCGGACTCCCCGATCAGGGCCGGATTATTCTTGGTCCGTCGGCACAAGATCTGCAAAACCCGTTCGATTTCGTCGGCGCGGCCGATGACCGGGTCCAACGAGCCTTCCATGGCCAATTGGGTCAGATCCCGGCCGAATTCATCCAAGGCCGGAGTGTTGCTCTTCTTCTCGCGCTCGCGGGGCACGGATTTACGAAGAAAATTAACCGTGAGTTGACGCGCGGTCAGCAGATTGGCTCCCAGGCTTCGAAGAATTTTTCCGCCGATTCCTTCTTCTTCACGAAGAAGGCCCAAAAGGAGATGCTCGCTTCCAATATGGTTGTGGCCCAGCAATCGGGCCTCCTCAACCGCAAACTCAATCACCTTTTTTACACGGGGCGTAAACGGAATTTCACCGAAGGTCATGGTGCTGCCCCCGCCGGGCAGATTCCGTTCGATCTCCAAGCGAACCTGCTCCGGCGAAAGCCCCATCTTTTTTAAGATCGCCAATGCGATCCCATCCGTCTCCCGCAAGATCGCCAGCGCAAGATGCTCCGTGCCCAGATAATCATTCTGATGGCGCTCCGCTTCTTCCCGCGCCAGGATGATGATCTTTCGCCCTTTATCGGTAAATCGCTCGAACATCGGACCTCCTTGAGCCCTGGTCAACCCTCTTAAAAAAATAAAACCGCACGGATATCCACCTCGCTGATTTTATTATAAAACAACGGGCTATTTTTAGACGCTACCCGCTTCTTGCCGGATCCGTGTGCAAGCGAACTTGCTTGATTTTATTGTAACCACCGCCCTATCTAATGTCAAGCTATTTTTCCCCTGCGCCGGCCCTCCTTTGACAAGGTCTGCAACTAAGATTATACTGAGAACCATCGAATCCAGATAAAGGACATAGGCCTTGCCTCTTACCAAAAGGCATGATGCTATGGATCCAAGAAATCTTGTCCTGCTGATCGTCGCCCTCCTTAATTTTGTCCTGGCCGTTTTCATTTATCAGCGGGGCCGACTTAAAATTACCCACGTCACATTCTGCCTGACCGTTCTCTGCGTGGCCCTATGGTCGTTGGGTCTGGCGTTTTTCCGCATCACCCCTTCGCTTCCCTGGGCTAAATTTTGGAGCCAGATCTACTATATCGCCGCCGCCTTGATCGCGAGCAACTTCTGTTATTTCTCGCTGGTGTTTCCTTGCCAGATTACGACACTGACGCTGTTCCGAAAGATTCTCATCTATCTGTTCCCGGCCGTCTCGACCCTGCTCTTTCCGATATCCGATTTTCTGATCCAATCGGTCGTCGAGCATCCCTGGGGCAAGGAAGTGGTTTTGAGCAGATCCGATCATGTTCTCTATTCAATCTGGTTCGTCTTCATCATGGGATGGGCCTTCGTGCACCTGTATCAGAAATACCGATTATCCGAAGGCACGCAACGGATGCAGATCCGGTATATCCTGTCCGGGACGCTGATCTCGACTCTGTTCGGCGCCGCCTTCAACCTGATTTTGCCTTTGTTCGGAAACTACCGCCTCATCTGGCTGGGTCCTCCGTTCACGATCATCATGATCAGCTTTATCACCTATGCCATCACCAAATACCGCCTCTTGGACATCAAGATCGTTGCCGTACGCACCATCGTCTACTCCGTTCTGCTTCTGACGACGCTGACCTTTTACGCTACCCTGGTTCTTCTCTCTCAACGATTCTTTCAGGACACCGTGGGATTCACCCTGAGCGTCATCATCGGGGCCTTGCTGACAGCCCTGGGCTTTGAACCCCTCCGCCGTTTTTTTCAGAAAGTCACCGAGCGGGTCTTTTTTAAAAATCAGCGGCACCCGCAGGAATTTCTTTCCGATCTGACGGAAAACCTGAGCTCGATTACGGACCTCCAGAAGATGCTGATCTCGGTCACGGATCTGATGACCGACTTTTTCAATCTCCAACGGATGGCCATCGCGCTGGAAAACGAGGAGGCGGATCGGTATACCGCATCCGTTTACAAGGGGTTTTGGATCGAGCCGCACGCGTCCTTCTCGTTGGATCGTGAACATCTCTTCATCCGCCACTTCAGCCAGCCCCAAACCGCCCCCTTGATCTATGATGAATTGGACATGATCCAACCGGCCCCCGACTCCCGGCTCCGGGGGGAAATGGAAAATCTGGGATTGGCCGTGATCGTTCCCGTTTCCTGGAAGGCTCATCTCCTCGGCCTGCTGCTCCTGGGACCGAAACAATCGGGCGACCCATACACCCCGGAGGACTTAAAACTCCTGGATATTGTCGCCCGCCAGGCCGCCACATCGATTGAGAATTCGTTGCTCTACAACAAGGTCCAGCAGCAAATGAATGAGCTCCGAATCGTACAGACCCAGCAGTTGATCCAGTCCGCCAAGCTGGCCTCCCTCGGAGAGCTGGCCACCAACGTGGCGCACGAGATCAACAATCCGCTCACCAGCATTCTGGGGTTCACCACGCTCATTCTGGAGGACATGGGCGACCACGATCCTCGTAAACAGGATTTGAAAATCATTCAGAGCGAGGCGATGCGTTCACGCGACATCGTCCGGAATCTTTTGGATTTCGCCCGAAAGCGGGGCATCAAAAAGGAAGCGACCGACATCAATCCGCTCATCCAAAAGACATTGAATCTGCTCCGACATCAGGCCGAGATCTCCAACATCCGCCTCAACGAGGACTACGCGCCCGACCTGCCCACGATTATCGTCGATGCGGATCAAATGAAACAGGTCTTCATCAACCTCCTGAAGAACGCCTTCGACGCCATGCCGAAGGGCGGAACGCTGACCATCACCACCCGGGCCCACGGTCTGAACGGGCCGCGGACCGAGGCCGGCTTTCACGAGAAGCCTTTGGTTTTTGCCGACCGAGTGATCGAAATTCGGTTCAAGGACACGGGTGAAGGCATCGCGAAGGAGCATCTTCCAAAGATCTTTGATCCTTTTTTCACGACCAAAGAAGGACTCGGAACCGGTTTGGGACTGGCGGTAAGTTACGGGATCATTGAGCGCCACAGCGGACGGATCGAGGTCGAAAGCGTCATAGGAGAAGGGACCACGTTCGTCATCAAGCTTCCCGTCAAACAAGAGGCCCCGATGTCCCAAGAAACGGGGTAAGCAGCGGCCCCGCATATCAAAGGTGAATCCATGCCGCACGAAAAGACTCTGGTGGTGGACGATGAGCCGGCCATCGTCGAACTCTGTACCCGCTTTCTAACCAAAGAAGGTCACACCGTTAAAACAGCCGCGAACGGGCTGGACGCGTTGCGAATTTTCCGACAGGAACCGTTCGACCTGCTTCTGACCGACATCCGCATGCAGGGGATGAGCGGTCTGGAGCTGATCGACGCGGCCAAGAAGCTCGACCCTGGCATCGCCATCGTCGTGATCACCGGTCACGGCACCGTGAACATGGCGATCGAATCGCTCAAGCTGGGCACCCTGGGGTTCGTCATCAAGCCGTTTACAATGGACGAATTGCTCGCCGCCGTCCGTCACGCCATGGAAAGGAATCGACTCATCAAAGAGAACATCCGCCTCCGATCCCTCATGCCGCTGTTCGAGATCAACCGTCGGCTGATCACTACAGATACGGATCATCTCTTCAGCCTGATCGTGGAGAGCGCCCGCCTTGAAACCCAGGCCGATCGGTCCTCGCTCATGCTGCTCGACGAGATCCGTCAAGAACTCCGCGTCAAGGCCCATTCCGGATTTCCCATCGTCATTCCGTCCAAGATGACGAAAAAAGTCGGCGAGGGCATCGCGGGGGTCGTCGCCCGGACGAGAAAGCCGCTCATCATCCAGGGCGGCGTCGAACAAAATCCGACCTTGGCGGACGTCCTTGAAGACGGCAAGGTCCTCTCGTCGGTTTCCGTCCCGTTGATCGGAAAGGGCCGGATCAAGATTTCATCCCTCACCCGCCCGCCCTGGCCGGTCAGGCCTCGGCCGCCATCGAGAACGCGTCCCTCTACCAGGAGCTTCATCAGAGCTACGTCAAGACGATCCGATCGCTCGTCGCAACCATGGAACTGAAAGACAGTTACACGTCGGGTCACTCCGAGAACGTCGCACGGTATGCCGCGGCCCTGGCCCGGGAAATGGGGTTGTCGACGAACGAGAGCGATGAGGTCGAGATCGGAGGAATCCTTCACGACATCGGCAAGATCGGCAGCAGCGAAGACATTCTTCTCAAAGAAGGCCGCCTGACCGAAAAGGAATTTGAGACGATGAAGGCCCACCCTAAAAACGCCGTGAAGATCTTAAGTCCGGTGGGGCTTTCGGAAAACATCCTCAAGATCGTTCTCCATCATCACGAACACTGCGATGGAAAGGGTTACCCGGATGGGCTGTCCCGTGAGCAGATCCCGCTGGGATCAAGGATCCTCATGGTCGCGGACACCATTGATGCGATGACGTCCGATCGGCCTTACCGACAGGCCCAACCGGTCACGAAGCTGGCGGGCGAACTGAAAAAATACTCCGGTCCTCAGTTTGATCCGGACGTGGTCAGCGCCTTCGAGCGCCTGTTGGAAAAAATCGGTCCGGACTTCTTCCGACATCAATAGTCTTCGAAACGATCCAGCAAATGCAGGATCACCTCGGCGCCGGCCAAATTCACCCCCAGGTCCCTCGTCAGCGAACGGATCATCCGGAGCCGCCGAAGATCACGCTCACCATATAAGATCGCTTTGCGACCATCCTCCAGGATCACGATCTCTCGACCGATCAATCCGCGCCGTTCATACGTCAGCAGCGTTTGCGGGCGCAATTGATATACTTTGCAAACGGTCGAGATCGTCATGTATCTTCGGATCGTCCGGCGTCTTTTGATTCGCGTCTTAGGCATGCCTTACTCCAGGTCTTTTCGGATCTTTTTGTCGTCCCCGCGCTCGATTCTCAATTGGCGAAGTTCATTGAAGAGCTCCCGCTCCTTGGCGCCCATTGGGGCTGGAACCATGATCCGTATTTTGTAATACAGATCACCCCTTCCCTCTCCCCGGGGTCGGTGAAGCCCTTTTCCATGCAGCCGGAGGCGCTGGCTGGACTGACTGCCGGGCGGGACTTTCAAAAGAACTTTTTGATCCAGGGTCGGAACCGCAATCTGAGCCCCCAGTGCGGCTTCGTCCGCCCAGACGGGGAGATCCGCCTCGATGTCATACTCGTTGAGATGAAAGAACCGATGGGGAAGAAGCTTGACCATGAGGTACAGATCGCCGGACGGCCCGCCCTGAATTCCTTTGTCGCCCATTCCGGCCAGCCGAATCTTCGAGCCTTCCTTCACGCCCTTGGGGATCTTGACCTCGACCTCGCGTTGAGTCCGGATCCGGCCGGTTCCCCGGCAGGTCCCGCAGGGCTGAGCCGAGTTGATCACCTGTCTTCGCCCCTGGGTAAAAGAGGACGTCATGATCATCCCGCGGCCTTGGCAGGTCGGACAGGCCTCCCCGACAGAGAGTTTCAACAACTTCGTGGGCCCGTGAAACAGGTCTTCGAGGGTGAGCAGGATTTCGTATTGCAGATCGCCGCCGGGACGAGGACCGGTCGCGAACGATTCGGCGCCGAACCCGCCCATCCGCTCTCCGAAAAAGGTCGTGAAGAAATCTCCGAGATCGAAACTCTCTTGCGACCACTCAAAACCGGGACGCGCATATTGCCGCGCGTATTCCCGATCTCTCCGGATCTCCTCCCAATTGGAGCCGAGTTCATCATATTTCCGGCGCTTTTCCGGATCGCTTAAGACTTCATGGGCCTCATTGATCTCTTTAAAACGCGCCTCGGCCGATTTATTCCCGGGATTCAGATCGGGATGGAACTGTCGCGCCAATCGGCGATAGGCCTTCTTGATTTCCGAGTCCGAAGCGGTCGTTGAGACTCCGAGGATCTTGTAGTAATCTTTGTACTCCATATTTATTTGAGGCTCAGCATATAATTCGTCAGATCGTTCATTTCGGTCGGGTTCAACGGAAACGCCGGCATGAACGACCCCGGCGCCACGGCCCGGGGATTGTTGAAATGACGGATCAGCCAATCCCGGTCTCGGACCCTGCCCACATAGGAGAGGTCCGGCCCCACCGCCGCGCCGGATCCATGAATGCGGTGACAGCCGTTGCATTGAAGCTTGGAATACAGTTCGCGGCCTCGCACCATCGATGGGTCCGTGGTCGGCACGGAGTAGATTTCCTGCAACGAAATCGCCATCAGGCCGAACACGCCGACCAAAAAAGCCGCCCCGATCAGGATCGCCTTCGGCCGCCGGGCCGGATGGCGCACCGGGTTTCGATCGATGAACGGCAGGAACATGAGGACCGTATAAAAAACCATCGGGAGGATCCAGGTCGCCAGGGGTTCGAAGGAACCGTGAACGTATTTGAGACCCTGATAATAGAACAAAAAATACCATTCCGGAACCGGTTTAAAGCTCGTATCCGAAGGATCTGCCTTGTCGGCCATAGGAAAAGGCAACAGCAGCGCCAGGGCCGCCACGACCAAGAACACCCCGCCCGCGACGACGGCATCCATGAAGACCTGTCTTGGATAGAACGGCTCGCTGAGGGTCTCCCGCCTTCGCTCCTCCGGAACGGTCGCCCCCGTCACAACGGCTCTCCGTTCTTCGAACGAGCCGGCCGGTCCGATCCGTCTCAAAATAAAAAGATGGAGCAGGACGAGACCAAGCGTCATGAGCGGAAGAAAAAGGACATGGAGCGCGAAGAAACGGGTCAGGGTAAGCGCGCCCAAATTTTCGCCGCCTCGAATGATCCGGACCAGGTCGCCTCCGATCCAGGGGATCGTGCCGACCATATTCACCCCGATCTGCGTCGCCCAGTAGGCCTTCTGGTCCCACGGCAGCAGATAACCGCTGAAGGCAAAACCGAGGGTCAAGAGAAACAACGCCACCCCGACCATCCACATCACTTCCCGCGGCGGTTTGTAGGCGCCGTACAGATAGACCTGAAGCATGTGAAGACCGATCGCCACGACCATCGCGCTGGCGCCCCAGTGATGCAGTCCTCTCACAAAGGCGCCAAAGGCAACCGAGGACATGATGAACCGGATGCTGTCGTAGGCGTGATCCGGCGTCGGCGCATAATAGACGGCCAGGAACATCCCGGTCAGGAGTTGAAGGCAGAAGAGGAACAACGTGGCGCTTCCGAAGACATAGACCCAGCTGGCGCCGCCGGGAATCGGCTCGTTTAAGAGCATCTCCTCGATCGGCTTCAGCCTCAACCGCCGGTCCAGCCAGCCGTAAATCGCTCGGATGATCGTCATCGCTCGGTCACAACTCGATCTGCTTGGAGGTTCCGGACTTGAACTGTTTGTAGATCACGAACAGCCGTTCCTTTTCCACCTTGAAGGGCAAACGGTCCAAGGGACGCGGGGCCGGACCGCTTAAGACTCGGCCGGTGATATCGAAGATGCTGTTGTGGCAGGGACACTTAAATTCGCGGTCGTCGGAATCCCAGTGGTAACCGCATCCGAGATGAGTGCAGAGGGGGGAAAAGACCGTTACACTTTCGTCCGGCTGACGGACCGCCCAGACCGACTTCACGGCCGTCGTCTTCATCCAGCCGTCCTGGAGGGTCACGAGATAGGACAGCTCCTTGGGATCCCCGACGCTTAATTCATGGACGCCGCCGGCCTCGGCCCAGTCTTGGGCCTGCCGACGGAAGGCCGGGGAGACCACATAACCGACCAGCGGAATCGAAAGGGCGAGGCCGATAAGGCCCAGGATGAACCCGGTGATCCGTGTGAGGAAAGTCCGACGCTCCATCGATGCGATCTCACAATGATAAGGATACAAAAATAGCGTAGCGTCTCGTCCGACAAAAAATCAAGAAGGATCGACGCAGATTTCCCGAAAGAGTTTAGGACAACGCGATGATTTCTTCCGCGATCCGGTCCCAGAGACGGAGTCCCCTGGGCGAAAGCCGGATACGCGGAGGCTCCAGGATCATCAATTCATCCCATCTCCATTGTTCAAACATTTTTTGAAGGCGGTCCGGATCGGACAAGGGATACCGTTTTAGGATCCCGTCCAGGCAGACCCCATCCGTCTTTCTTAAACCGAAGATCAAGGCCTCCCGGGCGGCCAAGTCCGAGCCGATGGGCTCGGATTCTTCAATCGCCTCCCCGCGGGCCTCGACCTCCCGGATATAGGCTTCGATGTCTTCCATCTTCGAAAAACGCCGGTCCGCCAAATACGAATGGGCGCCGGGACCGAGGCCGAGATACTCGCGTTGACTCCAATAACCGAGGTTATGACGACAGGCATAACCCGGGCGTGCATAGTTCGACACTTCATAGCGCATGTATCCCGCCCGGGACAATTTGGCCTGAGTCAGGTCGTCGAACCGGATCTGCCAATCCTCATCCGGCAATACAAAAAGGCCGTTTTCATAATCCTCCCCGAACCGCGTCCCCTCCTCAATCGTTAAGGCATAGGCCGACAGATGTTCCGGGCCGAGACAGATCGCCTCGTCCAACGTCTTTTCCCAGCCTTCCAGACGTTGCTCCGGAAGGGCATAAATAAAATCGAGATTCATATTTTTGAATCCGGCCTCCCTCGCCGTTCGGAAGGCCTCTCGCGCAACCTGCGCGCTGTGCGCGCGTCCGAGCCGCTCCAGATCATCGTCCTGAAAGGACTGCACGCCCATGCTCAATCGGTTGATCCCTCCGCGCCTCAAGGCCGTCAGCTTTTTCAGATCAACCGTTCCCGGATTGGCCTCCATCGTGATCTCGATGCCATCGGCCCACGCAAAACTCGCGCGGCAAAGATCCAAGACATCGAGGATCTGGTCGGCGGTAAAAATCGACGGCGTCCCTCCTCCCATGAAGATCGTCGAGAGGCGACGGCCCTGAACCAGGGGAGAACGGCCGTAACGGGCGATCTCCGTTTTCAAGGCCGAAAGGAGGCGGAGGCTCTGAGGCTTGTCATACCGGATGGAGTTGAAAGCGCAGTAGTGGCATTTGCTCCAGCAGTACGGAAAATGGAGATAGAGTGAAAGAGGTCTGTTCATAACGTCAGTATACAACAATGAGACCGGTCAATCAAAATCAAGCCCGGATCGTTTAATGACTTGACACGGTTCCCCCTCATGCTACAATGGATGCCGCATCGGGCAGAAAAGGGGATCGGCATGAGACAACCGAGCGCCGGGTGGTTGCTGCTTTCCCTTGCCTTGGCCATTCCGGCCTGTCCGGAATGGAGTGAGGCTCAAGATTTTCAGTACAATGCCAAGATCGCCTTAGGTCTCCGCCTCTTTTTCGATCCCCGTCTTTCCGGAGACAACCGCATGAGCTGCGCCGGTTGTCACATCCCCGCACTGGCCTTCACGGACGGAAGATCGGTCGCGATCGGCAGCAACGACCAAAAGCTTACACGGAACACCCCCACGCTGCTCCAAGCGGCCGACAGCACAAGCCAATTCTGGGATGGACGGGTCCGCACGTTGGAAGATCAGGTCCTGGAACCCGTCCGCCGACCGGATGAAATGAACCAGGATCTCGATCAACTCGTCGTTAAGTTGGGAAAGGATCCCGAATATGCAAGGCTCTTTGAAGAAGCCTTTGGCTCTCCGGTCACACTCAAAGGAATCTCGGAGGCCGTTGCGGCCTTTGAACGGACAATCCTTTCCCACAACTCACCGTTCGACCGTTATCTGGCCGGAGACCGCGCCGCGATCAGTCCGGAAGCCCAACGCGGCATGGAGATTTTTCAGACCAAAGGGCGATGCGCCTTTTGTCACAAGGGACTGGATTTTACGGACCGTGAATTTCACAACCTGGGCGTACCCGAACCGAATCCGAAGCAGCCGGACCTCGGCCGATACCTCGTCACAAAAAACGAAAACGACCGCGGGGCATTCAAAACGCCGACGCTCCGGAACATCGCCCAGACCGCGCCCTACATGCACAATGGAACATTGAAGACGTTGGAAGAGGTGGCGGCGTTCTACAACAAAGGGGGCGGTAAAAATTCCCACCTTGACAAGGCCATGACGCCCTTAGGATTGACGCGACAGGAACAACAGGACCTGGTCTCTTTTTTGAAGACCTTGACGGGCAGACTCCCCGTTATGACCCCTCCCGAATTTAAATAATACGACGGCCCTACGGACCGAGGACGGCGCGGGCCTTGCCGTGGCGATCGGCCAGAAACAGACCCGGGCTTCCATCATTCGACAGCTGAAGCGCCGCGTGGGTAACGCCGTTCTTGTCCGAAAGAAAGAGCCCCGGCCCGCCATCGGCCTCCAGCCCCACCTCCACTCGGGTCTTACTGTCCCTGTCGAGAATGCCCATCCACGTCTTACCGCCCGCCGAGACATACAGACCGGCCCGGAGTTGGCCGTCCTTATCCGCGAGTGCCAAACCGGGGCTTCCGTCGGCCGACAACTGAAGCCCGGCCCGGAGGTGGCCGCCCTTATCCAGAAGGCTCAAACCCGGGCCGCCGTTCGGGGATAAATTCAGTCGGGCCCGGATATGACCGTCCCGGTCCACGAGCTGAATCTCTTCGGCTTGAATCACCTTCGCAGGCGGAGCGGTCTTACCGGCAAACGCGGGCTCGCCGTTCCAGAATCGACCGGACACCGTCCCGCCCACCAGCCCCGCGACGGCCGCGACGATCAGCATGAATCCATACTGTTTCGTATTCATCTCCGGCTCCTTTCATGTTGGATGGCTTCTCAAAAGGCTTTGTCACCGGCGCTATTCTATCCTACAAAAACCGATCTTGTCAAAGCGCCGGACGCATGCCGCGCTCATTAAAAGACCCCGCCGCGGCGCGCCATCGGTCACCGGTTCAGATGATACGGCACGCTCGTGACAACCACATCCCTACGGAAGAGTAACGCCCCCTTGAGCAGCAGCGCGGTCTGGTTGTGGAGCAGGTGATGCCACCATCGCCGCGGGACGAACTCGGGCAGAACGACGATGACGAGGCCGTTTTCGCGTTCTTTCTGCACCTGGTCGATATAATCCAGCAACGGGCCGATGATGGAACGGTAGGGGGATTCGAGAATAATGAGATCAATGCCGGGCTTCCATCGTTCCCAGCCTGATTGGATCTGCTCCGCTGCGGCGGCGTCGGTGTTGATGTACACGGCCCGGACGGCAGGCGAGAGGGATCGGGCAAATTCCAGCGCCGTCAGAACCGGTCGCGTGATTCCAGAGATCGGCACCAGCACGGTGTGGGAAACGGCCCGAGGCGGTTCGGTCGGGTGCACGGCCAGTTGCCGCCCAACCTGCTTATAGTGAAGATGAATCCGCAGAAACATCGAGACCAGAGCCGGGATGATGACCAGGACGACCCAGGCGCCGTGGATGAACTTGGTCATTGCGATCACGACCAGCACGGTGCCGGTCAAGAGCGCCCCGATCCCGTTGATCGCGGCCCGCCAGCGCCAGCCGGGATCGCGACGCCGAAACCATCTTACAAGCATCCCGGCCTGTGATATCGTGAAGGCGAGGAACACACCCACCGCATACAAGGGGATCAGGGCATCGGTATCGGCACGAAAGATCACGAGCAGCACCGTTGCCATTGCGCTCAGAAGCAGGATTCCGTTGGAAAAGACGAGACGATCGCCCAGGTGGGCCAATTGCTGAGGCAGGAATCGATCCCGTCCGAGGAGGGACGCCACGCGGGGGAAATCGGTGTAGCTGGTGTTGGCCGCGAGCAGGAGGATGAGCGCGGTCGCGGCCTGGACCACGTGATACTGAGCGGGGGAATCGAGAACCGCACGGCTGAGCTGTGAGAGAACCGTCTCATCCGGACGCGGCTGGATACCGTAGTCGAGCGCCAGAAACGTGACGCCCAGGAACAACGTCGCGAGGGTCACCCCCAACCAGATCATGGCTGTTCCCGCATGCCGGGAAGGCGGATCGCGAAATACCGGCACGGCGTTCGCGATTGCCTCCACCCCGGTCATCGCGACGCTCCCGGAGGAAAACGCTCGTAGGATCACCCACCAACCCACGGCCGAGACGGGCTCGGTGGGGATCACAGGAGAAAGGAAATCGGTCGCGGTCCGCCCCTGCATCACCAATCCGGCGATGCCATTCCCGATGACCCATAAGACACTCAGGATAAAAAAGTAGGTCGGCAACGAAAAGTAGTATCCCGCCTCCCGGATTCCTCTCAGGTTTCCGAGGGTGAGCAACAACACGAAGGCCAGGGCCAGCGCGACGCGATGCTCGTGCAAGGCCGGGAAGGCCGAGGTGATCGCCGCCACCCCGGCCGCGACGCTCACCGCCACGGTCAAGACGTAATCCACCACCAGCGACGCGGCCGCGATCAGGGCCGGATAAAGCCCTAGGTTTTCCCGCGCGACGTTATAGGCCCCACCGCCGGCGGGATAGGCATGAACGGTCTGATAGTACGAGGTCAAGACAACCATCATAAGGGCCGTGATCACAACCGTAATGGGGGCCCCGAAAGACAGGGCGGCCGCTTCCACCCCAAAGAGAACCAGCAACATTTCTTCGGTCGCGTAGGCCACCGAGGAAATGGCATCCGAGGCAAAAGCGCCCAGTCCCACCAGAATGGATACCCGCTCCTGTTTAGCCCGGACGCTTTGGAACGGGTGGCCCAACAATAACCGCTTGATGCGGGCCAGCGGGCTTTCGCGAGAAGGCGGAAGCGGGTCCCACCGTATCCAACGGATAAAAAATCGGCTCATGGCTACGGCGCGGACCAGAGGATCTGCCCGTCCTTGTCGCCCAGAACCAGTTTTGAATTTCCATCGGGCGTAAGAACAAAACTGGCCTGGGGCTTGCCGTCTTTGTCGAAAAGAATCAGGCCCGGCTCGCCGTCCGGCAGCAGTGCCAGAAGTGCGCGGTGCATGCCTTGCCCATTAAAAAGAGCCAGCCGCGGCGATCCGTCGGGCAACAGGTAAAGACCGGCGCGGGGTTTGCCGTCCGAATCGTGAAGGTCCAGTCGCGGCCTTCCGTCCGCAAGCGTGGCAAGCGTAGCCCGAGTCCGGCCTTCCTTGTTCACCAGGAGGAATTTCTCGGCCGCGACGACCTTCGCCGGCGGGGCCGTCTTCTCGGCAAAGACAAATCCGCTTGTGAAAAACCAACTCCCGACCACTCCGCCGACCCATCCGGAGACAATCATCGCTGCCACCAACAAACCATACGGCTTTCGATCCATCTTCAGCTCCTTTCTTGTCAACCCATCAGGAGACGGAATCGGCTCTTCCAGGCCCAGAGCCGTTCGGCCCGTCGTTTATAGCCGGGAGACTGCCGGAATATTGAAAGCGCCGTCCGATACGACGGTCAAAATTAAAAACAGGAAGAGGTTCCGCATGAAAGATCAAGGCCTGAGGTGATTCAGGCCGTTCGGATGCCAGCCGACCAAGGCCAGCATGACGAAAAAGCCGAGCACATAGGCCACCGCAATATGCCAACCTTCTCTAAGCCAGCGGCCGGTGTCTTTGGCCTCCGGAAAACTATTCGTGATCGCCACGCCGGCCGATGAGCCGAACCAGATCATCGACCCGCCGTAACCGACCGCATAGGCCACAAACCCCCAGTCGTAGCCTCCTTGAAAGATTGCGAGCGCCGTGAGCGGAATGTTGTCGAAGACCGCGCTGATAAATCCGAGGGAAAAGGCGGTCTGCCACGACGGGGCCGGCAGTGTCTCGACCGGCATCAAACTGGCGCTGAAGACCAGCGATAAGAGGAAAAAGCTTCCCTTCATCGCCTTGGACATCTCCCCCCACGGCGTCGGTCGGATCAAGCCCCCCAGGAGGATCGCGGCCCAGACGCCGGCCGCAGGGAAATTCAACAGGAGGTTGGCCGCGATGGCGCCCGCAATAATCAGACCGACAATCAACAGCCGGCCGCGGTCGATCTTGAGATCCTTGGGCGGATCCTTCCGGATCGGCTGGATTCGGTGCTGCGCTCGACCGGCGACGATGCCGGAGAAAATAACCGCAACGACCACGGCCACCACGGCTTTGGCGACCTCCAGGGCCGGAACGCCCGCGATCCACATCATGGTCGTCGTCGTGTCCCCGATCACCGAGCCGGCCCCGCCCGCGTTGCTGGCCGCGACAATCGCCGCAAGGTATCCCACGCTGACGCGGTTTTTGTAAACCTTCTTCGCGACGACGCCGCCGATGATGGCGGCCGCGATATTGTCCAGAAACGTGGACAGCACGGCCACCAGGACCAGCAGGATGAACCCACCCGTCCAGGTATCCGGCAGCCATTTCGGGAGCCACTCCGGAAACCGGGACTCCTCAAAATGCTTCGCCAGGATCGCAAAGCCCAACAGCAGCCCCAACAGGTTCAGGAGGAGATGCCATTCACGCAATAGATGAGAAGGAAGATCCAGATGCGCCAACAGCAGCTTGTAGGTCAGAATCACTCCCAGGCCGCCGATCGCCACCTCAAAATTTCGATGGTGGAAGATCGCGACCCCCAGCAGTGTCAAACCGAACAAGACAAACTCCAGTGGTATTCCTCCCGGCAACTCGATTCCATTTGAAAAACCGCTCACGCTTTCTCCTTAAGACAGGTTACTTCCAACCGCCGATGATCTTGCCGTCGGCCGAATCCTTGACCCACGGAACCCAGGACAGTCCCCGTTGAATATCATAATCGACGTCGAAGCGATACGCATGTCCGGGCTCGGCGGAAAAGGTGTAGGTAATGATTTTTTCCTCAAAACCCGTCCTGTTATGCGTGGCCCTTAAAACATGTTCGCCGGGAAGAATCTGCAATCGCCGCTTCTGATCCGTCAGCTCGACCGGCGCGCCGTCAAGAGTGAACAGCTTCACGTTTCCAATTTCCAAAACCGCGACTTTTTCCGGCGGCAATTCCGGACCCGGGTACATCTTGATGGCGGCGCAGCCTAAAACGAGAAGACCCAGGCCGACGACAAGCGGTAGAACGCGATGCCTTACATGAGCAGACAACATTAGCGTAAGCCTCCTTTAGGATATGAGCCGCCCGGATGACCGTTTTCAGCGGCGATGCGGATCATCAGGCGTTCTTTCTGCTCCAAAGAAACAAATCGCCGATACCAACAAGGCGCCCACGAAATCCAGAGACTGGGAGGAAAGATAGAAAATCAACCCTGCGTAGAGCAGAACCGGCGCGCAGAGAACCAGGATGGCGTTGCGGACGGATTGATTAATAGATCACCCCTCATTGACCATCACACTGTCGGGCACGATGATCTGCGTCCCTTCGGACCTCAAGTGCTGTCGCTTCTGTCAACGGCCGTAAAGAGCCGTGAGCTTGGCTTTGCCCAATGCATTCTGATTCAAATAGTAACCCACCAGCGCCCCGCTCGCATCTTCTTTGAGCGGCAACTGATCTACTTTCAGCGCGAACACGGTAAAGATATAGCGATGCGGCTTATCCCCGACCGGTGGACAGGGGCCGCCGTAACCCGGCTGACCAAAATCGGTCCTGCTTTGAACGCTGCCTTGGGGAGCCAGCCCGCTGTCGGGCTTACCGGCGTTGGCGGGAAGTTTGTTGACCGAAGGAGGAATATTGAAGACGACCCAGTGCCACCAGCCGCTTCCCGTCGGCGCATCGGGATCATAAACGGTGACCGCGAAGCTTTTGGTATCCTTGGGCGCATTCCGCCAATCGAGTTCCGGAGACACATTGCCTCCGGTGCAACCAAAACCGGAGAAAACCTATTCGTTCCCGACCGTCCCTTTATCTTTCAGAACCGGGCTGGATAAACGAAAATTTGCGGCGAAGCATGGAACCGCAACGAGGATCAAAACCAATGATAACCAGATTCGTGACATCTTCTTCTCCTTTCGTTGAAAGAAATTGATTTTCGGGATTCAACACCCGGCCGACCGGATCTCATTCCTTCGCCCCGGCTTTCTTCAGTGCCGCGGGCGTGATTCGGGCCATTCTATCTAAATACAAACACCTCTGTCAAAGAATTGCGCCGCTCCCCTTTATTCCGATCGACCCGTCTTCTTGCCGCTCTCGGGCTCCGGCAGGGGCTGCCGTAAAACTATAAAAAGATAGACCTGCGTCATCAGCACCCCCAGGGAGTCGATTCCGACATCGGCAAGGCTGGACGTTCGTGCCGTCACGAACCTCTGATGGTATTCATCCAGCATCGCATAAGAAACCGAGATCGCCAGCGCCCAGAGCGCCCATCGGGGAGACCAGTCTTGTTTTCCCTGTCTGAAGGCCCTCAACCAGAGATAACTGAGAATCGCGTATTCCATCACGTGGGCCAATTTTCGCAGGATCGAGTTCATGAGGAGCATGGTGTGTTGCGTCATTTGCGGAAACAATACGCGAAGGGTAGGCTCAAGAAGATTAAACGTGTTTGAAGAAGAACCCGCGTCCGTCGATAAAAAGAAGATCAATCCCATCCACAAGACGGGCCAGAGATAGTGGATCATCGGAATCCAGACCCCCGGCTCTCTTGGCGGCTTGCGTAAGAGATTTCCCGAACTTCTCCATGGCGGCCCTGGGCGCGATCCAGGCCCCCATGGCCATGGCACCGATCAAGCAGACGCCTTAGATTTTTGCCGGTGAGCGGTTTTGGTTTTCTATTCATCTATCCCAACTTTATACTTGGTGCCCCCGGGGTGATTTGAACACGCACCGCGCCGAAGGCGCAGAATCAAAATGCCGCGCGCCAGCGCCTTCCTTGCGGGAACAAATCACTCCCGATGAGTTCAATGCGTATATAAAGCGTGCCCCCGGGGTGATTTGAACACCCGGCCAACGGTTTAGGAAAAATCAAATTTCCGACGACGGGGCATCAACCTACGCGGGATCTATGTTATGGGCTATGTCAGATCCACCCTGCTTGTCCCGGTTTTGATGGGCCTGGGCTGCCATCGCCTCGTGATACTTCGTGAGCTTCTCCCCGGCCTGCACGATGTCGGTGTGGCTCACGATATCGTATCTTCGAAACACGCTGTCGGTCTTGTGACCGGAGATCGCCATCGCCACGGACTGAGGCACTCCGGCCCGGATGAGGTTTCTCACGCCGGTCCTTCTGAAATCGTGCATCATCTTTCCCGTCAGCCCGGCATTCTTCGTAGCCGTGTTCCAGGCCCGCTTGTAGCTCTGGTACTTTTGGCCCTTGTAGTGGCAGATCCACTGACACCAGGGATAAGCGGCCCTGGTCTCCAGTTCCCACCATTCCAAGGTGTCTTTCAGGTCTTTGATGAGTGGGATCTCTCGGCCTTCCCCGCTCTTTGTCGTCCCTGTTTCAAGCCTCAAGGTCCCGTTCTTCAGATCCACCTGGTCCCATCTTAGGCCGAGTATCTCCCCGGCTCTCATGCCCGAGTAAAAGGCGAAGGTCGCCACGACCTTAAGGTGATTGGGCAACTTTTCCTTAAGCCTGATAAAATCCTCCAGTTCAAAAAACCCGATCCTGACGTTATCCTCCTTGAGGATGGGGAATTTCGGGATTCTCACCACCAGGGGTGGGTCCTCCTGCATGCCCAGCTTGAGCATCCTGCGTAGCGCGGCCAGTTCCCGGTTGATCGTGCTGTCCATCACCTTCTGTGCTTTTCTAACCTCTCTGTATCGCCACATCTCCGCCGTGGTAAGGTCAACCGCCCTGAGATGTCCGAAATGCTTTCGGATCAATTCAGCTAACTGCTCGGCTCGGCCAATGGATTTGAGGTGATTCACCTCATAGCTCTTAAGGTATAGCTCCACCAAATATTCAATCCGTGTCTTGGTGGCAATAATATCAACTGCTCTTCCTTCTGCCAGCCGTCCTTCCTTGACCTTTAAGAGCCTCTTGGCATAATTAAAATCGGTGGACTTTGAACTCTCCCGGTAGACCTTCCCGTCCTTGCAGTACTGTATCCACCAGTACTTGTTTTCCTTCCCGGTTCTGATATATTTCCCATTTTCCTTTTTCCATTGTTGTGGCTTGTAAACGGTCCCCATTGTTCATCACCTCCTTTCCATCGGACTGTTTTTGAAAGATTGAGAGACATTGACCTCCTGCCCCGACAGGTCCCAATATAGCACAATGTGGTGTCGATTTCATTCGTTAAAACGGGCCGGCTCTTGGGCAGCGGAAAGAGGCATGGGAGGGATATGGTATTTCACAGGCGCTGCCTCATATACCATTATATTATAGTAATCGTTCCTTGCGTTTCTCGATCCAGGCATCGAGATCCTGAATGTCCAAGCGAACGTGGAAATTATTTGCTGCATTATGGGCCTCAGGAAAGCGGTCGATTGGATCGTCTTTCTATTATCAATGTCATGAACGGATTAGGAGTTTTCGATGGATTATTTCGCATAGACAATAGTAACACCTTTGGTTTCATACTAACGAATGAAAATCGGCCACACAATTCAATTTTGTGGCATCTTTTCTCGAGAGGAATAAGCAGCTTGGCAGATGATCCTCCGGTGGGAACAGCAAAACCTTCGCCGAGCGCTTGTCGAACGATGGTTTTTTAGTCGTTTATTAGTAGTCAGGGAAGGAAGTCAGGAGAATTACCAAGGTTGGGTTGGCTCTAAATCTAAATCCTTAAGACAACTTCATTCAATTTCATCGATTAAGCCGAATTTTTTGGCATCTTCAGCCGTCATCGCTTTATCTTCTTTGAACTTCTGTTTAATTTCCTCAATTGTCCTCCCTGTTGATGAGGTTAGTATGTTATAGATTTCCTCTTGCTTTTTTCTGGTCTCTGCCATCGCCACTTCGATATTTTCTTCAAGCTCGGAGAGGTTCTTTCGAACACTAACGCTGTGAATCAAAATCTCGGTGTTTCTGAATGCAATCCTGGGACGGCAAGCTTGTAGAATCACGGCCGCCATCGAGCTTGCCATTCGGTACACCATTCCTACAATAGGAGCTTTTGAATGTTTGATCATATCATATATGTCGAGGCCTGCATCGGTGCAACCCCCGGGGCTGCTGATGTAAAGAGTGATTGGATCTACTTCATTCTGTGCATTCAGCCATATAATTGATCTGCCAATCTTATTTGCTTCGTTAGTCGTAATATCGCCATATAAGTAGATCCTTCTCCTTTTCAAGAGATCCTCATCAAACTGTTTAATTATTGTCTCCCCCATTTTCCATGACCTCCTTTTTCACATTTGGGGCATTTCGTCATAAAAATCCACCGGTCCTATCAGCATTACAATAACCAACTTATATTCATTTCACAAAACCACAAAGTAGACGGTGGAACAAAGGATAATGTTGGAAGGTTTTTTGAGGATTTGTACTTATTTCATTAATCGCCTCAGGAGTCTTTGCATCGTATTCAGTCTCCAGACACACAAATTGCAACTCTCAATGTGACGTTCCAAAACGTGATACTCCCTTGGGAGGTTTCGGTAGGAAACCTGCACGATCTTCGGAAAATGCACAAGCCAGTCTGCATACCCCAGGAGCTTCTCAAAGGAGATATGAAGAGAAGGGTTTTGGGACGAATGAAGATTGCGATGCCGTGTTTCTTTGACAGGATGTGCCACTATTCCCTCCAGAAAACCAGATCCCATTTATCCGACTGGTTTCCCGCGGCATATTGTATTTACCATTCCCAACGGTACATCAGCCGGACTCCATCCTTGTCCGGCATCAGGATCACGCCATCCCCTTTCGAACCCTCGGCTTGAAAATATCGGAGCGTTTTTGCGGAACGAACCACGTGCTGAATATCATAGATCCATATGATCCCCGCCAGAGCTGCGAATCCATAAACAGGGTCTTTTCCCCTCCGCTCCAGGTGGCTTTTCCCTGTGTCATCGGTGACAGATATTAATTCATCTGTCTTCTTAGAATAATAGATCGCCCCGTAGATGGATCCTCCAACACCTGCGGCGAACAACCACCAGTCGTCATGCCCCAGGTATAAATCTCCCGCTCCGGGCAAAAAGAAAGAAAGAGTCCCTGCCAGCGCGGGGCTTGGATAGGGTGAGAGAGAAAATTCCATCCTGAGTTCCTGCCCCTCACTGAGATCAATCGACTTGCTTTGCGATTGATACCCGTCTTTTTTGACCATTATGGTATAACTCCCCGGTTTTACCGGTTCGATGGTCAAATTTCCCCAGAAATCGGTCTGGCTTACCAGAACTTCATTGAGATAAACATCCGAATTACCCCGCGTCCGGATAATAAATTTTCCCGGGTAGGGTTCTCCCAGGAGCTTTTTCATATCCCGGTCCTTCTGGATCAGGACTTCCCCGGTAGCCATCACGGCCAGGGTCTCAAGGTCCACCAGTTTGGTATTAATCTTCAGAGATTCCGGAAACTCGGTGATAACACTCATAACCAGGATTTCTGTGCCGGTGAAGCGCCCGAACCGTTTCAAGCGCATGGGATCGACCAAGTCGGTCATATTGTTCAGTTGGAGTTCCCGGACCGCCTCCATGAGCAACCTCCGCTCGACCAGTCGGGCTCCCCGGAGAGACATCGATGAGGCCAGTGCATCGGCCAAAAAGGCGCCGAGGTCGGTCGTCTCTCCCTTCAACGTGGTAAAATCGACAACGGCAATCATTTTCTGTCCAATGTCAGACTGTTTATTCCATAACTGCGTACCGAGCGCCGAAATTCCCTCATCGTGTCTCAGGGGACGGGACTCTCCGGCAAACCCATCCCCCGGGTTCAAGGCAAGGAGAAGGATCCACACAAATAGGATTCTGCCAGGCCGACTGCGCATCTTCCAAGGTCCCCTTATCGCTTCCATCTTGACCGGAGATTTTCATTCTCCTTCTCTCCGCTATCCGGGAAACCCGGACGAATATTCGGGATGATCACCTCCACCTCTTCATGGCGGTAAGGTTCCCGGGGATTATTCTTCCAGCGGACACCGTATTTCCCTACATACGAGAATTCGACGCCCGTCTCTTTTTCTTCCGGCATAAAAGTGATCCGGTTCAATAATCCCCGGTGGGGAATCAGATCGATCCCGCCATAATGATTTCCGACCTGTGTGTCGTCTTTGAACAACCATTTTTCTCCGGTATCGCCCAACAGGTAGGTTTCCTTGTGATCGGCAGCATAAGCCCTTCCCCATCCGGAGGAGGCCAGGCGCAGGGTCTGATCCGTCCGGTTCTCATACAAGAGTTCCAGAACAAGATTTCCCCGGATATTTGCCAGCGACTTTACCTCGATCCTCAAAAGATCGTTTTCAAAATAGAGACCGCCGCGTTGAACTTGTTGTGATGGTTTTGAGCCGGGGGCTTCAATTCCATCTACGGAAAGACTTTTACCGATGAATGGCTTCTCGGGGATCATCTCTTTCCAGAGCTGATTCACCCGATCATCCCGGAGGATCGTCACCACGCTTGTCGCCAAGACCTCCCCCCGCTCGGTGCTGAACAAACGGGCATGGATTTCCACCGTGGATTCAAAAAGGGTCAAATTGCCTGACAATATGGCATCGGCGCCAATATACCGTCCCAGTTTTTTTGTCGTGGCCGGATCAAAAAGATCCGACTGATTTACCTGAAGTTCCTTTAATGCCCTCTCCAATTGCACCCGTTCAATGATACGGAGATGGCCGTGTTTAAAAAGCTTGCCGATCAGCGCCTCCGTCACATACCGCCCGAGCGCCGGGACCTCCCCCCGAAGTGTGCGGAAATCCACCACCGCCACGGTGAGACGGGAGTTCCGGGGTACCTGTTCGGCAATCCTGCCGGAGATTTCATCCAGGCCCCGGTCCAGACTCCATTCCTGCGAGGCTCTCACTTCCCCATCCATTGGGGAAAGGCCTGCCAGGAGCAAAGAGCATAGCAGGATGAAGAACCCTTTATCATTCCGGCTCATGATTTCGTCCCTCCTCCCATAGAAGCAACTGTTCCCCAATCGCATCGGACACCTGCCGGGCCGCATCTTTTAACCCCTGAATCGCCGCCTGTTCATAAGAACCTCCAAATCCTGCCAACGCCACACTGTTTTTCTGAGCGACCACTTCCCCGGTTTCCAGATCCACGACCCGGATATAGACATCGACCTGACTGGACAGAACCATGCCCAGGTTGTTACCGCTCTTACGGCCTGATGCCGTCCCGGTGACCACAAGCCGGGTTCCATGTCGCAACTCCGGCCGAACCGGCCACAGATTTTCTTTCTGAAGGGCCACCCGTAACCGTTCCACGGCATTTCTCCCGATTTCATGCTCCGAGATCACCCGAAACCCCAGGCCCATCAATTTCTCCGAAAGCGTCTGTCCCACAATGGATTCCTCCGAAGCCTTTCCCAAAAGGGATTCTTCCACAAGGATCAGGAGGGGGGAATGCGTGAACGAAGGAGGTTTTTTGATACTAAACACCGCCCGGAGGGAATTCCGGCCATTTCTATCAAGCATATTAATTTCAGGAAAATAAGCGGCCATTTTTTCCACATTCAGTTCCGCCAGAATATGATGGACACCGGCCGGGAGGCTTTTTTTGAAATGGCCCAGATCCAAGCGGGCCTTACCGGAAAAATCCGTGTCGATTTCAGCCAAGACAGGTTCCGGTTGACCTTCCCGATAAAAACGGACCGGGACACCTTCCATGGGAATACCCTCCCCCTCTACGGCCTCCATAACCTGAACGAAAAAATCCACAGGGGAATCCCCTTCAGTGGATGCTTCATCCCCGGACAATCGAATCACTCTCAGGTTATCAAGAAGAGAGGTCATCCGGTCCATAACTTCCTTTTCCAAATAAAGACCGCTCAACTCTCCGGCTGACCGATAGGCATTGGCATAATGCCTCATGGCGTCAACAAACTTCCCGTCGCTTATCGAGCGGTCACCTTCCCGCATTTCCATCCCGAATTGCGCCGCCCCCGCCCTCTTTTGTGCGTCCATCCGGTCCTTGGCCTCTTCCACCATCGCCAGAGGGTAATGGACCAAGACGAACACCTCATATCCCTTCGGGCCGGATCGAAAACACCATTTTTGAAGGAGTCCCCCTTGGAGGAAGGCCCGGTCCGAGAAAAAAGTCATCTCTTCGAGGAGACGGGTTTCCACCTCGGAACGGATCTTTTTCCCTTCCTCCCGGAGTGTGATCCCCAAATATTCCAGCACCTGACCTGCGGCATTGAGCAACGCCTTTTTCTGTCCCTCCTCCAACGTGGATGCCGTGGCGACACCCACCACGGCGACTGTATCGCCCGGTTGCGGAGGCCTTGGGACCCATGCCGGATCCGGGCACAAGGTCGAACCGTAGACCTGCCCGAAAGGGGACAAGAGGGCCAGGATTAAAACAAATGCGAAAAAGACCCGCCGATAGTTACATTCTGTGGTTAAATCCATTCTCATCGGATACCCTGACATGCCCCTAAGGTGAAGTTACTTGAACCATTACATCGGATCCGGTGGGTGAACCCTGATCCACGACCCCGATGTAATACGCGCCGGTCTCCGTTGCCCGGAACCGGATATCGTCGTTGGAATAAACATCCTGCATCTCATAGACATCCTGATCCACGGAGGGAATTCGCGAAAGATACGTATCCGTCCTCCCCTGGAGGAGCTGGACCCGGACGGTATAATCCTGGCCCCGTGTCCCGGAAAACATAAACCGGATCGTCTCTCCCGGAACCAACTTAAAGAGGACCGGATCATCATTCTCAAGCAACGGCACGGTTTCCGTGAGAGACTCAAGGTTCTCATCGTAGGAATAGATGCGGACCGAATAAGCGCATCCGCTTCCCGTATCTTGAACGGCGATATAATATTCTTCCTTTCCGGATTCGGCGGCGAAGGTCAGCGAGTCATTGGAATAGTAATCCACCAGGGCCGTATGGCTCGGATCGATCAGGTACACCGGAGAGACATAGGTGTGGCAGGTCCCCGTCGTCGTCTTGACTTTAACCGTATACGAGTGCCCCGCCGTGACCGGGAAACGCCAACCATCGACTTCATCCGGCGGCAGGTAAATCGCGGAGGGAGGATCGTTGACCCGTAGAACGGTCGTCCTGGAGGCATCCCAGCAGGTTCCCGACTCGCATATTACCTCTTCAGGCTTCACCGCCGGGCCGCAACCGGATAGGACCGGAAGCAAAAGAACGCCCAGAAGGATGAGAGAAGCCCCTCGCCGCCGGATCTTTAAATTCCGGTTCTTGTCTGCCGTCAATGGATTATGGAAAACCATCTCGTTCATCCTCTCTCCAAAAATGTCACTGCTCCTTCTCAATAATGCCCAGAAGACGCTCTTTCGCTCCACGCGCCGCCTGCTCCGCCCGGCGGTCTTTTTCCTGAATCGCCTTCTGAATCATGATATCCGCGGCCATCTGGGCGGCGCCGGCGTAGTCTTCATTGCTGATCTTGACCACCGCATAGGACCGGTAATAATAAGACAGGCGGTTTCCTTCATTCCGTTGGTATTTTTCCCAGTACGGTCTTTCCAAAAAAGCGCCGCTGACCCGGACCCGGCTGGTAACTAATGCCACGGAATCCTCGATAAATCTCCCGACCGCATCCCGATCAGTCCCGCTCAGCCCCTTCAAGGCCTCCGACCGGATATCGGCGGCAATCGCCTCGACAATATGCTGCTTACCCGTCAATTCGGCGCTCCGGATCCCCACATCCATATCGTGGGACTGATCCCCCGTGCCGACGAAATATTTGTATCCATTGCTCTCCGCAAAACCCAGGTTCTTTTTCACCAGGTCGGGCTTATCCCCGCTCGTCTCCACCAGGGATTCCGCGCCGACCATCGGCTTGTTTGAAGCACATCCCGCCAAGGCTCCTCCAAGAACCAGAACGACTAAACCGGAATAAACCCACAATCGATTCATTGTGAACTGGACTGCACCCCTGAAACTGGACGAACTATGTTAGAGTACCCGACAGGATCACCGGCCCCCGATAAGGGGCAGAAAGGATCTTGTCATGAGAAGTCAGCGAACCTTCAGTTCCGAGTTCAAACGCCAAGTGGTCGAGG
>JACQCA010000035.1 GCA_016201865.1 Nitrospirota bacterium
GGATCCGGAACGGATGATCAGTCTGGACACGGACTGGTTTTACCGGAAGGGGGCGCGGGGGTTGCTGTGGTTGGCGGCGCATCCGGTGGCGTCGGCGGACGCGCGGTTGGGCGAGGCCTATCAATCCGTCCTGTTGAGGCCAGCTCGGGCCTTGGGGGGGAGTCTGGCGACCTTTGACCGACGCGTCATCGATGGAGCCGTGAATGCCGTGGGAAATCTGACGCAGGCCGGTGCGGCCGTAAGCACCGCGTTCGAGAAATACGTGATCTACGGCCTCTTAAACATCGCGGGGTATGCGAACCACATCGCTGCGGCGATCCTGCGAAAGATCCAGTCAGGGCAGGTGCATCATTATGCCGCCCTCCTCCTCGTCGGAATATTCATTTTGGTGAATCTCTACCTCTGGTTCATTGATCACACGGCCTTGGCCGTGATTTTAAGCCAATGGCCGCTGGGCGGGAAACAATAGCCGGTCATAGGTCTCATGAATCTTGAAATTTTCTGGAACCATCAAGTCGCCTTTCCAATCCTGACCCTGATGATCTTCCTGCCGGTGGCGGGATCATTCAGCATTTGGATGCGGCGAAATTCCCCGGGCGTACAGCTCGAGGCCCTCGGCATTAGTCTCGCCGAGGTCGGTCTTTCGGTCTTGCTCTTCATCCAATTCGCCGAGGGCGTTCCGGCGATGCAGTTCGTCGAGCGTGTTCCCTGGATCGCGCCGCTCGGGATCAGCTACCACCTCGGCCTGGATGGGATCAGCCTTTTTCTCGTCATCCTCACGACCCTCCTCACGGCCCTGACGGTCCTCTATTCCTGGGACCGCGTCCGCGAGCATGTCTGGGAATACATGATCTGCCTTCTGATTCTCGAGGCGACCATGATCGGCGTTTTCGTCTCACTGGATCTCATTCTGTTCTTTGTCTTCTGGGAGGTGATGCTGATCCCGATGTACTTCCTGATCAAAATCTGGGGGTCGGGACCGGAGCGGGATTATGCGGCCTTAAAGTACGTCGTCTACAACCTGACCGGCAGCGTTCTGATGCTGGTGGGCTTCATCATTCTTTATCTGAACTACCACGACTGGGCCGTGACACAGCTCGGCCTCGAACCGTACTCGTTCGATTACCTCCATCTCCTGTTCGCCCCCATTTCGTACGAAAAGCAACTCTGGATTTTCGGCCTCGTTTTCCTGGGTTTTGCAGTGAAGGGTCCGATCGTCCCGTTTCATACCTGGCTGCCCAGCGCGATGCTCCAGGGGCCGATCGCGGTCGGCGTGATGCTTTCGGGTGTCAAGCTCGGCAGCTACGGTCTGTTGCGGTTCAATCTCCCGCTCACGCCGGAGGCCGCGCAAGCGGCCGTGCCGCTCATGATGGCGCTGGGGCTGATCGGTCTGCTCTACGGCGCCTTCATCGCGCTCTTCCAGCCGAACCTGATGGCGATGATGGCCTATGGGGGAATCAGTCACCTGGGTTTCGTCACGATTGGTTTATTCGCCCTAAATTCGATTGGCATTGAAGGAGCTTTGGTCCAGATGGTGAATTTGGGAATTGCCGGCGCCGGCCTCATGTTCATCCTGGCTTTCTTGATCGACCGGCGGGGCTCTTTGAATCTGAATGATTTCGGCGGATGGGCCTACCAGGTTCCTCGACTCGCCCTCCTTTCCCTGTTCGTTGTCCTGGCCTCGCTGGCCCTTCCAGGGACCAACGTCTTCGTCGGTGAATTTATGGTCTTGGTGGGGGCCTTTCGAGCCCACTGGGCCTACGGCGCGATCGGCGTGACGGCCGTGGTTTTGACGGCCGGCTATCTACTCTGGATGTACGAACGGGTGATGCTGGGCAAGATCGAGAAGCCGGAGGTCGCAACGATGCCGGATCTCAACGGCCGCGAGGCCGTGATCGCATGCACGATGGTCGTGCTGATCCTCTGGATCGGGTTTTATCCCGCGCCGTTGCTTTCCCGCATGGAACCGTCGGTGCAGGCCGTGGTGGAACGGCTGGAGGCGAAGGATCTGCCCCTGAACCCCGTCGTCCAAATCGATCCGAATAATCCCCACGCCTATCTTCTTGAAATGCTGTCCCGTTCCAAGGCGGACTCGGCCGATCCGGGCGTGAGCCCATCCGAAAGGTCGGTGAGATGATGGATCATATTCTTTCGACCATCCTGTTCGCGCCATTTGTGGGCGTGGTCGTTCTTCTTTTCATCCCGAACGCAAGGCCGCTGGCAGTTCGGACGACGGCCTCGATCGCCGGCCTGATCCCGACGCTGGCCTCCTTTTATCTCCTGTACCATTACGATTCGGCCGCGGGCGGGTATCAGTTCACGGAGCAGTACGTCTGGTCCAAGGAGCTCGGAATCTCGTTCTTCCTGGGCGTGGACGGGATCAGCATCCCGCTCGCCCTGGCCTCGTCCATTCTGCTTTTCACCGGCGTCTTCATCTCGTGGCATATCGAAGATCGCCCGAAGGAGTTTTATATTTTTCTTCTGATCCTTGCGGCCGCCACGATCGGCGTTTATGTCTCGCTGGACCTCTTCTTCCTGTACTTTTTTTATGAAATGTCCGTGCTGCCGATGTACGTACTGCTCGGCGTCTGGGGCAGCCACACCAAAGGGTATCTTGAGATGGCCGATAAAGAGAAACGGGACTCGGTCGGCTTCATCTTCAATTTTGCCTCGAACAGCAAGGAATACGCCGCGATGAAGCTGACGTTGTTCCTCTCGGCCGGCGCGATCGTGGCCCTGATCGCGATCCTGATCATCTACGCGACCTCCGGACTGCATACCTTCAACCTCGTCGAGCTCCAGGCCCACGGCCGGGTGCCTCAATACCTCCATGGCATCCTTTTCCTTCTGATCTTTTTCGGCTTTGCCTCGATCGCGCCGATCTGGCCGCTCCATTCCTGGTCGCCGGTCGGCCATGCCGCGGCCCCGGCCGCCGTCTCCATGCTTCATGCCGGCGTCTTGATGAAGCTCGGCCATTTCTCGATCATCCGGGTCGGCTACACCCTGTTCCCGGACGCGACGCGCGAATGGATGCCGCTGGCCGCTGTCCTCTGCGTCTTTTCCATCGTCTACGGCGGCCTCGTGGCCTATTTCCAGAGGGACACGAAGTACGTCATCGGCTATTCCTCCTCCAGCCACATGGGCTATGTCTTCCTGGGGATGGCGGCACTGAATGTCATCAGCATGACCGGGGCGGTCCTGTACATGTTCGCCCATGCGCTGGCAACGGGGATGCTGTTCGCGATCGCAGGATACGTTTACGACCAGACCCATACGCGGGACATCCCGTCGCTGGGAGGGCTGTCGTCCAAGATGCCGTTCATCGCCGGGATCTTTGTCGTGGCCGTGGCGGCCTCCTTTGGGCTGCCGCTCACGGTGAATTTCATCGGCGAACTCATGATTCTGGTCGGAAGCTGGTCGATCTACCCGGTCCAGACGATCATCGCGGTGCTCGGAATCGGCCTGACCCTGGCCTATCTCTTCCGAATGATGCGCGGCGTCTTCTACGGTCCGATGGATCCGCACTACGCCCACGCGCAGGACGCCAGCCCCTTCGTCGACCGCCTGCCGCTTTTGGTGATGGCGGCGACCAGCATCTACTTCGGCCTCTTCCCCACGCAATTCATTCATGTGATCCGTGCCGGCGTCATGCCGTTGATCGCCGCCATTCAGGGCGCCGGGCCGATCCCGCCGGTCGGAGGGCCGTTCTGACGATGCCGTTCACGTTTACCATGACGCCGGCCGACGTCGAGCTCCTGATGCCTGAGATTCTCATGACCGGTCTCTTGAGCGTGATCCTTTTCCTTGATTTTCTGTTCCCGCGGATCGGGAAGACGATGCTGGCCTGGCTATCCATCGCCGGGATGGGCGGGATCTTCTTGTTGCTCGCGGACTATTTTATCGAAGGCCGGCGCGGGACGCTCTTCCGTGAGATGTACATCGTCGATCCCATGGCGATCTTCTTTAAGGCCTTTATTCTCGGAACGACGATCCTCATCTTTTTGTCCTCGATCGATTATCTCAAAAAGGTTCCGGTCTTCCGTGGCGAGTACTATTTCTTAGGGCTTTTAGCCGCGCTGGGGATGATGCTGATGGCCTCGGTGAACGACCTGTTGAGCCTGTTCATCACGTTGGAGTTTTCGACTTTCTCGTTCTACATCCTGGTGGCCTACCTTCGCGACGATCCGCAGTCGAACGAGGCCGGGCTGAAGTTTTTCATCCTGGGCGTCTTCGCGGCCGGGCTGCTGGCCTTCGGGATCAGCCTGATCTACGGCGAGACGGGCAGCATCATTTTTACCGACTTTGCCAAGATGCATGCCCATCCGACCCCGGGGATGATCATCGGGTTCCTGCTCATCTTTGTGGCCTTGGGCTTCAAGGTCGGCGCGGTGCCGTTCCATGCCTGGGTCCCGGACATCTACCAGGGCGCGCCGACGCCGGTGACGGCCTTCCTCTCGATCGCGCCCAAGGCCGCGACCTTTGCGATCCTGCTCCGCATCTTTATGGCGACGGTGGGCGACATCAAGGGGGACTGGGTCTGGCTGATCGTCGCGATCTCGGCGATCTCGATGACCTACGGAAACATCGTCGCGATCGCACAGAAAAACATCAAGCGGCTTCTGGCCTATTCCGGAATCGCGCAGATCGGGAATATCCTGATCGGCCTGGCCGCGGCGAGCAAAATGGGCGGCGACTCGGTCCTGTTCTATCTGATGACCTATCTGTTCGCGAACCTCGGCGCCTTCGCGGTCGTGATCATTTTTTCGAACGTGACGAACAGCGATGACTTAGAGGATTACAACGGCCTCTCGCGGCGGTCGCCGCTCTTGGCCTTTGCGCTGCTGATCTTCTTCCTGTCGCTGGCCGGCGTTCCGCCGCTGGCCGGCTTCATCGGCAAGCTGTACGTCTTTGCGGCCGCGATGAAGGAAGGGCTGGTGGCGCTGGTCGTGATCGGGGGGATCAACATCATCATCTCGATGTATTACTACCTCGTCGTCATCAAGCGGGTTTATATCTACATGCCGAAGGAGAACACGCCGATCCCGGTTTCATTCCCGATGCGGTTGGTTCTGGTCACGACCGTCGGCGGCGTACTGCTGCTCGGCATCTATCCCAGGGCCTTCATCACGATCTCGGTCGCCGCGACCGAGCTGTTCGCCCGGATGCTTTGATTCTGCTCAGCTTGACCCCTCGGACTTAAAGCGATATAATCCGCCGCATCATTCCTCCGGCGCGGGCCGATCCTGCCGACTCGAATTCTTACACGCGGCTCATCCGCTGGAGAGAAAATCGAGGGCTTATGCGCCGCAACAAATTGTACATTTCTTGTTTCCATACTGA
>JACQCA010000032.1 GCA_016201865.1 Nitrospirota bacterium
CAGCGTCACCGAAAGGATGACGAGGGCATGGATGGCCTTAAAGGAATAGGCCACATACGACATCGGAAGGTTCGACGTCCCGATGGCCAGATAAAGCCCGATCGCAAAACACCAGTAGATGGAAGGAATGCGAACAGCGGATAGAAGAAGATCATCCAGAGGCGTCTCGGTCTTTTGGGCCCACCGATGGAAAAGACGGAACAGTACCTTCCGGACGATCAACGTCAGGATGGTCGCGCCGATGAAGATGGCGGACGAAAACAGGATGCGGTTAAATACCGTATCGGTCATGGCTCATTTAAAGCATCCCCTTTCGCTTCAGATAGTCACGGGTGATCCGGCCCGGAGGCGCTTCTCCGCCCGAGGCGGACCGCAGGAGCCGTTCGACGTATTTGCCGATCAAGTCGCACTCCAAATTCACGGTCGTCCCGACCGCTTTAAGTCCGAGCGTGGTCGTTTTCGCGGTGTGAGGAATGATCGCGATTTGAACATCCTTGTCGGTCACCTCATTGATGGTGAGACTGATCCCGTCCACGGCGATCGAGCCTTTTTTAATGCAATACCGCAGCAGGTCCTTTGGAATTTCGATCGTGAGGAGCCATGCGTCCTCCTCCTGACGGCGGTCTCGAATCAGGCCGACGCCGTCAATATGCCCCGTCACGAGATGCCCGCCCAGCCGGCTGTTCACCTGCACGGCCCGCTCCAGATTCACGGCATCGCCCGTCTTGAGCGCGCCGAGATTGGTGACGGTCAGCGTCTCGGGTGAAACATCCGCGGCAAACTCCTTGTCCGTCCTTCCCGTCACGGTCAGGCAGACGCCGTTCACCGTAATGCTGTCGCCCGCGGCCAGATCCTCCAGCACCGTCTTGGCCAGGATGGACAATCGGGCCGACTTCGTCCGACGGTCGGAGACCTGGATGACGCCCATCTCTTCAACGATCCCGGTAAACATGGACTTCATCATACCAGAGGTCGATTTCGGGTGTCAAAGAAGGATGGAATTGAACGCGGGACGATGAACCTGATAGAATCTTACCGTGCTTGATTCCATGATCTACGATGCTATTGTGGTGGGCACCGGTCCGGCCGGCTCGGTCGCGGCGTTTGAATTGGCCCGTCGAGGCTGCCGCGTGCTCGCGCTGGAGAAGAAGCGACATCCCCGCTACAAGGTCTGCGGCGGAGGCCTATCGATTCGGCTGGATAATCTGATCGGCCGGGGATACCATGCCGTCGTGGAAAAGACCGTGACTCGTCTGGTGATGAGTTGCCAAGGTGCGCCTTCCTTCGAGGTCGCCTTCGACGCGCCGATCGCCTATATGACAATGCGGGACCGATTCGATGCCTATCTGATGGATCAGGCGCGACGGGCCGGGTGCGAGATTCGCGAAAACGAACCGGCCGAGGATGTTCGATCGCTCGATGATTCCATCCAGGTGAAAACGCCGCGCGGAGAGTTTCTTGCCCGCACGATCATCGGAGCGGACGGACTGCCGAGCCTCGTGGCTAAAACTCTCTTTCCAGTGACTCTCAACTCCCTCGGCGTTGCGATCGAAAGCGAAACGGCCCCGGCGCCCGACCGCTCATGGGCCGGCGATACGGTTCTGATTGATATCGACACGGTTCGCCACGGCTATGCCTGGATTTTTCCAAAGGCCGATCATCTCTCGTGCGGTCTGGCCACATTCCGCCAAGACCGTCAAGACCTCCGCGCCCTTTACAGTCAATTTGCGCAAGATCATCCCGCGCTCCCATTGGCGCTTGCGCAGCGGACGATCGGCCATCTCATCCCTCACTTCTCGCCGAAGGCCGGCTCTCGTGTTCATGGACGCGGAGTCCTGGTCGGAGACGCGGCCGGTCTGATGGACCCCTTTTTAGGAGAAGGGATCTATTATGCCGTTTGGAGCGGACGGTTGGCGGCACAGGCGGTCTCGGATTTTCTCAAAGAGGGAAAACCTCTGACGTCCTACGACGACTCCATCCGAAGAGAAATCGAGCCCGAACTTTCGGCCGCGTTCCGAATCGCGTGGATCGTCTACCGCTTCCCCCATCTCGCCTTCCGATTAACGGCACGGCATCCGGAATGGCTTGCGGCGTACGGGAAGGTTCTTCAAGGCCGGACGAGCTATCAAGGTCTATGGAAGCGAGGTCTTGACCCTCGCCGCTGGCTCGGCCGCCTTCTTTGACTCAGATCGTTCGAACGGTCCTGGCAAAAACCATCGTCACAACCACCAATAGAATTCCGATTCCTCCAAAGGCCCCGGTGTATCCGGAGATCCCGATCAGAAACCCCGTCAGGATCGGACCGCTCGCATGTCCGATGTCCATGATCGTTCCGAAAACGCCCATCGCCGAGCCCAACGATTTCTCCTTGCAGAGGTCCGCAACCATTGCTGAAGTGGACGAGCCGATCACGGCCTCTCCGAAACCGAAGATCAGCGACAGGAAAAGCAGACCGACGAAACCGGCCGTCCAGGGAATCGCGATCATGACGGCCGCGCAGATCATCTGGCCCGTAACGATCAGCGGGCGGCGTCCGATCCGGTCCGAGATGCGGCCCATCACCGGCTTGGCCAGTATCGAGGCGACTCCCATCGCGCCGAACAGCAGCCCGACTTCTCCTGCATGCAGACCGACCTTGATCCCGTACAATGGAAGGAAGGCCATCAGGGCCCCGGAGGCCGTCATCAAGATCGCCTCCATTCCGCTTGTGACCAGCACTCGTCGGTCGCTCCCCACCTCTCGGAGTCCTTTGAGAAGCGCTGAGGAGGATTCATGCCGCACTGCCGGTGCGGTCGGTCGATCTTCAGGCAGCTTCAGCATCAAAAACAGCGCGATCAGAACGACACCGATCACGGCGCAGACCGCAAAGGTCTGCTGAAAACCGAACCAGACCAAGAGGTACCCTCCGATCATTCTGCCCGACAACCGCCCGGCCTGGCTGAAGGAGGCGTACCAGCTCAAGGCCTCTCCACGTCCCTCGCGGAACAGATCCACGACGACGGCCATCGCGACCGGCGCGAAAACCGCCGTGGCCAACCCGTGGAAAGCGCGCAGAACCATGAGCTGCCAAACTTGATCCACCCAAAAATAGAAGTACGGCGCGGCGGCAAATACCGACAGTCCGATGAAGAGAAGCCGGCGGCGACCGAGAAGATCCGATACCGTTCCGGCCGGAAGTTTAAAAAAAATGCCCGTGACGGTCGAGATGCCCACGATCAGGCCGATTGCCTCCGGATGCGCCCCGAGCCGCTCCGCAAAGAGCGGCAGGAGCGGCGACCGGATCAGGTCGTAGCTGATGAAGGCCAGAAGGCTGATGACGCAGAGCAGCCGGAAGGATGATCCATAATCGGCCTTCGTCTTCATGGACCCTTTAGAACCGAACCGTCAGTAGATCCATGGACGTGATCAGTTCCCGCCGAGTCAAACCTAATGGAAGAACCTCTGCTTGCGGCACGGGGAGATGAAAAACCAGTTTGTGATCGTCGATCTCGGCCATCGACCGAGTTGCGCCGACGACTCCGAAGGTCACGCCGACGAGCACGCCGATCGCGGCGCCGTAGCTGAGATAATTCAGATGGTCGCCGGGCTTGTCTTGGAACACGAGGACGGCTCCCCCGACCAGCGCCCCGGCCAGGCCGCCATAAAATCCGTCTTTGAAAACTGTTTCGAACGTGTTCTCATACGCCGCCGATCTTCCCGGATAAAGCCAGCCCACAAGACATACCACCAGCAAAATTCCGGTCATTTTCCGCATCCGATCCTCCTTTAGGGTGTCACGGTTTAAGAAATTCCCGTATGCCTTCTTCAAAACTCAGCAGTTCCAAACTAAAGTCATGGACCGCATCGGTTGAATCACAGACATTGTCTTCCTGAAGCAGGATCAACTGCTCCCGCGTGATCGGCGGGTTGGGCAATAACAATTCCGAGATCAGCGCGCCAGGCTTGACCAACGGAATCGGAATATGAACGGCCTTTTTCCTTTTTTCAAGGACCCCGGCGATGATTTGATAGATCTGATTGTAGGTCAGGCGCTGAGGTCCGCCCAGCTCGTAAATTTTACGATAGCTCAATGAATTCCCGACCGCGAGCGCAAAACAGGAGGCGACATTTCGGACGGAGATCGGCTGGATCCGGGATTCCCCTTGACCAATCACCGGCACAACGGGAGCGGATCGGATGATGCGGGCGATGAGGTTGACAAATTGATCACCGGGTCCGAAGATCACGGACGGCCGGAAGATCGTCCAGTCCAGGCCGCTTTGGATCACGGCCTGCTCTGCTTGATACTTGGTCCGATGGTAACGGCTTTTTGCATCCGGACGGCTGCCCAACGCGCTCATGTGAACGAATCGCTTGATCCCCGCATCTGCAGATGCCTTTAAAAGGGCCGCCGTCCCCTGGAGATGAATTAGTCCAAAAGTGAAACGGCCTTTCTCAATGATGATTCCAACGAGATGGACCACGGCCTCACACTCTTGCAAGCCGGGCTTTAAACCTTCCGGATCGGTCAGGTCGCCGGGATGCAATTCCACGGCTGAAGGTAAAAGCCGTTTGGCCCGCTCAACGTCGCGGACCAAGCACCGGACCTTATATCCGGCCGCATGGAGCTGGCGCGTCACCTCTCGGCCGACAAAGCCGGTGCCTCCGGTCACGAAGATCCTCACAGATAGCCCTCCAGCATAACGTCTTCGCCGACGCACGTGATCGAGAGGTTGCGAACCAACACGGGTTGGTTCGGATCCGACCCAACGGACCCTTCCAGAACAGCCACGGCGTTTAGGTCACCGATAATTTTAGGCGCGATAAGCCAGATGAGTTTGTCTACGATACCGGAACGAAACGCCGAGGCGTTTATCTTGCCTCCGCCCTCGATCAGCACGCTGGCGATCCCTCTATGGCCGAGCTCGGTCATCAGCTCGGAAAGATCAACCTGTCCGTCTCGATCCTTGACGGTGCAGACCGTTGCACCCGCCCGCTCAAGCGCGCGTATTTTATCCGGATGGGCGCGCCGTGTCGTGGCGATGATCGTTTTTACTTTTGATGTTTGAGTCAACAGACGAGCGGTCAACGGAATCTTCAGCGTGCTGTCCAGGACGATGCGGTGGGCATCGCGGCTCCTCATCCCGGAAAGGCGTGTGGTCAATCGCGGATCATCCGTCAATACGGTATTGATCCCGACCAGTACGGCATCCGCCTGATTCCGAAGACGGTGCGCCTGAAACCGGGCCTTCTTACCTGTGATCCAAGTTGAAGAGCCCTTCTTGAATGCAATCTTCCCGTCGAGACTCATCGCAGCTTTCGAGATGACAAACGGTTTGCCGGTCGTAATATACTTGACGTACACCTCGTTGAGTCGGAGGGCTTTGTGCTTCAAGACGCCTTCCGTAACCTGGATTCCTGCACGACGCAGAATCGCGATTGCTTTTCCATTGACTTTGGGATTGGGATCCCGCATCGCGATCACGATCCGTTTGATCCGGCTCCGGATAATGAGAGGAACGCAGGGGGGAGTGCGTTTATCGAGATGACAGCAGGGTTCCAGGTTGAGATAGAGCGTGGCGCCTTTGGCCCTGGCGCCGGCCTTCTTCAAGGCAACCGCTTCGGCATGAGGGCCTCCCGCGCGACGATGATACCCTTCGCCGACAATCCGGCCAGCCTTGACGATGACGGCGCCGACCATCGGATTCGGACTCGTCCGGCCCGCTCCCCGCTCAGCCAGGCTCAACGCCCAGCGCATATAGGTTTCGTCCGCTGTATCCAGTTTCTTCGACATCGCCTGCGCCTGCCTGCATGCTGCGAACCGCAGCAGACATGTTATAAGGGAAGCGGCATAAAGAGTCAAGCCGCTTGACAGCGGCGGGCGATCAGACTATCTTAATTTTCCATGGCCGACTCGCGACAAGAACTGGTTCAACGACTTTTTGCAGGAACCGGAGAGACCTATGACTCGATGGTCTATTTTGGAACCTTCGGATGCGATAAGTTTTGGAAGAAGAAGATCCTCGCAAAGGTGCCGCCCTCTGCGAGACGAGTGATGGACTTAGCCTGCGGAACAGGAATCGTCACCTTCGCGATTGCGCAAAAGTTACCCGACTGTCATGTGATCGGCGTCGATATCACGCAGGAATACCTCGACATTGCTCGGGCCAAGGCAAAGGAACTTCATCTGACCAATGCCAAGTTCCTTCACCAACGAGCGGAGGAGGTCTCATTCAAAGAGCTGTTTGATTGCGTCACGGCCTCCTACCTCCCTAAATATGCGGACCTCAAAACACTGACCCGGAACGTGAAAGGGATGCTCAAAGAAAACGGTCTCTTCATCATGCATGACTTCACCTACCCGAACAACCCGCTGATCGCGCTCTTGTGGGAATTCTATTTTAAACTTCTCCAAACTGTGGTAAGCCGGTTTTATCCCCAGTGGCGCACGATCTTTCACGAACTTCCGCAGGTGGTGCATAACTCCACCTGGCTTGCCGACTTTATCGCTTCACTGCGCCAGTGCGGCTTCACCCAGATCACGGTTGAACGCCTGATCGTCGGTTCCGCCGCGATCGTTACTGGAAAAAACGGAAAATCAAAAGACCCAGGCCCAACAGGATAACCCCAAGGCTGATGGATTTGAGGATCTTCTCGTACTGCATCATTTCTTCTTGCCGAGACCGTCCGCTTCCGGGCGAAGGCCGACTCCTTTTGAGATCCTTATAGGGTCGCGAGGCGCTGATTTCCACATAACTGAGGAACCCCATTGCAACCGCCACGATCGCAGAGGCCAATGAGATCCGATTCGTCTGCATCATGTAACCCGCCATCACGGGCAATATCCCCCATGAAAATGAAAACCAACCGTCGGAATGAAACTTTCCGCCGAACCATTCGAGATTATAGGCAAAGACGAAGAACCCTTCAAGGATCGCAATGATCCAAAAAAAAGATAGGCCGCGGGTGATGATGTAATAGATCGTAATCGCATAAGCGGCCCCTAAAGCCGAAACGGCCATTATCCATAATTGCGTTCGAGTAAAGTGCTCACCCCAGGGTTTGGTCTTTTTGCTTCCGAGGGCGTCCAAGGCATGGGCCGCAATCCCCAAACCTAAAAAGTAGATGACGACCGCCGCGGCGACACGATCCCAATAGATGGTATCGGCCAGCATCGAGCCGATCACGGTAAAGGAAAGCACCATTCCGGTATAGGGAAGGAAAAGGAGGCCGACAAAGATTCTGAATTTCGATGGTCCCCACCGAGGCACAAACCACTCAGAACTGCGGTCTCTCAGCTCTTCCATGACGGGCCGCATTCACTATTTTCATCTGAGAGCTTCGACATAGCTTGCATTTGTTATAAGGAAAGGGAGATAAAGAGTCAAGCAGCGGGGCTTGGGATCATCTGGGGGTTCAAATCCCATATCTCGAACCGAAATGACTTGGCCGTAGAGATGAAAGGCATGTCTTCAGTTGCGAGAAGATTACCAGAGGACTGGAATCAATCCAGATCCTCTGATCTCCTGATCCTTTGTAATGACGAAGACTTCCGGATCGAAATGATCTTTCAGGGCCAATGCCGTGGCTGCAATCATCCCGTCATGCAAATCTAAATCAGTGGGAAGGGCTTCTAAACAGGAAAGGTCAAAGGGATAAACCATACATCGGTCATCCTCAGCGATTCTTTCTAAAATGACTTCCATGGAAACGGTGATTCTTCGACGTGAAAAGAGATGCTTGACCTCGGCTAAGACGATCACGGGGATAATGATGCGCACCTGGCGATCTTCCAATCGAGAGAGCGCCGTCTTGCTGAGCTTGGGATCATTGCTCAAGTACCACACCAGGGCGTGGGTGTCCACCACACAGATCACCGAGGCTCCTTAAACTTTATCTCGGCTGCCGATATCTCCTCATCTGAAAACTGCTCCTTCACAACCCCCTTGAGGGATTTCAGACCGCCTCCCTTTTTCGCCTTGGCCAAAGATCCCTTTAACACTTCCAGTTGCAACTCGATTCCTTTGATCTTTTCGATCAAGTTTTTCTGACTCATGACTTCCTCCTCTCATACCATTGCCTGACGGTTATTCTACCAAATGGAAGCGCGTCATTGCTATCTTTTATTGCTGATTTTTCTTGGAATCGCCTCTGCAGGATGAGACCAAATTATTCGAGCCGTTTGGCGAATTTGCACTTGACGTCTTCATGGGGGATAACTTTCCCCTCATCTGCGGCTTTCTGTCCGGCATGGATCTTCTGGAGAACGTAGAGATGGTACTGGACTATGTACTTAATAGTTCCACTCGTGTTCTATCCCTTGATAATATTATACACGGGATAGACTTGAGGCTGTGGTGGAGTTACCCCATTCTTTTGAAGAATAGGCATGAGCGTTTGAGCAAACTAGTTGAGCAGCTCAGCGGTTTCCCAAACGTCCACCACAAACCAGCCGCTGCTTTGGAAGAGGCCACGTGATACAGACGCCCCTTTGGGCTACCTGCGCCAGCCGCTTTCAAATCTTTGACTGCTTGGTCGTACTGCCCGGATGTCATTCCCGGCACATCAAACACGGCGATGATTGTTGACATGGGATGTTTCTCCTTTCTTGGTTGAACTGGATGCAATTCAGCAGTGATAGGGTCTTGTTCTCTTCTGTTGACATTGGATGATCTCCTTTCGTAGTGAGCATAGGCATCGTAATGAGCGTAGGTAATCCCCCCATGTGGGGGGATTGCTACGGTCTCGAATCGCTCTTACACTGGTGTTGTTTAACATATAAAGAATGTGAGGGTAGGGAATAGTCTAACAAAAGGAGGCAGACCATGAAGTTTATTCTGACATTCACCTTAATCCCAGATAAGGAGAAGCGTGCGGAGGCCATTGCACGGTTCCAGAAGACGGGAGGACAACCACCCAAGGGGGCGAAACTATTAGGGCGCTGGACACGGCTTGACATGAGCGGAGGGGTTGATCTGCTGGAAAGCGATGATCCCAAGGCGTTGGCGGAATTCGCACTGCAATGGAGTGACTTGATGAAAGTGGAAATTGCCCCGGTGATGGAGGATCAAGAGCTGTCGGATGTCTTGAAGCGTGTGGGTAAGTAGCACCCTACAACGCCAGGTTCCACAGGTTTATGAACTGAGCCTCTTACAACAGCTCGGTGTTATCCAACGGGCTGGGCAGTGTCGTTAAGGGTGCGAACGCGACTTGGGAGAGAATTTTAGCCACCAGGGGCCCGCGGCCGTCCACCCCAACTTTGTGATAGAGCGAGCCCAAGTATTCCTTGACGGTGTCCACGGCCAGACCGAGCTGTTGGGCCATCTCCTTCATCTGTTTGCCGGTCACCGCGCAGGCCAGGACGTCACGCTCTCGGGGAGAGAGGCGATATTGAAGGGCAAAGGCTCCTAAGACACTCGCCGGGAGCGGCGGCTCTGGCTTGGAGGAGGTCCAGCTCACCCGAAACAGTGGAGACCGCCCTGTTCCGGCCGGGGATATCCGGAAGTGGTAGATAAGTCCCCTGTCTTGGATGTCCACCCGGAAGGGTTTAAGAGGTTTAGACGAGCACTCTCGTATCCATCCGGGGAGAACCGTACGGAGCCGGGCGGCAAAGGCGGGCATGCTTTGGAACATCGTTTCGGCCTGAGGGTCCAGAGTAAGAATCTGACCTTGTGCATCGGCGAACAAGCAAAGCGATTCTGAGTCGCCATGCGCCGCCACCAATTCCACATGAGGGGCGAGGAGATCAAGACACATTTCTTCTTCTTCAGAGAAATCTCGGGCACCTAAGTACCGAGCGAGATAAATGCCGAACCACCCCTGGGGAGTTTTCATATATCGTACATAACAAAACCGTATCTTATGCTTCTGCCAAAAGTCGGTTTGGAATTCCTCAAACTGAGCCTTGGGTAAATAGGTTTTGAGAGTGTTCGGCACATGGAAGGCCTGAAATTGCCTTTTCATAATCCGATCGAGAATGGGTTTCTTAAATTGCCAAAAGTGGTCATTGTAGTCCCGGATGACCGCTGGGTCGTCTCCGCCACCATTTGAAAGGGTCAGAGGGAAGGGAACGATCTTATACGTCGTGGGATCCATTTTCATAAAGGTGAGAGAATAGTCGCATGGGATGACCTGATGCAGAACGTTAAAAAATCCCTTCGGGTCCTCCCAGGGAGGATGGGTGTGGACCCAGCGAATGAACTCTAATAGCCCCTTGACCTTGCTGTGATGGAAGTACATAAGCTCGGACTAAGCCTTTAATAATGGAAAGATATAACACGAAATCCTAAAAATTTCAACCCCCATACATCCATCCGGGCGAAACCATCGTAAAAGCCATTAGAAGCCGAGTACCTCCTTCATCCCCCCATCAAGGGGGATTGCCGGGGGCTCGAATTGGTTTTAGAGTGGGTCCC
>JACQCA010000033.1 GCA_016201865.1 Nitrospirota bacterium
CCGGGCCACCAGTCACGGGGAAATGAGGACAACCGGCAAGGCTGGCACGAAACGATGACGACATTGTCGAACCGGCCTGCCGCTCGACCGGTTCGCCCCATTGGACGACATTGCGATGGGGTTTTTCTACAGACTCGTTTGACACATACCTTAACCGAGTTTGTTATGGCCTTCTCAGTTTTCATCAGTTACTCGACGAAGGATCTTGCCCGTGCACGCGATATAAGGCGTCTTCTCATGAAAACCGGCTCCCAAGTATTCCTGGCAGAATACTCTTTGGCGCCAGGTTCTGAGTTAACACCATCGATTTTAAAGGCTATCAAGGGATGTGACCTTTTCCTGTTGCTTTGGAGTACCAACGCCAAATCTTCCGAATGGGTTCCCCAGGAAATCGGAGCCGCGCGCGCTCATACGAAACCAGTCATCCCTGTAATGCTGCATGAAGGCATCGAACTTCCGGGGTTTCTCAAGGGGATGAAATATCTCCCGCTTTACAAGGACCCCAATCGTGCTTTAGCATGGCTCCAAAGAAACGTTTTTCGGCAGGCCCAGAGAAAACAACAGAGGGACGGCCTCGCCTGGATGGGTATTGGAGCGGTAGTAATCTGGCTACTCAATCGGGATCGTCGCGACGACGATGCCTAACAATACGCTGGAACCGGCTGCGAAACCACGGCGGAGCGGTTTTGATCCTCAGTCCCTGTCGCTTATACAAGGACCCAAAAAATGAAAACCTATCTTGCCGAACTCTTCGGAACGTTTGCGCTTGTTTTTGCGGGAACCGGCGCCATCGTCATTAATGATGTCACGGGCGGATCGGTGACGCATGTCGGCGTCTCCTTGACCTTCGGGCTGATTGTGACGGCGATGATTTACACGCTGGGGAATGTTTCGGGCGCACACATCAATCCGGCCGTGACGTTTGGGTTCTGGGTCGCGGGACGCTTTCCCGGTAAAAAAGTGCTGCCGTATCTGATCAGCCAATGCGGAGGCGCATTTTTAGCAAGCGTTGTGCTTCGTCTTCTTTTTCCACAACACGCAACCTTAGGCGCTACGATTCCGGCGGGCTCAATTGCACAATCGTTTGGTCTTGAGATCATTTTATCGCTGATGCTGATGTTCGTCATTCTCAACGTCTCGGTCGGGGCAAAGGAAACTGGTGTGATGGCCGGCGTCGCCATCGGCGCCATTGTCGGGCTCGAAGCAATGTTCGCAGGTCCGATTACGGGCGCCTCGATGAACCCCGCACGTTCACTGGCGCCGGCCGTTATCTCGGGTCACCTCCAATCGTTATGGATCTATATCGTCGCCCCGTTTTTGGGCGTGTATCTCGGCATCTGGGGATGCCGATGTGTGCAGGAAAAGGGATGCTGCGTTAATGTGCAGGAGCCGTCTCAATGAAACGGCTTTTGTTTGTCTGTGTCGAAAATTCGTGCCGCAGCCAGATCGCCGAGGCATTTGCCCTCATTTATGGTAACGGGAAACTCGAAATTTACTCCGCCGGTTCCCGTCCATCCGGAAAGGTGAATCCGAAAGCGATCGAGTCGATGCGTGAAGTCGGCTATGATCTCGCCCGGCATGACTCCAAATCGCTCGCCGATATTCCGGCGGTTGAATACGATATCGTGGTGACGATGGGCTGCGGCGATGAATGTCCTTATGTTCAGGCCAAACACCGCGAGGACTGGAATATTCATGACCCCAACAATCTTCCACCCGAGCAATTTCGAAAAATACGGGATGAAATTGAGATGAAGGTGAAAGAAGTTTTATCCCGAATCACTTGATTTAGGTCCATACCTCTGGTAAAGTAACAACTCCTTTTAACAATCTATCGAATGAATCAGGATCGTCCTTGGCGCAGAAAACAGTCTTAAAACAGACGGAAAAAAATCCGGGTTCGGTCTGCGTGCTGGCCAGCGGCGGCGCGGACTCAAGCATACTGCTCGTCGCCATGACCGAGCGGTACGCACGAGTCATCCCGGTCTACATACGGAACGGCCTGGTCTGGGAAAAAGCCGAGATGTACTGGCTCCGCCGTTTTTTAAGTGCGGTGGCTCATCCCGCGATCGGCCCGTTGCAGGTTCTCGACCTCCCGATGAAGGACGTCTACGGAGCCCACTGGAGCATGAGCGGCAAGGACGTTCCGGACGAGGCATCGGACTGGAAAGAGGTCTATCTGCCCGGGCGCAACCTGATCCTGTTATCCAAAGCGGCCGTTTACTGCAGCCTGAACGACATTGACGCGATCGCGCTGGGACCGCTCAAAACGAATCGGTTCGCCGACAGCTCGCCGGACTTCTTTTCCGGCTTCGAGCGGTTGGTCGAACGGGCGTTCGGCCGCCGGTTCGAGATCATCACGCCCTTCTCGAACCTGATCAAGCAGGAGGTGATGGAGCAAGGCCGGCAACTTCCATTGGAGCTGACGTTTTCATGTCTCAAACCTCTTGGAAATATGCATTGCGGGGCTTGCAATAAATGCGCCGAGCGCATCTCGGCCTTCTCGGACGCGGATCTTCCAGACCGGACGCGTTATCATCGTCCCGGACGGGTCAAGAAAAAAAGATCGGACCTTCAGGCCGTGCAGCCTGCTCGATGAGGGATTCAATGAAAGCGATTGAGATACGGAATCTGACGAAGACCTTCGGCGGAAAAAAGGTCGTGGAGGATTTGAACCTGGCGGTCGAGAAAGGCGAGGTGTTCGGGATCTTAGGACCGAACGGCGCCGGGAAGACGACCACGATCCGGATAGTCCTTACCCTATTAAAACCCACCGGGGGCCAGGTGAAGGTCTGGGGCTACGATGTCGTGACGCAGCCTCGGGACGTCCGTCAGGCGCTCGGGTATGTTCCGCAGGAAAAAGCGGTGGATCGTTTTCTCACCGGGCGTGAGCATCTGATCCTGGTGGCCGACCTCTATCATCTGACCCGACCGGAGGCTAAGAAGCGGATTGAGGAGGTTCTGGAGCTTGTGGATCTGTCCCATAAGGCGGATGATCTGGTGAATAATTATTCCGGCGGTATGAAGAAGAAGCTCGACATCGCCTGCGGCCTGATTCCGAATCCCAAGATTCTCGTGATGGACGAGCCGACGCTGGGCCTGGATGTGGAGAGCCGTATCCGGATCTGGGACTACATCCGCCGGTTGCAGCGGGGAGGACTCACGATTTTGATGACGACCAATTACCTCGACGAGGCGGACCAGCTTTGCGACCGAATCGCGATACTGGATCGAGGGCGTCTCGCGGCGCTGGGCGCGCCGGAGGAATTAAAAAAAGGCCTGGGGGGAGATCGGGTGACGGTCCAGTTCGGCCCGCTTCAGGACCGGCTGGATGCGCTGGCCGGAACACTGAAAAAAGAGTTGCCGTTCGTGAACGAGGTCAAGGTCTCTCCGGCGAGCCATGAATTGGAGATTCGCGTCACCTCAAACGAAGAGGCGCTCGCCCCGCTCATCCAAAAGATTCATCACCACGGCCACCCGATCCTCGCGATCCAGTATTCTCGCCCGACGCTGGAGGACGTCTTCATCACCTATACGGGCCACAAGATCAAGGAGGATAGCGCATTGCTATGAAGCTATTCATTCAAGAAACAATGGCGCTGACGATGCGATCGGTCAAGCGACTGTCGCGTGAACGGATCAGCATGATCTTCGGGCTGATCCAGCCGATGCTGTTCTGGCTGATCCTGTTTGGAAATCTTTTTCAGAAGACGGCCCAGATCCCGGGTTTTCAGGCGCCGAATTATATCACCTTCCTGACGGCCGGGGTGGTGGTGATGACGGTTTTAAACAGCGGACTGTCCGGCGGGGTTGATCTTCTATTCGACAAGGAGAGCGGTTTTCTGGAGCGGTTGCTTTCGGCGCCGATCAGCCGGAATTCGCTGATCTACAGCCGGTTTATCTTCGTCATGGGCATCACGTCGGTCCAGATCCTGATCATCCTCCTGGTGGCTTTCATTCTGTTCGGCGTGTATCCTCACAGCGGGCTGGTGGGACTGGCTTTCATCATGCTGGTCGGTCTTCTTTTCGGTCTGGGACTCATTGCGATCTCGCTTACGCTGGCCTTCGCCATCAAGGGCCACGGCAACTTTTTCGCGCTGATGGGATTTCTGACGCTGCCCCTGATCTTTCTCTCGACGGCCCTGGTCCCGATTCAGGCGATGCCGGACTGGATGGCTTTTCTGGCCGGATTCAACCCGATGACGTACGCCATCGAGGCTGTCCGGGATCTCATCATCGGAGGCTGGGCCTGGGGCGGGATCGTCAGGGTTTTGGTCATCCTTTTGGCGTTTGATGCCGTCAGCATCGGCCTGAGCAGTCGCGTTTTTCACCGGCAGATGGGATAATACAAATACAGCAGACGGTAGATACCCGCGAACAAACCCGTGGGGATCTACCCAGCGAGCAAGGCGAGCGAGAGGGGGAGGCTCCGTCCGGCTATGCCGGCGGAGGGGGCGACGCGAGCCCCTAAAAAACATTGCTAAATTTTGTGTTGACTACGTTGAAATCGGTGCGTTAAAATAAATTCGCTACCATAAAAAAGCGATGACGCGGTGATAGGCGGATAAAATTGCGGATGAACCGGATTGACAAAACGCGCCAACCATTAAGAAAGGGGAAAGTCTATGTCATTACTGATTGCCGATAACTGCATCAACTGCGGCGCATGTCTGCCCGAATGTCCCAATGAGGCGATCTTTGAGAATCGGAGCGCGTCGGAGGCAAAAGAGTGCAACGTGACGGAAGGCATCGCGGTAGGCGATGGGATCTATGTCATCTCGTATGACCGCTGCACCGAATGCGTCGGCCATTTTGACGAGCCTCAGTGCGCCGCGGTCTGTCCGGTGGACGAGTGCTGCATTTCGGATCCGGCCTGGCCCGAATCGAAGGAAGCGCTTCTGGAGAAGGCGAAGAAGATCAACCCGGACAAGCAAATCGACCCGGCGAAGACCTGGGGAAAAGTGCGTTCCGGTCCCATGGCGGGCAAGTTCGCAAACGCATAGAAGGCGGACATCTCTTCCATTTATAAACGCCTTCCGAACGACCTCGATCTAAAGCGACAGAAACAAAAAAGCCCCCTGCGGTTCACACAGGGGGCTTTTTATTAACAGGCTTGTCTTATCTCGTTTGAGACGACAGCCGAACAACGTTCGACGCCTGCGGGCCTTTCGGTCCCTGGGTCACTTCAAACTCGACCGCTTCACCTTCGTCAAGCGACTTGTATCCGTCACCCGAGATTGCAGAGAAGTGTACAAACACGTCCTTGCC
>JACQCA010000040.1 GCA_016201865.1 Nitrospirota bacterium
CCCACCTCCGCCACTCGCTTCACCGCCTGTTCCTTAAACGCCGCCGTGTACTCCTGCTTCGGAATCTTGATCATCTTCGCCTCCAAGGTTACGTCCATTTTACACTATCCTTGGAAGACGAAATTCGAGGGGAAGCTCACTCCCGACCCGGGAACGGATAACGGCACAACCGATTGCGCCGTGGCCAGCGCAAATGCAGTCAACACCGGCGCCCGTAGCAGTTGCGTCTCCAACTGGGGCGTGAACGACATGGTGGGGAATGTCTGGGAATGGGTGGCCGACTGGATGCAGGGGAATACCAGCCCCTGGGCCCCCTCGACCGGCACGGCCGGTGCGAGCTATGGGGCCGACTGGATGTACGGCACCAATCCTGCTACAGCTCAAGGTGCCGGCAGTACAAACTTTCCCACGGCGCTGCTCCGCGGCGGCAGCTGGTTCAACGGCACGTTTGCCGGGGTTTTTGCGCTGTACTCGCACATCGGGCCGTCGTTCTCGAGCAGCTACTTCGGGTTCCGTTGCGCCCGGTAGTGTTGTCCGCCTCAGGCGGAGCCTAAGGCGGATTTGACATTTGAAGTTTGGGGCGCGTGGTCGTGCGCCCGCCTGAGGCGGGTGCGAGGCCACGCGGCGCGGGATGAAGGAATGAGCGAAGACAAGACATCCTGAATCTACAGCAATGTCCAATTTAGTCCAGACCGACCTTTCCTTGCCTCATTAAAGGCATTCTGGTATATTCTCGCCATAGGCGACAGGGATTTCCATCACCGACTACGCCGGAGGAGTCATGAAGTTTAGTGAGCTTGTTCGGCTGTTGGAACAAAACGGTTTTAGAGTTGTAAAAGAGAAAGGTTCTATTCGGTACTATGGGAAAGAAGGTATGGACAGATTGATCCGTCTCGACTATCATGGTTCAAAGGAGATACCCACCGGAACTTGTCATGCCATTTTAAAGGCCGCGGGTTTAAAGGAAAGGGGGCGAAGGGGAACATGATTGATCTAAAATACTCTCTGGTGATTGAGGCGACGGAAGATCCAAACTTTTTCGGATTTTATTCACCGGACTTGGAGGGATTTACAGGCATCGGCCACTCCATTGAGGACTGTCTGTATAAGGCCAAATGGGGAATGGAAGAGCATGTTGCGCTGCTCAAACAAAAGAGGCTTCCCATTCCAAAACCCAATTCCCGTCCAACGGTCGTAATTCAAAACGAACAGAGATTGGAGTCGGTCGCGGGGTAACGCTCAAACCCGGGTCCCGGCCAATGAGAAGGGCCTGGGGGACTTAAAAAGCCTGCGTCGGTTTCATGTATTGATCGGAATGAACCGGGGCGGGCTTTTTTATTTCTATGTGAAAGGGGGTGATGCGAATGAAACGACTTAAACCATTTCTGCTCCTTCTTGTGTTCTTCGCCGGGCTGCTGGCCGGCTGCGGTCATGGCGGTGGAGGCGGTGGTGGAGCGGCGTCGCCCAATCCGGCGGAAGGTTCCACCTGGGATCAGATGGGCTGGGATCAGGGAAAGTGGGGATAGCAAGATTTCGGATTTCAAATTTCGGATTACGGATTGAACGGTGATACATGGAAGACACAAATAAGGAGACCAACCATGAGACGAATATTTAAGAAACGCTTTTCGATGACCGAGACGATCGGTTTTTTAGTTCTATCGGTGTTGAGTGTGACGACAGCGGGATATGCGGCGACGACGGTGCCGAACACCTTCACGACCGGGACGACCGCCAAGGCGGCCGAAGTGAATGCGAATTTCAGCGCACTGGCCACGGCGATTGATTCGATTCCGGCCCCTGACACGGCCAATCAGGTGCGGGATAAATTCTTCACCGGCACCTCCTGTATAGGCACCAGCGCCAATGACGTGATGGTCAAAGTCGGACCGTTATGTGTGGACAAATACGAGGCCTCGGTCTGGTCTGTCTTTGATGGCACCGGTACGGCCTATGGAGTGTTCACTGGCCAGACGGCTTATCCTGGTACTTTTCCGGCCAACGGCAACTGGACCACGGCGGTCTATGCCGTTTCCGAGCCGGGTGTTTTACCCTCGACCAGTGTCACCTGGTTTCAAGCGCAACAGGCCTGCGCGCTTTCGGGGAAACGGCTTTTGACCAATGCCGAGTGGCAGATGGCAGCTGCGGGGACGCCGGATCCGGGAACCGATAACGGTACGACGGATTGCGTGGTGAGTAGCGCCGGTCCGGCTAACACCGGCGCCCGCAGCAGTTGCGTCTCCAACTGGGGCGTGAACGACATGGTGGGGAATGTCTGGGAATGGGTGGCCGACTGGATGCAGGGGAATACCAATCCCTGGGCCCCCTCGACCGGCACGGCCGGTGCGAGCTATGGGGCCGACTGGATGTACTGCACCAATCCTGCTACAGCTCAAGGTGCCGGCAGTACAAACTTTCCCACGGCCCTGATCCGCGGCGGCTACTGGGGCAACGACTCGGATGCCGGAGTTTTTGCCCTGATCGCGGACAACGGGCCGTCGCACTCGAGCTTCAACATCGGGTTCCGGTGCGCCCGGTAGTTTTGTCCGCCTAAGGCGGATTTGAGTTTTGAGGTTTATCTGCGTGGCCGTGCGCCCTGAGCTTGTCGAAGGGTGCGAGGCCACGCCACGCGGGATGGCGGAATGAACCAAGGTTCGGGTTGCTTGCATCCCATACTGACTTTTGATATGATGCGTGCGGATGTATTTCGAAATCATCGGAGAGATCGAGGACATAGAAACCATTGCCGTTGGCCGATCGATCCGAGACATTGCGCGCTTGCGCGAGCAGTATGGCCACGGACGTTGGAGAAAGTTGAAAGGGGTTGCGACGGTTCGCCTGTTTGATGGTAAAATAAAGAAAGCCGAAGTGCACTGGTATGAAGCACAGGGGATAGGCAAGAGAAAAATGAAGATCAAGCGCTATTTGGATTAGGAAAATATGAAAGCGCGTCGCAAACAAGAGATTAAATTTGCAGTCTGCATTACGGATACCGAACCCGATTTAAAGCCGCGCAAAATTTATCAGGTTTTGCCGGATGAAGCCGCCGGGAAGGGGAATCATCTTCGAGTGATTGATGAATCGGGCGAGGATTACTTGTACCCGGCCGGTTTCTTTGTATTGGTTGAGGTGCCCAAAGAGGCCGAACGCACTCTGTTGCTGGCTTCGTAATGGGGACAGATTTTAAATCTATCCACTCCTTTTGGCGTCCCCCCTCCCGCTTTCTTCACGCCTGCGATTTATGTTAGAATGAATTCCTACTCGGAAGGCCACAATGGAACCCCTCAGGATCGCCTTTCTTTGGCATCACCATCAGCCTTATTATAAAGACCCTCTCACCGGAGACTATTCCCTCCCCTGGGTGCGGCTGCATGCGATCAAGGCCTACTACGACATGGCGGCCCTGTTGAAGGATTTTCCGGAGATCCGCGCCTGCGTCAACCTGGTGCCGTCGTTGCTGAAACAGCTTCGGGACTATGAAGACGGATCGGCGAAGGACCTGTTTTTAGAGCGAACGCTGAAGCCGGCGGAAGCGCTGGAACCGAAGGAGCAGCAGTTCCTGTTGCGGTATTTTTTCATGGCCAACTGGGAGATGATGGTGAAACCCTGGCCGCGGTATGATGAGCTTCTCCAGCGCCGGGGGCTCCATTGGGACGACGACAGCCTCAAGCAGGCCGCCGCGCAGTTTACGACAAAAGACTATCGGGATCTCCAGGTCCTTTTCAACCTGTCCTGGTTCGGTTTCAAGTCCATGGAAGAATCGCCGGTTCTTCAGGAATTCCGACGCAAGGGGCGCGGATTTACGGAAGAGGACAAGGCCGAGGTGATCCGATGTCAATATGATATCCTGCGTCGCGTGATTCCGCTTTACCGCGACCTGGAATCGGCCGGTCAGATCGAATTAACCACCAGCCCGTTCTACCATCCCATCCTTCCGTTGGTCTACGATACCGACATCGCGCGGCGGTGCATGGCTCACGCGCCGATGCCGGAGCGATTCCGGGCGCCGGAGGACGCGCGGACGCAGATCGAGCGGGCGGTGGAATTTCATGCCGGTCTGTTCGGCCGGAGGCCGCAGGGGTTCTGGCCGTCGGAAGGATCGGTCTGTCCGGAAGTGATCCCGCTTCTGGCCGATGCCGGCATCCGCTGGATCGCGACGGACGAAGAGATCCTGCTGCATTCCATGCCCATCCCGTCTCGAATGGAGACGCTCTATCAGCCTTATCTCGTGGGGTCCGACGGCCGCGAGTTGGCGATCGTATTCCGTGATAAAGAGATCTCCAACCTGATCAGTTTCACCCTGGGGAAAATGGATCCCCGCGCGGCGGTCGAAGAGCTTTTCAAACGGCTTCATGCCATTTATGACGCGGCGTCCGGCCAGAAAGGCCCGTCGTTTGTGACGATCATCTTGGACGGCGAGAACCCGTGGGAGAATTATCCCGAAAGCGGAAGGCCCTTTCTGACCGAGTTGTATCGTCGGCTTTCAAAATCCGAAACCTTTCGGACCGTCCGAATCACAGATGAGCTTGACCGCCATCCGCCTCACCAACGGATTCACCATCTCTACTCCGGTTCCTGGATCCATCATGATTTCGACATCTGGATCGGCTCCCATGAGGAGAATCGGGGATGGGATTATTTAAACCGCACGCGCAAGGCGTTGCTGCCTCTTCTGAACGACGACGCCGTTCCGGCTGCGCAGCGTGAAGCGGCGTGGGAGGCGATCTATGCGGCCGAGGGCAGCGACTGGTTCTGGTGGTACGGGGATGATTTCTCGAGCACGCATGACGACGAGTTCGACCGGCTGTTCCGGGCTCACCTCGCCGCCGCCTTTCGGCATCTGGGACAGGCGGTTCCCGAATACCTTTCGCGGCCGATCATCCACCTCCATCCCGTCAAGCATGCGACCGAGCCCGTGAATTTCATCCACCCGACGCTGGATGGAAAACAGACCACGTATTTTGAGTGGCAGGGGGCCGGTTGTTACGACGCGACGCGGCGCAGCACGCGGTTCGGGGTGGAGCGCCTGATTACGGCCGTCTGCTACGGATTTGATCTGACGCATTGCTACTTCCGCATCGATCCGGCGGAAGGCTGCGGACCGGAGAAGCGAAAGCGGTATGAGATTCATGTCCATTTTTTCGGCGGTCCGGCGGAGTATCAATGGATGATTCCCTGCGGCCTCGAAGGCCCGCCGCGGTTTACCCTTCAGCGGAGTCCCGACGGGATTCGATATGAGCCGTTGGGGGAGGTGACGACCCTTGTGATGGGGCGGATCATCGAGCTGGCCGTGCCGTTCGAGAGGCTGGGCTGGAAGCCTAAGGACCGTCACCATTTCATCGTTGAGGTCCGGGAGCAGGGGAAGGTGGTCGAGACCTATCCCCCGAACGGTTACCTTACGCTGGAGGTCCCGAACCGGGATTTCGAGCAGTTGATGTGGAGCGTCTGATGGGACGGATCACACTGCTGCTCGGGATTCACAATCATCAGCCGGTCGGAAACTTCGAGCATGTCTTCCGGGAGGCCCACGACCGGTGCTACCGTCCGTTTTTTGACCTGCTCGGCGAATACCCGACCCTTCGCGTCTCGCTGCATTATACCGGCCCGTTGCTCGACTGGCTTGAGCGGCACGAGCCGGCCTTCCTGGACGGTCTTCGAAAACGTGTGGAGCAGGGACAGATCGAGCTCCTGACGGGGGGATATTATGAGCCGATTCTGGCCTCGATCCCGGCGCGCGACGGGGCTGGCCAGATTTCAATGATGACCCGACACCTCAAACGGCGGTTGGGCGCCGATCCCAAGGGACTCTGGCTGGCCGAGCGGGTCTGGGAGCCTTCCCTTCCCGGGCTGCTGGGCGCGTGCGGCGTAGACTATACCCTCGTAGATGACACCCACTTTGAGGCGGTCGGCCTCAAGCCCGAGAGCCTTCGCGGTTATTACCTGACGGAGCGCGAGGGAACGACGCTGTCCATCTTTCCGATCAGCAAGCGGCTGCGTTACCTCATTCCGTTCCGTCCGCCGGAGGAGACGATCGAGTATCTCGGTCAACTGGCCGGCGACGACCCGGTCGCGATTACCTATGCCGACGACGGCGAGAAGTTCGGCCTCTGGCCGGGGACCTATCGCTGGGTGTATGACCAGTCCGCCTCAGGCGGATGGCTGAAGCGGTTCTTCGGCCTGCTGGAGCAAAACCAAAGCTGGATCACCACGAAGACCTTCGGCGAATACCGGGCCCAGACTCCGCCGACCGGACGCATCTATCTCCCCACCGGCTCCTATGAGGAGATGATGGAATGGGCCCTGCCCACCGAAGCGATACTGGAGCGGGAGGTCTTGATAGGCCGGCTTGAGGCATCGGGCCTGAAGGAGACGGCTGCCGGTTTCCTGCGCGGCGGTTTCTGGAATCATTTCCTGGTGAAATATCCCGAGATCAATCTGATGCACAAAAAAGCCCAGTATGTCAGCGACAAAATCGCTCTCAAGGAGAAGGCATCGGGCCGATCCAGGTCCAAATGGCTCGCCGAGGCCCGACAGGAACTCTACCGGGCCCAGGGGAATGACGTCTACTGGCACGGGCTGTTCGGCGGATATTATCTGAACTATCTGCGGCATGCCGTGTACCAGCACCTCATCAAGGCCGAGAACCTCCTCGATGCTCATCCGTCCGAATCCTCCGTCCGTCTGACCGAGACGGATCTGGACCGGGACGGCCTTCCGGAATGGCTGGTTGAGACATCCCGGATGAATCTTTACCTGAAGCCCTCGGACGGCGCCGCGGCGATCGAGATTGATTATCGGCCGAAGGCCGTCTGTCTGACCCATCTGCCGATGCGGCGTCCGGAGGCCTATCACCGGAAACTTAAGATGCCGCCGGCTTCCTCCGCGCAGGCGTCCGAAGGCATCCCCTCGATCCATGACCGCGTCGTCGTGAAAGCCTCAGCCGTTAATCGCAAACTGGTCTACGATCGGCATCCCCGATGGTCCTTCCGGGATCATCTCTTCCGATCCGATACAACGCTGGAGCAGTTCGAGACGTCTCAGTATGAGGACCTCGGCGGTTTCTCCGATCAACCTTATGGCACGGACGCCGCGGAGTCCGGTCGGGAAAAGGCGATCCTCTCCTTTAGTCGCACGGGCAGGGTGGAAGATCAGTCTCTATCTGTTGAAAAAGAATACAGCCTTTGGGCCTCGCGTGCCGAACTGGCCGTCAAGTACACCTTCCGCAGCCCTCGCCTCACGCCTTACGTTTGGGCTGTCGAGTTGAATCTTACGTTACTGGCCGGCGCCGATCCGAAGCGGTATTATCGTTTTCCCGGCAAGATCGTTGAAGACACGCAGCTTCGCAGCGCGGGCGTTTTGGAAGAGGTGACGGAAGCTCACCTGGTGGATGAATGGCAGGGGATCGAGATCCGTCTTGAGTTCAAGCCGGCGGCGCGTCTCTGGCGCTTCCCGATCGAGACGATCTCACAGTCGGAGGAGGGCATGGAGTCCAACTACCAGGGCTCCTGTCTCGCGGCGCTCTGGCCGCTCGCGATTCCATTGGAAGGGAACCGGGAAGGCTTGATCACGATGGCGATCGTCGAGCGGTGAACAACCCCGTCAAAACGGAGGAGATTTTCTACCATGCCTGAACTGCGAAAAGATCCGATCGTCGGCCGGTGGGTGATCATCGCCACCGAACGCGGTAAACGATCCAACGACTATCATCCCGCGGCCCCGGTCCCGGGGGTCGAGCAACGCTTCTGCGCTTTCTGCCCCGGCAATGAGGACAAGACCCCGCCCGAGATCCTGGCCTACCGAACGGAGGGCTCAAAACCCAATAGTCCGGGATGGCATGTACGGGTGGTTGCGAACAAGTTCCCGGCCCTTCGGATCGAAGGCGGACTCAACCGGGAAGGGGAGGGGATTTACGACAAGATGAACGGGGTGGGGGCTCATGAGGTGATCATCGAGACCCCGGATCACAAACAGACCCTGGCCACTTTGACGGACAAGCAGGTCGAAGAGGTCCTGTGGAGTTTTCGGGACCGGATCCTGGACTTAAAAAAAGACAAGCGGTTTCGGTTCATACTGCTGTTTAAAAACCACGGCGAGGCGGCGGGGGCCACCCTCGAGCATACCCATTCCCAGCTCATCGCGCTGCCGATCGTCCCTCGAAACGTGATCGAAGAACTTCAGGGGGCGAAGGCGTACTATAACTATAAGGAGCGATGCATCTTCTGCGATATCATCAAGCAGGAACAGGCTTCAAAAATCCGTCTGGTCAGCGAGAATGATCATTATGTCTGCATCGCTCCCTATGCGGCCCGATTCCCGTTTGAGACCTGGATACTTCCCAAGACCCATGATCCTTACTTTGAGGATTCACAGAAATACGAGTTCGAGGCGCTTTCCCGGATTTTGGGCGACATCTTAAAACGTCAAAACAAAGCTCTCAATAATCCTCCTTACAATTTCATCATCCACAGCTCGCCGTTTAATCAAGCCTACCATGACGAGGATTACTATCACTGGCACATGGAGATCATGCCGCGGCTGACCCATCTGGCCGGCTTCGAGCGGGGAACGGGTTTTTATATCAATCCGACCCCTCCGGAAGAAGCCGCAAAATTCCTTCGCGAAATGGGGATGGGCGATTAGTGCGGATCCTCTATGCCGCATCGGAAGTTGCGCCTTTTGCCAAGACCGGCGGCCTGGCCGACGTGGCCGGGGCGCTTCCGGCGGCGCTGGCCCGATTGGGGCACGAGGTCAAGGTGATCACGCCCCACTATGGGGCCGTGAATAAAAAACGGGAAGGGCTCCAGTCGCGGGGCGATCTCGCTGTTAAGCTGGCGGGAAAAGACTATTCCTTCGCCCTCTGGGCTTGTCGCCTGCCCGCTGCGGCGGACCTGTCGGATTCCCCGGTCGAGGTTTTGTTTCTGTCGCATGAGGGTCTGTTCGGCCGTCCGGGACTGTATCAGGGAAAAGGGATTGACTATCCCGATAACCTCGAACGATTTTCGGTTTTCAGCCGCGCCGCGCTTGAGGTTCCTAAAAAATTAAACTGGCGGCCCGACGTAATTCACGGCAATGACTGGCAGACGGCGTTGATTTTCGTCTATCGGCATGCCCATCTCTCGGCCGATCCGCTTTACCGGAAGATCGGCACGCTGTTTACGATCCACAATCTCGGCTATCCGGGCTTGTTTCCGGGCGCCGAATTTGTCAAGCTGGCCCTTCCTCCCGACTACTTCACGCCGGACGCATTGGAGTTTTACGGAAAACTGAATCTGCTCAAGGCCGGGCTGGTGTTTGCCGGACTCCTCAATACCGTCAGCCCCACCTACTGCCGTGAGATTCAGACCCCGGAGTTCGGCCAGGGCTTGGAAGGCGTCCTCCGGATCCGTCGGCAGGATCTCTTCGGAATCCTCAACGGGGTGGACTATCAACAATGGAATCCGGCCCATGACCCCTATCTCTCTCAGCCCTACGACGTTCGGAGTCTGAAGGGGAAGCGGGTTTGCAAGGAGGCGCTGCAGAAGGAATGTCATCTGCCCGTGAAAGAGGTCCCGCTGATCGGAATGATCACGCGACTCACGACGCAGAAAGGGGTGGATCTGGTGATCGAGGCGCTGGATGAGTTGATGCGGCTTGATCTTCAACTCGTCGTCTTGGGCGCCGGCGAACCGGGGATACAGCAAGAGCTGAAATCCGCGATGCGCCGTTACCCTGAAAAGCTTTCAGTCCGGATCCATTTCGACGAGCCCCTGGCCCATCGGATCGAGGCCGGCGCGGATCTTTTTCTCATGCCGTCGCGCTATGAGCCCTGCGGGCTGAACCAGATGTACAGTCTGCGGTACGGGACGATTCCGATCGTTCGCAAGACCGGCGGGCTGGCCGATACCGTGATCGACGCAACCCCGTCCAATCTTGCGGAAGGAACGGCGAACGGTTTTATGTTTGAGCTTGCGAGCTCCCATGAGCTTCTCACGACGGTGCGATTGGCGATGAAGCTGTTCCGGGAGAAAAATTTCTGGTATCGGATGATGCGCGCCGGAATGGCGGCCGATTTTTCCTGGGACCGCTCGGCGAAGGAATACGAGAAGCTGTACCGCCTCGCCGTCGAGAAGGCTGCTAAGCAGGACAAGGCCCAACGTACATAGAAATGTAGGGGCGTATTGCAATACGCCCCTACCGTAAATGGTCTGTAGGGGCAACCCTGTGTGGTTGCCCTGTTTATTTGGTCATGAATCGGGCGGCCACACAAGGCCGCCCCTACGAAATCTGTTATATACGAAACCGCCGGTAGTCCAAATCCGGAAAAAGATTATCCCGCTCTTCCAGTTCCTTCAGCCATCCTTCGTCCACCGAGCCCGATTCGATTTCATCCGCGAGTCGCGTGAAGCGCAGAACATGATCCTTGAACCGTTTCACGGCATACTCGGACTGCTGGCCGGTCTTCATCATGAACGGCCAGTCTGAGCTTTGGGCCAGCAATAATTCCCGAACGGCCTGGTTCAGTGCGCGACGCGTCGTTCCGTTTGCGTTCGGATGTTTGTTGATCATCTCTTCCAGTCTGCGCGCGGCCTTGTGGAGATGGCGCCAGACCCAGTCGTTGCTTCCGTTGAGCCAGACGTCGCTGTACCCTTTATTCCCCCAGCTCGAAGCGCTGGGCACGGCCTCCTGGTTGACCGGAAATTTTTCAAGATAGTCCGACGGCGTGATGAGCTCCACGATCTCCTGGTCGCAGGTGAGCTTTCGGATCAGCATATTGATCCATTCCGGCCCTTCAAACCACCAATGGCCGTACAGCTCGGCGTCGTACGGCGCGACCAGAAGCGGCGGCCGGTCCATCGTCGAAGCCAGGTGCTCGACCTGCCGCTGCCGGTTGAACAGGAAATTCCCGGCATGCTCGGCGGCCTTTTCGATCGCCCGCGAGGGATTATAGACCTGCTTGTCGTTCGTCTTGCCCGTGATCCGGTAATATTTTATTCCGGTGTTGATCCTGATGCCGTCGGGATGGATGTACGGTCGGATCGTGTCCATCGGAAGCTCGAAGCCGATATCGCGATAGTATTCCCTGTAAAAATAATCGCCGGGATAACCCTCCTCGGCGCTCCAGACCTGCTTTGAGGATTCGATGTCGCGGGCGAAGGCCGCCACGCCGGTCGGACAATAAACGGGGGCATAAATGCCGTATCGTGGGCGGGGCTGGGCGTAGGCCAGCCCGTGCGTCTCGACGAAGAAAAAGCGGATGCCGGCCTCGCGGAGCACCGAATCCAGTCCGGGATAATATCCGCATTCGGGGAGCCAGAGGCCCTCCGGGGAACGTCCCATCATCTGTTGGAAGTAATCGACCGCGGCCCGGATCTGTGTCCGCACGCCGAAGGGCCGCACGCTCAAGAGAGGGAGATAGCCGTGGGTCGCGGCGGCCGTGATGATTTCAAGAACGCCCTGCTCCTCCAGATGACGAAAGGCGGGCAGCAGGTTTCGACCGTATCGGTTTTGGAACCGGTTCCGGCTTTGGGAAAACCGTTCATGATACATCCGTGCGACGGCATGAAAGTCCGGTTGATGGCGGGTCCGGTCGAGTTCCCGTTCGGATAATTCGATCAGCCGATTCAAGTGCCGCAGATAGCGCTCCTGAAGGAGCGGATCGGCCATCATGGAGATCAAGCTCGGAGAAAGCGACAGCGTCAGCCGAAACGGAATCCCGTCCCGGACCAGTGCTTCAAAGACCTCCAGAAGCGGAAGATAGGTGTCCGTGAGGGCTTCGTAAAACCAGTTCTCCTCGAGGAAATAGTCATGCTCCGGATGTCTCACATACGGAAGGTGACAATGGAGAACCAAGCTGAGATAGCCGGTCGGCATCGTGGGGTCAGGCCTCTGTCTCGGGCGGGGTCATCGTACGAATCCTCAGTGAAGAAAGACCGGCGATCCCGCCGGCGGTGAGGCCGGCCGCCTCTTCTTCGAGCCGCTTCCAGAAAGCGAGTTGTTCTTTTTGTAGGGGCTCGCGTCGCCCCCTCCACACATCGGCTGCAAACCGCCGAGTGCGGGCCGGTCCAAGCCGGATGGAGCCTCCCCCTCTCGCTCGCCTTGCTCGCTGGGTACCTACCCAACGGACCTCATCAAAGATCGAGACGCCGGCGCGAGGGGTCTGGATCACATTGGAACGCACGAGGGTCTGGAACGATCCGTCCGGGAGCCACCATCCGAGATCGGCGCAGAGGGACTTCTCGGCGCTCCAGAGTCGGACGTACCAGTTCTGGGTTTCAAGGGTGACGGGGAGATCGAAATAATGGTGGGCGTTGGCGCCGTCAAATTCGATCATCGTCACGTCATAGACCCGGAGGACGACCGGCCTTCGATGGCGCTGGATCGTTTCCCAGTCCTCGGGAGAAAAATCCCAGTAGGCATGGATCAGGAAAGGATCCACCGGCATCAGCACCAGCTCGGTTTCGCCGTAGGACCACGGAAGGTCGTCGTATTTTTGTTTCGGAGGAATCGGCGCCGGCGTCGCAGCGGTCGGAACCGGTCTGGTCTGAATCGGCGCGGCCGTGACGATCGGACGTTTCTTTCGATTCGGTTCGACCGCACGGATCAACTGCGGCAGTGTCATCCGGTGTCGGCCCTTGATCCCGAACGATTTGGCCTTCGCCAAAAGTTCGGCCCGACGGCCTCCCGCCCGACGGCCGGACTTGGGTCGGGACGGTTTTGAATCGGATTTTCGGCGGATGGGCGTCAAGTCGTGAAAATCTCCTCGGTTTAATTTTGTTTTATCTAACCTTATTTCCGACCTCTCTGTCAAGGAGCGTATTCCTTTGATTGACAGTTTTCGGAGAGTTTGTTATAACCGATGCGGAGGATGATCGGGATGAACACGATTGCGGTGCTGACCAGCGGCGGGGATGCTCCGGGAATGAATGCCTGTGTCCGGGCCGTGGTGCGAACCGGCGCGGCCTGCGGGCTGCGGGTGATCGGCTTCCGTCATGGATTCGCCGGCCTCATGGCCGGGGAGCAGATCCTGCTGGATCCGCGAGCCGTGGCCAATATCATCCAGCGCGGCGGGACCTTCCTTGGAACGTCGCGATCGCCCGAGTTCAAAACGGTCGACGGCCGCCGCAAGGCGATCGAGGTTTTAAAATCGGCCGGAGCGGACGGGCTGATCGTGATCGGCGGTGAGGGAAGTTTTCACGGCGCGCAGGACCTGATTCAGGAGAGCGGCATCCGGGCCGTGGGAATCCCCGGTACGATCGACAACGATCTCTACGGGACGGATTTCAGCATCGGCTTCGACACGGCCGTGAACACGGCGCTCGAAGCGATCGACCGGATCCGGGACACCGCGGCCTCGCACGAACGCCTTTTTTTCGTGGAGGTCATGGGCCACCGGACCGGTTTCCTGGCGCTGGAGGTCGGCCTGGCTGGCGGGGCCGAAGCCGTGGTGGTGCCCGAAGTCCCGACCGATCCGGAGCAGCTCTGCAAGATCCTGAGCGAGAGCCGGAGTCGAGGAAAGAGCAGCAGCATCGTGGTTGTCGCGGAAGGAGAGGCGCCGGGCTTTGCCTTTACGTTGGCCGACCAAGTGAGGTCCGGCGTGGAGATGGAGTCCCGTGTCGTGATCCTGGGCCATATCCAACGAGGCGGTCCGCCAACGGCCCGGGATCGCGTGCTGGCCTCACGGTTGGGGGCCGCGGCCGTGGAGACGTTGGCAGGCGGCCGAACCGGCGTGATGGTCGGCGAGGTCAACAACACCATGGCGCTGACGCCGTTGCCGGAGACGTGGAAAAAGAAGAAGGATCTGGATCGGTCGCGACTGGCCCTGGTGGGCACGTTGGCGGTATAGCATGAGAATCAAAACGGAGGTCTTATCATGAAAGAGCGCATTCGTGAGATTCTGAGCTGGTATGAGAGCGAAAACCCGGGCGTCCGGGCGAATCTGGCGCGGATCCTCAATCACGGAACGCTGGGCGGCACCGGGAAATTGGTGATCCTCCCGGTGGATCAGGGTTTTGAACACGGGCCGGCCCGGAGCTTCGCGGCCAATCCGCCGGCCTATCGCCCGGAATACCACTTTGAACTGGCGATCGAGGCCGGCTGCAACGCCTACGCGGCGCCGCTCGGTTTCATTGAGGCCGGCGCGACCCGATTTGCGGGCGAGGTTCCTTTGATCCTGAAGCTGAACAACCATGACTCGCTGCATGATGAAAAAGACCCGCTGCCGTCGCAGACCGCATCGGTACGCGACGCCCTTCGGTTGGGATGCGGCGCGGTCGGGTTTACGATCTACCCCGGGTCGGCTCGATGCCAGACGATGTATGAGCAGCTCCGCGCGATTGCCGAGGAGGCCAAGGCCCACGGCCTGGCCGTGGTGGTCTGGTCCTATCCGCGTGGATCGAGCCTGTCGAAAGAAGGCGAGACGGCGATGGACGTGGTGGCATATGCGGCCCAGCTTGCCGCACAACTTGGGGCGAACATCATCAAGGTGAAGCTGCCGACGGATCATATCGAGCAGGCGGCGGCCAAAAAGGTGTACGAAGCCAAAAACATTCCGATCAAGACGCTCGCCGACCGCGTTCGTCATATCGTCCAGAGCGCCTTTGACGGCCGGCGCATCGTGATCTTTTCGGGGGGTGCGAAGGAGGACGACGACAAGGTGTTCGAGGAGGTTCGCGCGATCCGCGACGGCGGCGGGTTCGGCTCGATCATCGGCCGAAACTCGTTCCAGCGCCCCAAGCCGGCCGCGCTCAAGTTCCTCCAGACGATCATGAAGATCTACAAAGGGGAAATTCAATAATCGTAGAGGCAACCCTCATGCAACCCAAAGAGAGAACACTGATTGTTGGAGGAATGGCCCGACTGCCGAAGGAGATCAGCGAGGCCGAGGTGTTTCAGGTGATTGCGGAGGTGGACGCGGCGACCGGAAAGGTGTTGGAGGTTGACATCGCCCCCTCCTCGCCGTTGATTTTGGAAATGCTCAAGCAGATTTTGGTCGGCAACTCCCTGCTAAACGGTGTGGGGAATCTGCTTCGAGAGATCGATCAGCGTCTTTTTCATCGATCCAAAAAGGCCGTGATCGTGGCGGTCAAGGACATGGCCCGGGAATACCGAGAGTCCCAGGCGCCGAAGCCCCCTCCGATCAATCCCGATCCATACAATCGATAGACTGTGAAATCGCGGCGGCCCCGCCGACCTTCCTTCTTGATTCCATCCATCGATCAGGGTATCATCCAAGACTGTTTTGATCCGTCGCTCCTTATTCTTAGATGAAGAAAATGAAACCGCCCCCGTAGCTCAGATGGATAGAGCAGCGGTTTCCTAAACCGTTGGCCGGGTGTTCAAATCACCCCGGGGGCACCACAAAAAACCCCTTGAAAGACTTTAAATTCCACAGTTTTTCAAGGGGTTTTATTTATTCCTCTAATATGGCTTAATGTGTTGTTTGATGAGGTCTTATGGGGTTAAATCGGCTCTCATCTGACATACTTTTGACATAGCTTTGGCCTAGCAAAAGACCACCGGTTTTTTAGGCCGGTGGTCTTGAGCTGTTAGAAACGAGGCAGGACCAATGGGAGCGTCGAGAATTTCAGGATGGTAATGAAAATTTGGTAGGAGGGAGCGGGGATTCCAAACTTTCAATTTTCCGCTCCTTTTCAAATTGGGATTTTCAATTCA
>JACQCA010000030.1 GCA_016201865.1 Nitrospirota bacterium
GGGCCACCAGTCACGGGGAAATGAGGACAACCGGCAAGGCTGGCACGAAACGATGACGACATTGTCGAACCGGCCTGCCGCTCGACCGGTTCGCCCCATTGGACGACATTGCGATGGGGTTTTTCTACAGACTCGTTAGTACAGTTCATTAAAATACAAGGCCCATAACCCTTTCAACAAGGGTATCTCATGGATGAGAAGCCGGAAGGCCCTATGAACAGTTGTTCATGTTCTCGGGCCTTTTTTGTTCAAGCTTGTCGCACTGAAAGCTGAGTCTAATTGCACAAATTGCCATAAGGAGAAGAAAATGCGCCCCGATAATCGATTGCCGTATCTTCATTTGCCACAAGCGAAAAATATTTTTAAATCATTGTTATTCGTCTTCCTAACCCTTGCGTTCATCGGCCCGATGGCAACGGAGGCATCGGCTCAAGCCACATTGCTCAAGCGATGGGATGGAGTGAGCCCCCCAAGTGGCTTTGGATTCTTTGACCACGTACTCAGCGATAATGGGGGAAATCCAAATAATCCCCGACAGGATGGGACACCCGACATTATCATCAGCAGGACCTGTGATATCACCTGCCCGCCTAGTCAAGGAGTGGTCTATGTCTACTCCGGAAAGGACCATTCTCTTATTTTCCAGATCAACGGCACCGGTTGGAGTTATGCGATTGACGTTGGAGACCTTAACGGAGATGGCGTGCCAGACATTTTTGTGGGGGACCTTTTTTCTGATATGGCGAGGGTCTATTCAGGTTTCGATGGTACAACCTTACCTAACCTGACCTTTAGCGGCAATGTCGGAGATACCTTCGGCGTCTGCGTCTCTGCTATTGGGGATGTCAACGGGGATGGTATTCAGGACCTCATCGTGGGGGCTTGGGTTGGCAATGGTTATGCGGTCGTATATTCCGGTGCGGATGGTCAGCTAATCAGACGGATTGACAATCCGGACCCTGGCTTAAGCGAAAATTTTGGGGAGTCGGTTTCAGAGGCAGGAGATGTTAATGGGGATGGTGTGCCGGATTTCATGGTGGCGGCACCTGGCGGGTCAGGCGCCGGAAGCGTCTATGTATTCTCTGGCGTAAGAGATGCTCATGGAGACTTTCAAAGAATATATCGTCTTGATGGCGAGAGCCCCTATGATCGGTTTGGTGGATGTTGTGGGGCTATTGATACGGTGGGGGATCTCAACGGTGACGGAATAACCGAATTGGCGGTTGCAGCGTTCCACGCTGATCCGAATGGGAAATCCGATGCAGGGAGAATCTATCTCTTTGACGGAGCAACAGGTTCCCCGCTCCAACGGCCAGACGGGCTTGGCCCGATGCGATTTGATGGAGAGGCCCCTGGTGACTTGCTCGGAGGGGAACCCACATGCACTTGTGGCTGGATTGCAAATGTGGGTGATATCAATGGAGATGGTTTTCAGGACTTCATGACAGGTGCCCCTGGGGTTGACATTGGCGGCGTCCAGGATGCCGGACGTGTCTTGATCTTTTCAGGATATGACAGCTCCGTACTGATGCGGATCGATAATCCGGATCCGAACAAGATCCCGCATTACTTTGGGTTCGGTGGAGCAAAGCTGAGGGATCTTGGCAACGGCACGATGGAAATCATAATAGGTGCGGGTGACATCAATTCTTTTTCCTTTCCAACAGAAGCCGGCAGCGCCTATCTTCTGTCCATACCTGTGGCCCTTCCTTCCGACAGTGATGGCGATGGTCTGCCGGATAGCTGGGAGGTGCAGTAGATGGAGCAAATAATCTTCGAGAGTATCAGACCAAAACAAACCCCATAGACCCGAATAGCTTCCCGCCCGATTCGCTGTTGTATCGATGGAATGGAACACATCCGGGGGATAGTCTTGGATTCTTTGTGAAGAAACTCAGTGACAATGGAGGGGATCTGAACAATCCACGCCGGGATGGGATTCCCGACCTGATCGTCAGCAGGGCCTGTGCACTCTGCTCAGCCAGTGAAGGGACGGTCTATGTCTATTCAGGAAGAGATCGCTCCTTGATTTTTCAGCTCAACGGGACAGGCTGGAGTTACGCCATCGATGCAGGGGACCTCAATGGAGACGGTGTCCCTGATCTCTTTGTCGGCGATTTTTTGTCGGGTGTGGCAAGGGTCTATTCCGGTCTAGATGGATCCGTCGTACCGGGACTGGTTTTTAACGCGGAGCCTGGTGGTGATCACTTTGGCGTATGCTTATCGGCGATTGGTGACATTACTGGAGATGGGGTTCAAGACTTGATCGTGGGCGATCCGACCGGTGGTTATGTGGTGCTGTATTCTGGGGCCGATGGGGCAAGGATTGGCCGAATCGACAACCCGAATCCGGCGCTGAATAGCCTCTTCGGAATCTCGGTGTCGGAGGCTGGGGAGGTCAACGGGGACGGTGTGCCCGATTTCATGGTCGCAGCCAGTGGAGGGCTTAATACCCCCGGTAGCGTGTACGTTTTTTCGGGCCAACGAGACGTCAACGGAAACTTCACGATCCTGTATCATCTGAGCGGTGAAACGCCAAATGATTCCTTCGGCGGCTGTTGCGGTTCCATCGACACCGTCGGAGACCTGAATAACGATGGGAGAACAGAGCTGGCCGTCACGGCGATATTCGCCGATCCTGCGGGGCGGGTTGATGCGGGAAGCGTTTATATCTTCGATGGGGCGACCGGCTTACTTTTTCAGCGCTTTGACGGCCAGGGACCAATGCGGTTTGACGGGGAGGCCCCTGGAGATTTTTTGGGAGGCGGAGAGCCCCTGTGCCAGTGCGGGTGGGTCTCGGTGGTCGGGGACATCAACGGTGATGGATACCCAGACTTCATGATGGGGTCCCCTGGAGCCGATATCAATGGTCAGCCCGATGCTGGGCGTGTATTGATATATTCCGGCTATGATGCATCGGTGCTTCTCCGAATCGATAACCCGGATACCAATTTTGTTCCCCACTTCTTTGGACTTGCTGGTGCAAAGATTGGAGACCTCAATGGGGACGGCACCATTGAGATTTTAGTGGGTGCGGGTGAGCCGTTTTCAGGAGGGTCTCCGTATGGAGGTGTCGAAGCTGGCAGCGCCTATCTTCTGTCCATTCCCATCTCGGGGCCGATCGCAGATACCACTCCGCCTTCGACCAACATCAGCGTGATCGATCAAGACGGCGACGGGGCGCTGGATTCGCAAACCATCACCCTTACGGCAACGGATAGTGGAAGCGGCGTGGCGAGCATCAGTTACTCGTTCGATGGCGCTGCGTTTACGACCGTGGCGGGTTCCAGTGCCAATGTGACCTTCCCCATCGGCACACATACGCTTGCCTTCTTTGCAACGGATGTCGCTGGGAATGTGGAATTGACCCACAATCAAACCCATACCTATCCGGACAACTGCCCGACGGTTTCCAACCCCAACCAGCTCGACACCGACGGCGATGGACTGGGCGACGCCTGCGATCCGGATATCGACAATGACGGAATCCCCAACGCCATCGACAGAAACAGGACCACCGGGGCGGATGAGAGCGCCGTCTACTCAAACGACTTCAATGACGGTGTGACCACAGCCACGATTACGCGCGGGGGTTGGAACGTAACGGTGACCGACCTTACTGCTCCAGCCGGTGTGCAGGTCGCCATTTCGGGCGCGGGAACCGTGGCCCGGATTGTGGGATGCGACATCTCCGGCCCGGAAGAGGTTTCACTGGATGTGGCGGGAGAGACGGCCAACATTCGATGTTATTCGACAAGCGCAGGCAGCATGACCGCAACGGCCGTGGTCGCCACGCCCAACATTCAACTTCGCAAACCGCCATTCCCTGCAATCGGATTTACGTTGACCTTGACCACGGGCCAAACCGGAAGCCTCGGGAGCCCGGCCATGGCCGATCCCGGCAACACCGAAGCCATACTGGGTGAATTTGTGGACGCGGCGGATGTTGCCACCGGGTCTTTCTCGCTCGATCCGGGCGAGTCGGTTGATCTGGATACCGCGCAACTTGCAACCGGGCCTGTGAACCTGACGGTTCTTTCCGGCACGGTCACAATCGATATTCCGGGCCAAACCCAATCCGCGACGTTATCCGCCGGTCAGACTGCGGAGTTTGCTCCCTACAACAGACGTCCCGTGGCCAATGCCGGTCAGAATATAACGGTCGAGGCAATCCCCGGCGGCAACACCGTCACGGTTAACGGCTGCTCGTCGAGTGATCCGGATAACGATTCACTCAACTATAAATGGACCACCCCATACGGTCCCGCCCAAGGGATAGGGATTTGTACGTTTGAAATCACATTGGAAGCAGGAACGTACTCCATTGGTCTAACGGTCGAGGATGTAAGGGATCCGAATACGACCCAAGTTCCACCCCCGGTATGGTCATCCTCGGATCCGGCCAGTATGCAGATAGTCGTCCGCGACACCACGCCGCCAACGCCTACATCTTCCCAGATCCCGTTGCCCAACGCGAACGGCTGGAACAACACCGACGTGACGGTAAACTTTACGGCGACGGATACGATCTCAACCGCATCTTGCACCCCGGCCTCCGTCATCGTCAGCACCGAAGGGGCCAATCAGTCGGTCGGCACGACCTGCACGGATGCGGCCGGAAACAGCGCGACCGCGACCCACCCGGTCAATATCGACAAGACCCCGTCGACAGTTACTTTTGGTTCGATCACCCCGGCGCCGAACGCCGCCGGTTGGAACAACACGAATGTGACGATAGCATTTACGGCCGCCGATAGTCTCTCGGGTGGGGTCACCACCGTGCCTGCCGCGAGCCCGCTACTGTTCAATACCGACGGGACGGGGATGACGAAAAGCGTGACCGCAACCGACTTGGCGGGAAACAACAGCGCGCCCTTTACCTCCCCTGTGGTGAATCGCGATACGAGCGTTCCTTCCGGATCGGTCGTGATTGCCGGCGGGCAAGCGTGGACGAAGACGACGAGCGTCACGTTGACGCTGAGCTGTACGGATACCGGGAGCGGTTGCGGCCGGATGCAGTTCAGCAACGACAACGTCACGTTTACGACACTCGAACCCTACGCCGCCAGCAAGGCGTGGACCCTCGCCTCCGGCGACGGGCTGAAGACCGTGTACGTTCGCTATGCCGACGCCGCGGGCAATCTCTCGCCGAGCGTCTCGGACACGATCATCCTGGACACGACGAGACCGGTCTTGAGCGGGGTCTCCGATTCTCCGGATCCGTTCAAGCACCATCTTGGGCAGACGACCACGATCCGGTTTACGCTTTCGGATAACCTGTCGGCGACCTGCGTGGTCGACGTGAGAATTCTCAATTCGTCCGGCGTATTGGTGAACACGCTCACCAAGACGGTGTCGTGTCCTTCGGGTGGGGCGGCGGATTCCATCGTGTGGAATGGGCGAAACAGTACGGGGGCACTGGTTCCGGCCGGAACATATACCTATTGGGTCCGAGGGACGGATAATGCCCTCAATCCATCGAATATCGTGAGCGGAAAGGTCGGGGTCAAGTAAGAGAATCGATCCAGATGAACCGTCGTAGGGGCGTACGGCCGTACGCCCCTACATAATCCCGGCTATACGGGCACGAGGCGCGCCGTGCCCGTATGATCATCCATGCGCCTCGCTCCAGTTCATTCCGATCCCGATGTCCACCGTCAAGGGAACGGCCATCGGCATGACGCCTTCCATCTCTTCCCGGACCAGCCCTTTCATTACCTCGATTTCCTCTTCCGGAACTTCAAAGATCAATTCGTCATGGATCTGGAGCAGCATCCGGGATCGCCGTCCTTCGGCCTTCAGTCGCCGCGCGATCCGGATCATGGCCAATTTAATGAGATCGGCCGCGCTTCCCTGGATCGGTGTGTTGATCGCAGCGCGCTCGCCCAGCCCGCGTATGGCCGGCGTTGTGCTGCTCAATTCCGGAATCGGGCGACGTCTTGAAAGGATCGTGGTGACGTAGCCCCGTTCCTTCGCCTCGGCGATCGTCTTTTCCATAAATCGCCGGACGCCGCTGTAGAGGTCCAGATACCGATCGATGTACCGTTTGGCCTCGGACTGCGTGATGCCGAGTGTGGAGGACAGGCCGAAGGGGCTGATCCCGTAGATGATCCCGAAATTGACCGTCTTTGCGGTGCGCCGCATTTCAGAAGTGATGAGATCGGGGGCCAGGCCGAAGATCTGAACGGCCGTCGTCGTATGAACGTCCTCCCCTCGTTGAAAGGCCGACAAGAGATTTTCATCCTGCGAGAGATGGGCCAGGATTCGAAGCTCGACCTGGTTGTAATCGGCCGAAAGAAGGCGATACCCCTTCTCCGCGATAAAGGCCCGGCGGATGCGCCGGCCGAGTTCATCCTTAATCGGAATGTTCTGGAGGTTCGGCTCGCTGCTGGAGAGCCGTCCGGTGGCCGTGACGGTCTGGTTCAGCGAGGTGTGAAGGCGGTGCGTCTCCGGGTTCACCAACCGGGGGAGTGCATCCACGTAGGTCGATTTGAGTTTTGTCAATTGACGGTAGTTGAGGATCTCGGCCGGGAGCTGATGTTGCGGCGCCAGTTGTTGCAGCACCTCTTCATTGGTCGAGTAGCCCGTCTTTGTTTTCTTGATCGGTTTCATTCCGAGTTTGTCGAACAGAACCTCGGCCAGTTGTTTCGGAGAGTTGAGATTGAACTCCATTCCGGCCAGGGTCTGGATCGTCCGGACCATGACCGAGAGTTGAGACTCCAGCTCGGCCGAAAAATCCTTCAGCGCGTCCATGTCCAGTTTGATGCCGGCCTCCTCCATTTCGGCCAGAACCGGAACAAGCGGCATCTCGACCTCGTCGAACAGCCGGCCCAACGTCTGCTCATGAAGAAGCGGCATGAAGGCCGCATCCAGTTGCAGAACAGACGAGGTGCGCTCGCCCGCCGCCGAGGCCAGTTGTTCGACCGTTATTTCAGGCGTGAGAGGCGAGGGTATTTCGGGCAGCCGGATGCCGAGAAGATCCAGCGCCACGGTTTCGAGACTGTGGTCCCGGCGGTTGGGGTTCAAAAGATAGGCCTCGATCATGGTGTCTGCCGTCGGTCCCTCGATCGAAAGGCCGATCTGATGGCAGGTCAGGAGAACGGACTTTAGGTCATGACCGACTTTACGCAGCGAGGTGTTCTGCAACAGCGGTCGGAGATGCTCAAAGACGGTCCTGCTCTCCGGCATCGGCGGCGCGCCGAGGGTGCGATGGCCGATCGGGATATAGTAGACATGGTCCTGAACCGCGATCGAAATTCCAAGAATCGCGGAGCGGTCCCGGCCCGGGGCATGGTTCATCCCGCGCGAGCCGTCCGGAAGGGTCCAGAAACAAAGTCCGATCGTTTTCTCGGAGGCTAAGGCGCGCGTCATCTCGCGCAGGGATTCTTCGGACGCCGTGATTTCAACCTGTCCCGTACGGGGCGCGGCGGGCATTTCGACCCGTTTCAACAGGCTGCTGAATTCCAGCTCGCGGAGCAGCCGGGTCGTCGCTTCCGCATCCGGTTCGGTCCGCCGAAACCGATCGAGGTTCAACTCGACCGGACAGTCCCGCCGGATCAAGGCGAGTTGACGACTCATCCGTGCCTGCTCGGCAAAGGCGCGAAGCGTCTCGCGGAGCTTGGGTTTGTCCAGTTCGTCCAGGCGACCGAGAAGATTTTCAATCGTGCCGAAGCGGCGGATGAGATCGACGGCCGTTTTCTCGCCGATGCCCGGGACGCCCGGAATGTTGTCGATCGAGTCGCCCATCAGGCCCATGATCTCGATAACCCGATCCGGTTCAACGCCGAATCGCTCCTGAACATCCGGCGTCCGATACACCTTGTCCTTCATCGTGTCGTATACGCTTGTCTGCGGTGTGATAAGCTGGAACATGTCTTTGTCGCCGCTGACGATCGTCACCTCGAGGTCTTTCTGTTCCGCGCGCCGGGCCAGCGTGCCGATGAGGTCGTCCGCTTCATACCCTTCCATCAGGACTGCCGGAATGCGAAAGGCCTCGACCAGGCGGTGGATGTACGGAATCTGCTGGCGCAGCGGGTCCGGCATTTCCGGTCGTTGGGCCTTATAGTCCCGGTATTCCGCATGGCGGAGGGTCGGTCCTTTGGCATCGAAGGCGACGGCGAGGTAATCCGGCCGGTGGTCGCGGACGATCTTCAACAGCATCGTCGTAAAACCATAGATCGCATTCGTCGGAAAGCCTTTCGAGGTCGAGAGATTGCGGATCGCAAAATAGGCCCGGTAGATGTAGGAATTGCCGTCGATCAAAAAGAGACAGGGACGCTTTGAGATTTGAGATTCGAGATTTGAGATTTGCATGGAAGGTCTCCGGACAAAACAGGCAGGGATCGTTATTTTTTAAAGAAACCCAGGAACCATTTTTTGAGCCGTTTGTTGAGCTCATGCATCTTCCGGTATTGGACCGGGTACCGTTTCTCGATCCGATGGAGAAGGTTTTTTGCCGTCGTACTCTCTTTTGAAAGCACCAGAAGGCCGATCAGGAGAAATAGAATGCCCTGGAGAATCGGTAGAAACAGGCCGATAATCCCAAGAAAGATAAAGCTCCACCCGATCAGATAGACGAGGGTCTTTTTGGCGAGGGCCATCATCAGCCGGTTTCTCCCTTGAAAACGGGATTATCGTATCATTCTAAAGCGGGGAATTCAACTGCCATAGCTCGCCGATTCTTTTTGGTTTCAGCCGTGCGGTGGTGTACAATAAACATCCAAGACCATGAACGACAAAGCGATCCATCCCATCGTTAAAATTCTCAAGCACGAGATCCGGAAGTGGCCGATCCCCATCGTCGGAGTGGTGGCCGGCCGGTCGAACGATCCGTACCCAGTCTTGATTTCCTGTCTGTTGAGCCTTCGCACGAAAGACAGCACGACGGCGCTTGCGACGGAACGGCTGTTTCGATTGGCGAAAACGCCGTCGGAAATGATCCGGCTTTCTCCGAAGACGATCGAGCGGGCCGTCTATCCGGTCGGCTTTTATCGCACCAAGGCCCGGACGCTTCTTTCGGTCAGCCGAGACCTCCTTCAACGGTATGACGGTCGTGTTCCGGACGATCTGGAAGAGCTTCTGACCTTAAAAGGGGTCGGGCGAAAGACGGCCAACCTCGTCGTGACGCTGGGGTTCCGGAAACACGGCATCTGTGTGGATACCCATGTCCACCGGATTTCGAATCGATGGGGCTATGTCCGAACGAAGACGCCGGAAAAGACCGAGGCGGCCCTCCGGGAGAAACTGCCCAAGCGGTACTGGATCATCTTTAACGATCTTCTGGTCACCTACGGTCAGAACCTCTGCAAACCGATATCGCCGCACTGCAGCCGGTGTCCGATTTCACGCTATTGCGATCGTGCGGGGGTCGGACGAAGCCGATGATACGGACTGGGGACAGATTAAAATCGGTCCCCTTCCGGTTGGAAGGCGCGGTCGGGGGAGGCCGTCAAGACGGCCGACGGATCCTCCTGGAGCAGATGTTTATACCGTATAAGGATTTTCTGGGTGTATCCCGGAGGCAGGGATTCGCCGCGGTCCCTCCATTCGGCCACGCGGGTCGGTCCGTAATTGTAGGCCGTAAGGGCCAGCCCCAGGTCGCCGAACCGTTGATGAAGCAGCGCGAGATACTGGATCCCCAGTTTGACGTTGAGGCGCGGATCGTAGAGGGCCTTCGTGCCGTAGAGCGGCGACCGATTGATCTCGGCCAGGGCCTGCCCCGTCACGGGGTTGATCTGCATCAGACCGATGGCGCCTTTGCGTGAATGCGCCCACTTGTAGAACGAACTCTCCGTCAGGATCACGGAAACGATGAGTTCGGGATCGTAGCCGTATCGAAGGCTTTCCTGATGGATGAGCTCGGCAAGGCGCTCCTCATCCTGGACGGAAAGACCGGAATAAAACGCGCTCAGGATCTGATGGATCTTGGCGATGCGCTTAAAAGCCGTGGGTTCTAAGAGTGCGATCCGTTTCGCGTTGCGGATCTTGTCCGTCATCCCGCCGTTGTCGCCGTTGATCCACCCGTCGGGGAAGGAAGCCATTCCAAGCCGTGCTTGAGTTGGACTGAACGAGACCGGGAGTTGAACCGGGTCGACGGAGCGCTCCGACGCGAACCCGATAACGATCATCAGCAGGATCCCGATGCCCAGGAAAAGCCAGGCATGGATCTGCCGAGTGTCGGGTTTGAATCGTTTGTTGTCGACAGCCATAGAGTCCCGGCCTTCCTGCAATGAGGTCATAGAATCTCAAACGCGCTGAAAATGACGATCGGAAAAAGAATAAAGGATGAGAAAAAACAGCGGAAAAAGACCGGGAAAAAACAGGAGATGAATCCGAAAAGTAGGATTAGGATAACATGAATCGAGGCCGGTTGTAAACAGGAAAATAAGATTAACTTTTCCGGACGGAAGATCTCTTTGGAAACAACTCTTTATGCTTGATGAGATAATAGACGATGGCGATATTGAGGGCCAGGACGGCCGTTCGCACGATCGTGAGCCGCTGAATCACTCCATAGATCTCGAACGGAATGAATAAACCGGTTGCGACGACCGTCAGATATTCCGCCCACCGTTTCCGTTTGTGAAGGCCGTAGGCCTCGACCCAGCTCAAGCCGCCGTACAGAGACAGCCCGATCGAGACCTCCACCAAGAACGTGGTCTTGACCATTCCGACTTGGCTGAGCAGTAGGTTGATATATTCGTTGTCCACATCTAAGTTCAAATTATCGGCCAATTGTTTCGAAAGGATTTCGAGATCTTTGTTGATCAGGCTGAACACCCCTCCGGCCAACAGCAGTAGGAGCGCGCCCTTGACGGCCAGCTCCCAGATGATCACTTTTAGAAACCAGTCCTGTTTCGCCGTCATGGGATCATCCGGCTTGAGTGGAAAGTTTCCGGATATAGTCCGCGATCAACGCTTTATGTTCATCGGCAATCTCCGTAAATTTTATGCCCATGCCGGGAACGATGGTGCTGGTTCCCTTTTTGATATCGTAGGTCCAGGCGACCCTTCCCTTTGCTTCAATGTTAATATTGATATCGGGCAGGGTAAAAGTGAGATTGATTTGAGATTGGATGGGGAGAGGATTTTCGGTCTGAATGAAGACCCCGCCCTTGCTCAGATTGGTGACATAGTTGGAAATAAACATTCCTTTTGTCGAATAATCCACCTTAATGCTGACATCAAACCGGGGATCCTTCCGTCGGTCACTGCCGGATTGTCGGGTCATGGGAGTCTCCAGTGCGGGGCATGGGTGAAGGTTCTTATTTCCGAGCGCCAAGCGTCTTGTTTTTTTCCGACAGGAGCAGGAAACGTTTTATGCGGAGTCCTCCGGTGAAGCCGCCGAGTTTCCCATCGGCGCCGATGACGCGGTGGCAGGGAATCAGAACCGCGACCGGATTCTTTCCGCAGGCGCCGCCCACGGCCCGGGAGCTTTTGGGGAGACCCATGTTTTGGGCCACCGCCCGATAACTGAGCGTTTGTCCATAGGGAATGCGCCGGAGAGACCGCCAGACCTTTTGCTGAAAGGATGTTCCTTCTAACAGGTCGAATCGTGTGTTGAATCGGACCGGTCGGCCTGAAAAATAGGCGCGCAGCCCGGCCGCTATGTTCTTAAAATGCGCATCGCGTCGGATGGCCGGACGCCGATACTCGGTCTCCAGTTTCCTCCGGAAGGCCGGTTCGCCGGTGACATTCAGCGAAAGCCGGCAGAGGCCTTGCGGCGTGGCGGCGATTCCGATCCGTCCGATCGGGGAGGAGAACAGGGTGTAATAAATGATGGGGAAGGAAGGCTTTCGGTTGGAGTTAGCCCTCGGCATCGAACAAATCTTTCTAAAGGCTCAAATGACCTGGGTTAACCAGGACCGATGGGCCGGATCTTTGCCGGCCACGATCTCGAAAAAGGATTTTTGGAGCTGCTTTGTGATTTCGCCCGGTTTTCCGGCGCCGATCACGCGGCCGTCCACTTCGCGAATCGGGGTGATCTCGGCCGCCGTGCCGGTGAAAAATGCCTCGTCCGCGATATAGATCTCGTCGCGTGTGAACCGCTCCTGCGCTACCGAGATGCCCGTCTCCTGCGCCAGTTGAATGACGCTGTTCCGCGTAATTCCTTCTAAGATGGAGGTCAGCGGAGTCGTCTTGAGCGTTCCATTCCGGACGATAAAAATATTCTCGCCCGGCCCCTCGGCGACGTAGCCGTCCGTATCCAGGAGGATCGCCTCATCATAACCGGCCTCTTTGGCTTCCCGTTTGGCCAGCAGCGAATTGGCATAATAGCCCGTGACCTTTGCGCGGGTCATGCTGATATTGACATGATGCCGCGAGAAGGACGAGATCTTCGTGCGGATGCCGTTTTTGATGCCGTCGTCTCCAAGATAAGTGCCCCAAGGCCATGCCGCGATCGCGATCTGGATCGGGTTCTTCTGGACATACAGACCCATATCGCCGTAACCGATAAAGACGATCGGCCGGATATAGCATTCAAGAAGCCGATTGGCCTTCACCGTGCCGATAATGGCCTCCTCGATCTCCTTGGGGGAGTAAGGAATCTTGATCTGTACGATCAGCGCCGAATCGAACAGCCGTTTGACATGTTCTTTCAGACGAAAGACGGCGGAACCTTTCTCGCCTTTGTAACAGCGGAGGCCTTCGAATACACCGAGACCGTAATGGAGCGTGTGGGTGAGAACATGGATGTTCGCCTCCTTCCAGTCAACGAATCGGCCGTCCATCCAGATCTTTGATGTTTCCTGAATCACGAGAAGTCCTCGGGTTTAAAAATCAGTGGAAATAATGTCGATAAGAAACGAATTTTACTATAACAACCCGACGCGGGTTTGTCAATCGTAGGGGCTCGCTCGCCATGCATGCTATTCGGTTCGGGTCGTGAATCTCGATCCTCGCCGTAAGGCCCTTGACATTCATCGTAATTTTATGTTATTTAACCCGTTCACCATTTGACGGAGTCGAGCGATGTATGCAATTATTGAAACGGGCGGCAAGCAGTACCGTGTGGCCCCGGGGGAAACCGTGGAGGTCGAACTCCTGGACGGCCGGGTCGGCGAAACCATTTCGCTGTCACGCGTCCTCATGGTCCAGGAAGAGACGGGCGCCCGGATCGGGAATCCGGTCATTCCGGGAGCGGTTGTGAAGGCGGAGGTGGTCGCTCAGGGACGTCAGCGCAAGGTGATCGTCTTTAAAAAGATGAGACGGAAAAATTACCGTCGGACGAAGGGGCATCGCCAGGACTTCACGCGGCTCAAGATCACCGAGATCCAACCAGCCTGACCGGAAAAGGAGTTTGATTCATGGCGCATAAAAAAGGACAGGGTTCGACACAAAACGGCCGCGACAGCCAGTCCAAGCGGCTCGGCGTCAAGGCCTTCGGCGGACAGATAGTCCCGGCCGGAAGCATCCTGGTCCGACAACGTGGAACCCGGTTTCATCCGGGATTCAATGTCGGAGTCGGAAGCGATCACACACTCTTCGCAAAGATCACCGGCGTGGTGAAGTACGAAAGCCGATACGGGGATCGCAAGAAGGTCAGCGTTTATCCGCCTTAGGCGGATTTATCCGGCGTCGGAACCGTCTCGATAGACGGCGTTCTCCCGCGCGACTTCCGCGGTTCTTTCCTGAACCGGATCCCTTCGTCCGATATCCATCCACTCAATGAACCCATCGCGGATTCGGTGTTTGTCGATCAAGTCAAAATATTCGTCAAGGCCGGGGACGGGGGCAACGGTTGCGTCAGCTTCCGGCGGGAAAAGTACGTCCCCCGGGGCGGGCCGAACGGCGGCCACGGTGGAAACGGCGGGGATATTATTCTTCGA
>JACQCA010000031.1 GCA_016201865.1 Nitrospirota bacterium
ATGCAACCGCTGCAACTCCTTCATGCTCATGAGTATCCTGTCCTCTCTGACCATCCTGCCCTCCTAATTGGAGCAGGGAGTCTATCAGTAAGAGGACATTTCTACTTTGGCAGAACCGGACATTATCACTTTGGGATGACACCCCCCTCTTCTTCATCGGAAAAAATCACCACGGGATCTCCTTCTGGTCACGGATGAACTTTCCGTTGGGAACCGTCGGAGCGGTCGCGAGCCAGACAATCGACTCGGCCCCCTTCTCAACGCTCCGCGTCGCCCCTCGCCCGCCCATCTCGGTCCGGACCCAACCGGGACAGACCGAATTGACCCTGACGCGGCCATGAAGATCCTCGGCCAGCTGGACCGTCAACGCGTTGAGCGCCGCCTTTGAGATGCTGTAGGCGGGATAGCCTCCCCCGCCGTCGCTCAGCTGGCCCAGCCCGCTTGAGACGTTGATGATCCGGCCCTCGTCGCTCCGTTCCAGCAGCGGAAACAGCGCCTGCGAAAGTCGGAACGGGCCGAAGAAGTTCGTCTCCATCGTCGCCCGCACCGCTTCCATCTTTACATCGATCGAGCGCTTGTCTTCGTCCATCAGCACGCCTGCATTGTTGACCAGTACATCCAGCCGCCAGAGCTCGGCCGAAAGATCGTCGGCCAACCGTCGGATATCCTGCAAATCCGTCACGTCCAGACGATGAAAACGCACGTCGAAGCCCCGGCCCTTCAGAGCGTCGGATGCCTTCCGGCCCTTCGCCTCGTCGCGGGCAGTCAAGATTACGGTCCATCCTTTCTCGGCCAGCTGCCGGACGACCTCGTTACCGATGCCTCGGTTCGCCCCCGTCACGACCGCGATTCGCTTGTCCATCCAAACCCTCTTGACAACGCAATAAGCGACTTGCCCCTTTGCCGGCTACCGGCGGCCTTGAACGGCATCGATGCTCCAGAGACCGCCGCCTTGCGTCGAGATGAAGAGAAACACGAAACAGTAGAGCGCCGCAAGATCGCCGCCGTTCTGAATCGGCAGGAGCGCCTTCGTCCCGTGCGCCATCCAGTACGCGACGGCCATCAGACCGCTGCAAAGAAAGGCGGCCCATCGCGTAAAGAGCCCGATCATGACGAGCGTCCCTCCGATCAGTTCGATCGGACCGGCGATGTATATGATATACGCGGGAACGCCGGGCGGCATCGGGACCGGAAAACCGAACAGCTTCTGAGCGCCGTGCCAAAGAAAAAGAAATCCGACCACGATCCGCATCAGCGCGTAACCCTGAGAACTGTAGGACGACATGAATGCGTTCATGGAAATACCTCCTCATTATTATGTTTTATGTTGCGCGGAGGCATCTACCCAGCCGATTTCTCCGCGGCTTGTGCCGTTTTCTGGGCTTTTTGATCGGCATGATCGAGCCATTTTCGGATGCGATTGGCATCGCCGTATTTGCTCCATTCGCCCCATGAATTGAGCAGGACAACAATGATCGGGCGATCGGCGATCTCGGCCCGCATCACCAAACAGTGTCCGGCCTCGGCGATATAACCCGTTTTACTGAGACCGATGTTCCATTGCCCGTTTCGGACCAGGCGGTTGGTATTCACGAATCGGATCTCCCATCCCCTCCGGTGATCCGTCACAGAATCCGTTCCAACGGTCGTGAGCTCGCGAATCAGAGGATAGCGATCGGCGGCCTCCACCAGGGCGACCAGGTCCGCCGCGGTCGAAATGTTCCCGCGATGCAGACCCGCGGCATCCCGGAAAACGGTATCCTTCATTCCGAGCCTCCCGGCCTTGTCGTTCATCGCCGCAACCAAGGCCTCGGCGCCTCCGGGATACGTGCGCCCCAAGGCCGCGGCCGCCCGATTTTCCGAGCCGGCCAGCGCGATCTTAAGCAGGTCACGGCGTGTCAACTGTGTCCCAAAACTGAGCTTGGAGCCGGAACCGCGCCGTCGGTCGCGATCCGCCTGAGTAATCGTGATCACCTCCTCCTCCGGCAGCCCGGCGTCAAGAATGACCATCGCGGTCATCAATTTGGTGAGCGATGCGATCGGCCTTTGGGCATACATCTTCTTTTCGAACAGCACGCGGCCTTCGCGGCCGTCCATGACAAGCGCCGCGTCCGAACGCAAGAACAGCTTCTTCGGATCCAGATAGGAGACGAGTGAATTTTTGGTGTTGGGCTGCGGGGGGTCATTCGCCGAGGCCGGCGGCGGTCCGCCTTGATCGGAACAACCGAGTGTGAGTTGGACGGCGAGAAAGGACGCCGTCCATAGCAGCGTATGGAATTTCAGTTTTGAACCGATGGCCCACACTCCCGTGAAGACGCCATGCCGACCATCCGACAAACCACAGATTAGTCTTTTTTCCGGCAACCGTCAAGAACAAATCCGTCTTCGGTTGCCGGCAACCGGTAGAAGGGTTTATTTTTAGTAAATCAGTTCTCCCCGAAGACCCTGCGGGACAATCACGACACCGGAAGAATCCAGATGATACCGGGCGCGGTCCTGTTCCGGGTCATACCCCAAATGCGTTCCGGCCTGAAGGACATTGTAGCGGTCGACGATGGCTCGACGAAGACGGGACCCGCGCTGAATGCGAACATAATCCATCACAATGGAGTCCTCGATCACCACATCCTCCTCAAGCCATACCTCCCTTCGCACGATCGAATTGCGGACGGTCGCGCCGTTCACCACCGTCCCGGCGCCCAAGCTGCTGTTCTCGATCTCACCCCGAATGACCTTGGCCACCGGGCCCTGGTAATGGCTTGAATAGATCGGCCATTGAGGATTGAAGATCTCAAACTTCGCCTCGGCCCCGAGAAGATCCTGGTGCGCGGCGTAATACGCCCCGATGTTCCCCACATCGCGCCAGTAACCCTTTTCCTCAAACGGATAAGCGCCGGGGACTTTGTTGCTGAAAAAATCGTAGGCGAACACCCGATGGGTCTTGCATAACCGCGGAATCACGTCCTTTCCAAAATCGTGCTCGCCCCGGTAATGGGCCTCTTGCAGCGCGGCGGTGAGCACGGGGGTGGAGAACAGGTAGTTGCCCATGGACGCATAGGCGCGCATCGGGTCGCCGGGCATCGAAACGGGCCGCTCCGGTTTTTCAATAAATTCCCGGATTCGGCCGTCCGCTTCAGCCGAGATGATGCCGAACGAGGAGGCCTGGTCGAGCGGGACGGGCAACGCGGCCACGGTCACGTCCGCGCCGCGATCGAGATGAAACCCGACCATCTGACGGACATCCATCCGATAGATGTGATCCGCTCCGAAAACGGCCACCAGGTCGGCGTGGTGACGGCCAAACAGGTTGATGTTTTGGTAAACCGCATCGGCGGTTCCTTGAAACCATTCCGGTCCGGTTCGCATCTGGGGCGGCACGACGGTGACAAAATGATCGGGCAGTCTCGGGGAGAGGACCCAGGAGCGGCGGACATGCTCGATGAGCGACTGCGATTTATACTGAACCAGCAGATAAATGGACTGAATCTCGGAATTGACCAGACTGCTCAGAACAAAATCAACGATCCGGTAGCGCCCCCCGAACGGGACCGCGGGCTTCGACCGCTCGATCGTCAATGGATGAAGGCGGCGGCCCTCCCCGCCGGCCATGACCATCGCCAGGATTCTCGGATGAGTCATATTCTACTTCCGTTCGTTACGCATGAACTGTCATTACAGGAAAATATCGTTCTCTACTCGTGTTGAAGCGTGTCAATCATAATTCCGGGATGACGCCAATGTCAAGGATTGTCAGAAGGAAGCGTCAAGGAACGTGCGGCGGCTTGGAGGGTTGATCGCGCGGGAGCACATCCTGGCTGTCGGCAACAATGGTGAAGTCGCCCTGGGCCAAGACATGGTCCTTCAGGTATTTGACGCGATAGGTGCGGCGGCCGATCTTCATGCCTTTGGGCGAGAGAAACCAGAAGGCCTGGGTCGTGGTGAAATTGTATAGACCGACATCTGTCGGCTCAACCGTCATCTTGTTTCGATCGAGAGGAATTTCGCGTCCGTCGCTCATGATCTCGAAGAGGGCGACCACCAATTCCTTGACCCCGATGTTTTTCTTAAATCGAACCACCCAGGCTACATTCTCTCCGAGCGTAAAGGTCGTCGTGGGGTTCAGAACATCCTTGCCGGCGGCGTCAAGCGCTTTTCCAAAATAAATAGCGGCCTCCCTCCGATCGGATGGCATCCGGTCGAGAAAATCCAGCCATTCTTTATGGAAGACCACGCCGCCGATGATCAACAAAAAGATCACGGCCGAGGCGACCGCAATCCCAGTCTTCATGACGGAATCAGGCTTCACCTTTTCCGGAACGGATAAATGAAAAGGCGCCGGCATTCTGGTGAATCCGGGCCAGTTGAGAAACGGATAACCGCTGGGCCAGGCGCTTGTTCTCAAGATTTTGGTCGGTGCCGGAGACGGTCGTGTTGTCGGTGCAGATTGCAACCGGAATCCCGTATTCCAGAAAGGTGAAGATCGGGTGCGGCCGTCCGCGTTTGACGGCGCCGGTCTGGTAATTGGATGTGATACAGCACTCGATCAGAATTTTGTCGCGGGCCAACCGGCGCAAAAGCGCTTTGTCACGGATGGCGGAGCAGCCGTGCCCGATCCGGGTCACGCCCAAGACATCGATCGCCTGCCAAAGGGCGTGCGGTCCCTCGTCTTCACCGGCATGGATCGTCAATCCCAGACCCCCGATTCGCGCAATGGTGTAGGCCTCCTTAAACAGTTTGGGCGGGTTTCCGCGCTCGGCACCGGCGACGTCGAACCCGATCACGCCCGTCCGCTCGTGGAACTGCTGCCCTTCCGAAACGGCCGATCGGGCGAGAATCTTGGCGATGTGCGGCCCGTGCTGCCGCATCGCGATGATGATCAATCCGGCCCGGATCGGATACCGCGCCTTCGCCCGGTTGATGCCGCTTAAGGCCGCGCTGATCGTCTGGCGAAGCGTGAGACCCGCAAAGGTATGGATGATGGGCGAGTATCGAAGCTCCAGAAGACGGACATGATTTTGGTGGGCCTCCTCGACGATGGCCTCCACGACGCGGGCGATGTTTTCATAAAATTGGGTGATCCAGAGAGGATACTGAAATTTATCCAGATAACTGAGCAGCGTTCCTTCTTCCCCATTCTGGAGCGCCAAAAGTTTTTCCATCTGGGTCATCGTTTCAACCGGGTTCAGCCCGTGCCGCTTCATCAACTGCCAGGTCAATGGAACCGGAATGGATCCGTCCACATGCTGGTGGAGCTCGACCTTTTCGATGCGGGTCGGATCGGACGCCACCGGTTTTCTTGATCGCTTTGCGACGCCCATTATTTCGTTGATTTCAGGCTCCCGATCCCGTCGTAATAGACCTTGAAATATCTCAGCAGATCGCGCACCGAGACGATGCCAACGAATCGCCCCTTTTCCGTAACGCCCAGATGGCGGATCCTGTTCTCTCTCATCAGATCGTTGGCCCGCTCGGGCGTCTCGGTGATCTCGATCGTGATGATCGGACTGCTCATGATGGACGAAACACGCCCCTGATCGGGACTCAGTCCCTCCGCGACGGCCTTCCGGGCCAGATCCGTCTCACTGATGATCCCCACCTCTTTGCCGCTCCGGGTCACAATCAGAGAACCGATCTCCCGGTCACGCATCTTGCGGGCCGCGGCTTTGAGGGTGGCCTCATGGTCGATGGACTCGACATTCTTGTTGACAAGCATGTTCAGTAAATCCATGGCTCCTGCTCCTCGCGTTATCGGTCAGCCTTGACGAGTGATCATCTCTTTCGTGCCACAACCATGATATTGAAACCAAAGCGGTTGAACGGGAACATCCCCGACACCGCCAGGTCAATTTTTCCCAGGCCCAAGGCCGCCCTCCCCCAGACGGTCCGACGATCCTGTTCCAGGACATAGCGGTCCGGGATGAATGAGGCCAGGATATTGTGGCCGTGATACTGGGTGATCTCCAGACCATGCCTCTTCAAGAGGCCGGCCAGCTCGCGATGCGTAAACGTCTTAAACCGCATGCCTTCCCATTCCCGAGTCGCATGGCCCATCCCCCGTGTTCGGATGACATCCCAAAGCTCACGCGGTTTGTAGAGCAATCCGGCATTCCATTTGTTGTCCACCTCGAATGAGATCAAGGCTCCGGGTTTCGAGACCCGGCTGATCTCGAACAGGGCCTGTTCATATCCGTCGGTGATATGGCTCAACACATCGCCGTAGGACAGGATGCAGTCGAAGGTCCGATCCGGAAAGGGCAGGTTCCGCGCATCCTCCTTCATGAAGCGGACATGGGCAAAATCACGGCACCGCTCCCGTGCAACGGCCAGGAGATCCTCCGCGATATCCACGCCGATCACCTCGTCGCCGTGACGGGCCAGCCGAACCGTCTGGGCCGCGTTGCCGCAACCGACATCCAGGATCATTCCGTATCGGTGTCCGTCTAAAATCCGATGAAGCAGTTTATCGTAGAGGGCATAGGCGTTGATGAAAAAAGGCTGCCGCTCGATGATGCGGTCGTAGTCTTCGGTGAGCCGTTTGTAGGCCAGGGCGACTTCGTGATTCATAAACGGTTTCTCTTAGCGGCCCATCGTCAGTCGCAGAAATTGCTCGACCGAACCGGTCATCAGAAACGGGTTGTGTCGTTTCTCATCGCCCAGCGTCGAGACTGGCACGTCGGCGTAATGATGACCCGGATAGACCTGGGTGTGATCGTCCATCTTCTTGAGCGTCCCGGTCAAACTTCGATACATCTCCTCCGGGCTTCCGCCGGGCAGGTCGCATCGGCCGCAGCCTTTGATGAAAAGCGTATCACCCGTGATCAACCGGTCGCCGACGTAAAAACACTGGGAGCCGGGGGTATGGCCGGGCGTATGAATAAAGGTGATGTTGAGATCGCCGACCTTCACCGCATCGCCGCTTTCGATTTTTTTAATGTTGCCGCCGCCGTACCGAAGCGCCGCCGCCTCTTTTTTATGGACGAAGACGCGCGCGTCGGTCTGCTTGAGCAGTTCTTCCACGCCGTTGATATGGTCAAAATGGGTATGGGTCAGGAGAATCGTCTTGATCTGAAATCGGTGGTTTTGGGCGATCTTCAGAATAGCCGGCACATCCCAAGCCGGGTCCACGACGGCCGCTTCCCGCGTCTTCTCACAGCCGATTAAATAAATGAAGTTCTGCATGGGCCCCAGTTCAACCTGGTGGAGAAACAGGGCCGGTTTGTCTCGGGTCGGTGTATTCGTCATCATCATGTCCTTCTAAACGGACCGGGCCTATTCCGTGTTCAACGCATCGATCAATTGTCGTAAGCGGCTGAAGTCTTTTCGACTAAACCGGAGCGCGAGCCTCGGCAGATGGGTCAGATCCGGTTCATCCGATTCCTCCCGTAAAACGGGGCAACGTTCAATGCGCCCTTTGGCCAGAATATCCTTGAATTCGTCATTGAGTTTTGCCAACAGCGCGTCGGAGATCGGCCGTTGCAGACGAAGAATCAAACGATCCCCGACATACCGGGAGGAGTGATAATTGCGATAAAAACCGGTGATCTCATTAACCGCAACATCCACATTATCTGTAATTTTAATGAAATGCATATCGCCCGATGCGATGAGACCCCGTTTGAGGAGATTCTTTTCCAGATAACGGCGCCAGTCCTGCCAATAGGCATCCCCGGGGGCATTGATGAGGACCACCGGCATGATGTCGCTCTTGCCGGTCTGCATCAGGGTTAATGATTCGAACATCTCATCCAGAGTCCCGAATCCTCCCGGGAAGAGGGCGATGGCGTCCGTCTCTTTGACAAAGATCAGTTTCCGAGTGAAAAAGTATTTAAAGGTAACCAGTTTGGGATCATTCTCGATATAGACATTCGGCAATTGCTCAAACGGAAGCTGAATGTTGACGCCGAAACTCATGTTTCGCCCGGCGCCTTGCTGTGCGCCCTTCATGATTCCGTCGCCCGCGCCGGTGATGACCATATACCCGTGGCGGACGATCTTGCGTGCGAAATTAGCCGTCTGCTTATAGACCGGATCGGTCTCGGCCGTTCGAGCCGAACCGAACACCGTCACTTTGCGAATGTGTCGGTAGCCGGAGAAAAGTTTGAAGGCAAACCGCAATTCCCTCAAGGCCGCGTTGAGGATCTTGACGTCTCCTCGATCGGCCGGCTCGTCCACCAATTTCAAGGCCGTGACGATGATCTCCTTGATCAGGTCGGCATGAGGGGAACCGCCCCGCATCTGGATGAGATTCATGATGTGGTCGTCAAAATTTCCCTGCTCAAGGCTGTAACGTTTTCCCATCGTCAACTCTTCGAATCGGAATGAGAACGGCGTTGTTTCCGTTCCTGATACCGGCGCTCCCCATCCTGATACCGGCGCTTTTCCTCCGGCGTCTCCGCTCGGAGAGGAGGCACCGGGATCGGTTTCCCGTTGTTGTCAAGGGCAACGTAGGTCAGAATGGCGCTGCTGGTATGATGCCGTTCACCGCTCATGGGATCTTCGGCATACACCTCCACGCCGACCTCCATCGAGGTGCGGCCCACATAATTCAGCGCCGCCTTCAGAATAGCCACCTGGCCCAATCGGATCGGAGAATGGAACTCCAGACGTTCCATGGCAGCCGTTACAACGGGCCGGTTGCTGTGTCTGAAGGCAACGACCGCCGCGATCATGTCGATCCAATGCATGACCCGTCCGCCAAGCACATTCCCAAGCGGGTTGGTGTCATTTGGAAGGACGACCTGGAGCGCCTCGGCGGCGGACGCTGAAATCGGTTTTGCGCCGATGGGTTGCATGAAGGCATCCTAACATAAATTTTCGACCGGTACAAGCACGACAAAAGGACGCGGTAAAGCGCTACATGTATTGATCAAATGGCATTTTATAGACAAACATAATGCCGAGCGGTGCACTTGACAAATATCCGATCTATGGTATCTTGATAATCAAGTATTCAAAACGATTTGGAAGCACCACCGATAAGAGCACACCACCCGAAAGGGTGGGCCGCAAAGCCGGGGGCCCTGATCTTTATAAAAGGAGGGCGGCCAGGCTGCCGAAGTGGTGATGGTCGCCTTCAAGGCCCATGCTCTTATCATGAATAGAGATGGGCCTTTTAATTTGGGAAAGACAATCGATCACAAATCACCCGCAGGACAGTCGCCTGCGGGCCAAAAAAGGAGGAGAAGCAATGAAAAGGACTGGAGTAATTCTTTCGAGTCTGGGAATGGTTCTGCTGTTTGCCGGCATGAGCATGGCGACAGGTTCAAATACGTTAACCGTCTCCGCGAACGTGATGGGGACATGCAAGTTCAGCTCGGCGAGCTCAACCTTGGGGTTCGGCGGCCTTGATCCCACGGTGGGGACGAACGTTTCGGCCACGAGCACCACGCAGTTCTGGTGCACGAAAGGCGTTACCTTGGATGCGATCACGGCCGACAACGGCGCCCATTTCGCCGCTTCAAGAAACATGCAGGATCCCGTCAGCCTGGATCTGATCCCCTATACGTTGTCGCTCACGAAAGACGCCAATCCAAACACGGGTCCTTTGGCTCCGAGGACTCTGACGATCAGCGGTACCGTTTTGGGAATTGATTACACGAGCAAGACGGCCGGCAACTATTCGGACACCGTGGTATTGACCATCACGCCGTAACGGATGATGTCTCTGGCGCTTAGACTCGACAAGGCCGGTTTAGAGAGGGGTGGCCCAATCGGCCACCCCTCGGCCTTTCAAGAGGGAAGATGAGACGGTCGAGAATTCAGATCTTTCAAGTCCTGCTGATCAGCATGATGCTTCTCATCGGCCATGGGATCGTTGAATCCGCCACGGGCACCCTTACCGTAACCGCGACCGTCTTATCCAGGAATAATTGTCGATTTACTGGAATTAATGCGGCCGCCTCCACGTTGAACTTCGGAAATCTGGATCCCTCAAACCCTGTTGACATTACGGCAACGACAACCATCCGTTTTAGGTGCCGAGGAAGCTCACGGATCGCAACATTTTTTATTTCGGATAATGACGGTTTGTACGAAACGGGACCGGGCGCCAACCGGATGAGACACACCGTTGTTCTCACGGAATACCTGCCCTACAGTCTGAATCTTAACCCCATAACGGCGTCCGTTCCAAGGAATACCAATCAGACGCTTACCATCACCGGAACCGTCCGAGGGGTGGATTACCAAAACGCCTACGTCGGGAGTTATTCAGACACCGTTATAATCACAATCGTCCCATAGTCCAGATGAAGATTTTGCGAATTTTGCCGATCTCTGGTATACTCGCAACGCAAGAATGGGGGCCGGGTAGAGGAGCCATGAATACACAGAAGCGTCAGGATCGCCGTTGCTTCCTCAGTTTTAGCCGAGCCGTCCTGTTCGTTTTATTACTCCCCTCGATCGTTCTCGCCGGCCAATTCAGCGTCACGCCGATCATGCTCATTTTTGAAGGCGACACCAAGAGCGGAGTCGTCAACATCTCCAACGAGGAAGACAAAACGCTGCAGGTCCAGATGAAGGCCTTTGAATGGACGCAGAACGAGACCGGACAGGATCAGTATACCGAAACGTCGGACATCCTTTTTTTTCCGAAGATCATGACCATTGGGAAAAAAGATCAACGTATTCTCCGGGCTGGAATCAAAGCGCCGCCAGGCGCCAAGGAAAAAACCTACCGGTTGTTCATCGAGGAAATCCCCGAGCCCAAACGGGATGCCAAAGAAACCCAGATCCAAGTGGCGATCCGGTTCGGTGTTCCGATCTTTGTCAAGCCGATTAAGGAAGAGATTCAGGGCAAAATAGAAAGGGTCGCCCTCGGGAAGGACCAGATCCAGACCGTTGTCCGGAATACGGGCAACGCTCATTTTGTCATCCACTCCGTTACGATCAAAGGATGGGATCGCAATGGAGCGGAAACTTTTTCCAAAGAACTGAGCGGGTGGTATCTGCTGCCCAACACGGTCCGAACCTATACAACCCCCATCACGGAAGAAGTCTGCAGGGACACGTCAAGATTTGATGTGGAGGTCAAGACAAACGGTTTTACACTGGACGACCGATTGGATGTCGATAAAACCCTGTGCCTGCCTTAGCCTTCTTCTTTTAGTGATTCTGAGTTTTAGCTCCATCGCCCATGGAGATCAGACCGTCATCCTCAATATCATCCTCAATTCAGAACCCGAGGGAGACTTCACTGTCCAGATGACCGACGAACATGATTTTCTCGTTCGGATCGAAGACCTCCGGCAGATGGGTTTCAGCGACCCTTCAGGGACCGTTTACGAGATCGAGGGGGAGCGATACATCGCCCTCAGTTCCATCCGGGGAGTCGGATTCAACCTGGACGAAAAAAACCTGACACTTGAAATAACGGCCTTCCCTGCTCTTCTGAGAAAACAGATCGTCGACTTCATGCCCGGCCGCCAGCCGAAAGTGGTTTTCACAAACGACACGGCGACCTTTTTAAATTATCGTCTGGACTATTCCGAACTCAATTCTTTCGATACTCAGCATCTGGACCTCACGAGCCAATTCGGCGCCAGTTACAACCATTTTCTCCTGCTGACCGATTCCGTCTATACCCAAACGGAGGAGACCCGTCAATATACAAGACTGATGAGCAATCTGACCTACGATCGGCGGACGGAAAAGCAACGGGCGATCCTGGGCGATTTTTTTGCACAGGCCGGCGAGCTCGGAAGCAGCCTGAATTTAGGCGGGATCAGCTTTTCGAAAAACTACCTGATCGACCCTTATTTTATTAAACATCCCCAGATCAATTATTCCGGAACCGTCTCCCTTCCGACCGAACTGGACGTATCTCTCGATGGGGTGACGATCCGACGCGAGCGGTTGTCGCCCGGCGAGTTCCGTCTGCAGAACATCTCGACGCATACCGGAGGAGGCCTGCTGGAAATCGTCCTGAAAGATCCGTTCGGCAAAGAAGAGCGAATCCGATATCCCTTTTATCTAACCGATACGCTTCTTAAAAGCGGCCTCCATGATTACAGCTATAATCTGGGTTTCCTGCGCGAAAAGTTCGGTGAAGAAAGTTTTAAGTACGGCGATCTGACTTTTTCGGCCTTTCACCGATACGGATGGAACGACTCCGTCACGGTCGGTTTTAATCTCGAGGCCTCAAAAGGACTATACAACGGAGGCCCGTCGACCTCGGCCCTCCTGATGAACAATTGGGGCGTCGTCGTATTAACGCTGGCGGCCAGCCGCGACTCGGAAAACCGGATCGGCCGCGCCCTCTCATTCAACTATGGCTATCAAGGAAAAATAATAAACGGGCATCTGCGGGTTCAAGGGTTTACGGAAAACTACGCGCGCTTAATCGAAGTAACGACGACGGATAAGACAAAGTACGAGACGGCCGTCGGAGTCGGTTATGGCACGAAGGGGTCGGGTTTTATGACGCTGGACTACGCGACGACAATCCAATACATCGGGAAGGGGCAACGGACCGTCGCAGCGACCTATTCCAGGGTCTTGACGCAACGGTCCACCGCGCTGATCACGCTCAAGCGGACGGCGGATGAAGACTCCGCTTACGAAATTATGGTATACTTCCAATATTATCCCGGGAAAGACACGACCCTATCGTCCCGTTACGAGAAAAGCAAGGGGGAGCAATCGGGAACGGTCCAGGTCCAGAAAAATCCCCCTGTGGGAGAGGGCTTCGGAGGCCGAATGCTGCTGGAACGTTCCGTCACGGATATTGAAACGATCGATGCCATGGACGCTTTTGGACAGTATAATCTCAAGTACGGCATTTATGCCGTCGAATATCGTCAATCCCAAGGGAATCGCTTTACCGAGGCGTCGGCTTCCGGAGGCATCGCCTACCTCGGAAGGACCCTCGGATTGAGCCGGCCGATCACGGACGGCTTCGCCCTGGTGCAAGTGGATGATCTTCATGGGGTGCGCGTTTATTACAACAACCAGGAAGTCGGGAGGACAGGCTCTTCCGGCAAGCTGCTCATTCCCGGCCTGAGTTCGTATTACGACAATCAGATCTCCATCAATGAACACGACATCCCGATCGATCGTTCGATCACGGAGGTGGAGAAGATCATCTCCCCGCCTCTCCGAGGCGGCGCCTACGTGCCGTTTCAAGCAAAAACGTTTCAGGGGATTACGGGAAAGATCAAAATTTTTAAGGACGGCAAGTTCAAGCCTGTGGAATTTTACGAGATCAAGATGACTCAGGATGAAACGACGATCACCTTTCCAACCGGAAAAGAGGGCGAATTTTATATCGAAGATGCGCCGCCGGGGATCTACAAGGCCTCCTTTGAATCCAAGGAAGAGAAATGCAGTTTCGATCTTGAGATACCGGTTTCTAAAGAATCCTTGTTGGATCTGGGAGATATCCTCTGTGAAACGCCTCATTAAATACGGAATTTTTTCTGTCTTGTTTTTTTATTTGCCGACACAGGCCGAGGCCGCGTGCACGCTTACGACCACGGCCGTCAATTTCGGAAATTACAATGTATTTTCCCCTCTCGCCTTGAATTCCACGGGAAGCGTCACGGTCAGTTGCAGCGCGGGCTCGTCGCAGAACATGACCATCTCGATCGGCCCCAGTCCCAACTCCGGAGGATTTATCCCACGAAAGATGAAACATGCGACCTTGCCCGACATGCTGTCCTATAATGTTTATATTAATGCGGCCGGAACCTCCGTCTGGGGAAACGGAACCGGTGGAACGAGCACGGTATTTCTCAATAGAGTAAGAAGGAGACCGCAGACCGTAACCGTCTACGGAATCATCCCTCCATTACAAAACGTCACGATCGGTTCTTACAGCGACCTTTTGACCGTCACGTTCACTCCGTGACGAAAAAAAGATCCCCACGGGCGACGCGAGCCCTTATATAACAGGAGCCGTATGCTCAAAGTACTTTTGGCAATTCCTAATCCGGACGACGCGGTGACATCCGCGATAAAACACCAATCGGTCGAGATGCTTCCGGAAAACTCATCCCTCCAAGAGCTGATGACGAAAGGCAGTTACGACCTGATCCTGGTGGAGGGCGGGCTGGACCTGTTATCGTCCTTGAAGGGCGCGGACCCGCGAGCCGAAGTGATTCTTTTCGGGCATGACGATCACGACTCGATCGAAGCCGCCAAGCAGGGCGCCGCGGCCCATTTCAAATTCCCGGTCGAGACCGAGCTTCTGCGGGATGTCGTCAACAAAATCGATGAGCTGATCGAGATCCGGAAGGAAACCGGGCAGCTCGAAAAACTACTGACCGACAAATACAACTTCTGCGGCGTCGTCTCCCGAAATCCCCTGATGCTGGATATCTTTTCCCTGATCCGCCGCATCGCTCCTTACTTTAAGACCGTCACGATCGCGGGCGAAACCGGATCCGGAAAAGAGGTCCTGGCAAAAGCGTTGCACGCCTCCAGCCCTTTGGCCCGGCAGCCCTTTTTGGTTTGCAACTGCGGCGCCCTGGTCGAGAGCCTGATCGAATCGGAATTGTTCGGGCATCTGAAGGGCGCTTTTACCGGAGCCGACCGGGACAAGATCGGACTGTTCGAGGCCGCCGGCGAAGGAACCTTATTCTTGGATGAAATCGGCGAACTCCCGTTCTCGTTTCAGCCCCATTTATTGAGGGTCCTTCAGAACGGAGAATTCCGTCGGCTGGGCGGCAACAAACCTTCCCGAGCCCGATGCCGGATCATCGCCGCCACCAACCGAAATCTTGAGCAAGCGGTTAAAGAAGGCCGTTTCAGAGAGGATCTGTATTTCAGGATCACCCCGCTGGTGGTCAAGGTCCCGGCCCTCCGCGATCGAAAGGACGATATTCCACTGCTGTATCGGGTCATTCTGGAGAAGTTTCGCGAGAGGACCGGGAAGAAGGTGTCCGGAGTTTCACGGCCGGCCCAGAGCATTCTAATGGCCTATGACTGGCCGGGCAATGTGAGAGAACTCGAAAATGTGTTGGAACAAGCCGCCATGCTGACGAACGAATCCTTCATCCGCGTTGATGACCTGCCGAGCCGCCTTAAAACCTCGCATGAAGAACCGCCTGCGCCCATGACTCTTGCCGATATCGAGAAAAAACATATCGAGGCCGTCCTTCAACAGCATGCCGGAAACAGGACGAAAGCTTCAAAAATCTTGGGAGTAAGCCGACGCGCACTGCTCAGAAAGATTGAAAAATTCGGCATTAAATAGCCTTCCATTTCCGCACACCCATCTAAAAACGCTCACTGTATTTCTGCCGTAATCGCTCCAAAACCGCACACCTATTTCATGCCTAAAAAAAGAACGGTAAATTTTCTTGATTTTATAATAAGTTACATATACTCTTCTCAGGCATTGCACTTGCTCTATAAAAGGGCAGGAGGCAACCGAGATGAAGATGATAAAGACAGCGACAACCGGGATGATCACGATGGCCATGATCATTTTTCTTGGGTCAACTGGTTTTGCAGCAGGCAATAAAGGAACATTAACCGTCTCAGCTACGGTTCTGGGCAAACTTTCACAGACGACGGTGCGGCAGGAAAAGATGCTGACCATCACCTCAGAGAGCATCACCCGGGGATATGTGGATATACCGGCCGGCACGACTCTTCGGGTCAAGAGCAATGATAAGAACGGGTATCTTCTGAACTTTTATATTGATGGGATGCTGGTCAAAGAAGCCCAAGTCAGCGTGAACGGTAGACGGGTCTCCGTCCCGTCCGGTCTCGGACTGATCCATCAACCATTTCCCGGCATTGCCGGAGAAACGCTCCAAATCACCTACCGATTATTTCTCTCGCCCGGAATGAAACCGGGCAGCTATCAATGGCCCGTTGCTGTTTCGGCCTCACTCCTGTAACATCGCTTCCCCAAAAACCTTCTTTTGATCCTTGATTTGATCGGCACCGCCATCGTATAATAAGCAATGATTTGCTTCGTTTTGCTTCATGAGGATACGACGCGATGGAACATCCGATTGGATTAAAGATTTCGGAGCCCGATCTGGCCGATTATTATCCGCTTCCGCCCGAAACATTGGATGAGCGGATTGCAGACGTAAAAGCACGATTGTCCGACCGGTTATTGATCTTAGGGCATAATTATCAGCGGGACGAAGTGTACAAGTTTGCCGATTACAAAGGCGACTCGTTGAAGCTGTCCCAGTATGCCGCGCAACAGAAAGATCGGGAATACATCGTCTTCTGCGGCGTCAAGTTCATGGCCGAAACGGCCGATATCCTGACCACATCGGAGCAGAAGGTCATCCTTCCGGACCTGGCCGCAGGTTGTTCAATGGCCGATATGGCCGATATCGATACGGTGGAGACGGCATGGCAGGAGATCACCCGCTTTATTCCTGAGAGCTCCATCACTCCGATTACGTATATCAACTCCTCAGCCGACCTCAAGGCCTTCTGCGGTGAACGGGGCGGACTGGTCTGCACCTCGACGAATGCCGAGAGGATTATCCGATGGGCCTTCAAGCGGCGGGAGAAGATTCTTTTTTTCCCCGACCAGCATCTGGGCCGGAACACCTGCAAGCGAATGGGCATTCCGCTGAACGAGATGATCCTCTGGGATCCCGCAAAGCCGAACGGCGGGAATCATCCCGAGGCGCTTCAAAAAGCGCGCGTCTTTCTCTGGCAGGGCTTCTGCAGCGTCCATCAGATGTTTCAGCCGCACCATGTCGATTATTTCAGAAAACAGTACCCCGGAATCAAGATCATCGTCCATCCCGAATGCTCGATGGAGGTCGCGGACAAATCGGATCTCATGGGTTCGACGGAATACATCATCCGGACCGTTACGGACGCGCCGTCCGGGTCCAGGTGGGCCGTCGGAACCGAATTGAATCTTGTTAACCGGCTTAAACGGGACAATCCAGACAAGGAGGTTTATTTTCTCTCCCCGATGGTCTGCATGTGCTCGACGATGTTCCGAATCGATGCCCCGCATCTTCTCTGGTCGTTGGAGCGGCTTGAGGCCGGTTCGATCGTCAACCGGATCATCGTGCCGGAGGCGGATCGCACCTGGGCCAAGGTGGCGCTTGAGAGAATGCTCGAACTCGCATAGGTCTCGTTCGCAAACCCGATGAATCATCACGGAGGTGAATACAATGCATCGAAGGCATCTCGTTGGGTTCATGGTGATTCTGATAATTTTCACATTGCAGGCATGCGGCTCAAATTCTTCAAACAGCGGCACAGGCTCAGGTACCGCAGCGGTGTCGTTCACCGATGGGCCCGGGGATTACGATCATGTATGGATCACGGTGAAGGACATTGGGTTCCACACAAGCGATGCGTCTGGACCCGATGAGCCAGGATGGCTCAAGTTTCCGCTGTCGACGCCCGTAACCGTTGACCTGATCGCTGTAGGCAACGGTAATTCACCTCAATCCATATGGGGCAACATCACCCTGCCGGTCGGGAACTACCAGCAGATCAGGCTGTTTCTTGCCCCGACATTTACTGCAAATCCCCCATCCGGTCACACGTATTTTAATGAAGTGGTCATCGGCTCGAATACCTACCCGCTTCGTATTCCTGATGCCGAGCACGGGATCAAGCTCGTCGGCACGTTCCAGGTCACGGACGGCGGCTCGCTCAATCTGGCTATCGACTTTGATGCCGGAAGTGACGTGGTGGACTTCAGGAGCGGAAAGGAATATATTCTGAAACCCAGGCTGGCCTATTTCGATCTTGACGATGTGGGCGCGATCGTCGGCCAGATCGATACGACCTCCGCGGCAACGAACCCAACGGCACGGTTCGTCTTCAAGACCGAGCAGATCTCCGGCGATGGCACGCATCATGTTGTGAGACGTTATTCAACCCTCTCGGATTCCACCACCGGCAAGTACGTCATCTATCCAATACCGTCGGGGACCTATGACCTTCTGCTGCGCGGGATTGGTTATGAGACGGTCATCATCAAGAACGTACCGGTGACCAAAGGGACAACGCCAACATCCAATCCGACTGGGGTTCCCCTGATTGCGATGGTGGCCGGAACGGACTATCCCGTCACTGCGTCAATTACCCATCCCACGGGCGCATGGGTGAACTTCTATCAGACCCTACCGGGAGGGGGAGAACTGCCCTATGAGGTGCGTTTCAGGCATTTCAATCCGCTTACCGGGCAGTTTTCTAATTACGAGCTCTCGAACAGCCAGATTCAGTCGGGGACGTACGACAGCAGCTCGATCTTACTCACCGGCATGACTCCCGTTGAAGGCATCGGCGGATACCAGGCCGTTGCCGATGCGATACGGTATGACTCAAGCAGCCCTCAGACAGTGACGTCGGGTGCCGCCACGGTTACATTCAGCACACCGCTCGCTGTAACCTCGCCGTGGACGAGCAACTCGATCACGGGGAATATCAGCATACCCGCGTCGGGGATGAACAAGATGGATCAAGGGGTATTGTTTACTGTCCATGGCGGTATAATCGTGGATACGCTCACCGTAGACAAGGGGGAGATCAACATGCTGGTTGGCGGGTCCTATACCTTATCGAACATCCCGGGCGGACGACCGGCCGCACTCTACGGCGTGGACGCCGCCGGCTGGTCATCCACAGTGCCGGCCACGAGGGCCATCGCATTACCCGCCCGTGTTGATTTGCGCACCGGAAACGCGACGGGTGTCAATATGAATATGATCATGTTGCCTTAAGGGAATTGTTCGACGATCAAAGACCTTCCAGAAAACTGGAAGGTCTTTGCTTAAGGACGGGTTTCAAACCCGCACCTGCTTTTTTAGCTTGTCAATAAACTGCTTGCGGAATTTTGCGACTTTAGGTGCGATCACCACCCGGCAGTACATCTGTTCCGGATTATTCCTGTAATATTCCTGGTGATCGTCTTCAGCTTGGTAATACATCTTAAACGGTTCGACTTCGGTCACAATCGGCGCATTCCATATCCCCGCCGCGTTGATCTCCTTCATCACCTGTTCGGCAGTCGCTTTTTGTTCCGGTGCGCGGTAAAAGATCACCGAGCGATACTGTGTGCCCGTGTCGGCGCCCTGGCGATTTAGCGTCGTCGGATCATGGATTGAAAAGAAAACCTCAAGAACTTCCTTAAAAGAAATCTTCTGCGGATCGAACGTCACCTGAACCACCTCGGCATGCCCGGTCGTTCCCGAGCAGACTGCGCGGTAAGTCGGATCGACCGCCGTGCCGCCGGAGTAACCGGACTCGACCTTCTCCACCCCCTTCAGTTCCGCGAAAACGGCCTCCAGACACCAGAAACAGCCTCCGCCAAGCGTCGCGACTTCCTGTATCTTGTCTTTTGAACTGGCTGGATTTGTTTCTTTTTTTATCATGAACTACGACGATAGTTTCTTCTTGATCTGTTCCGCGCCGATCACGCCGGACATCAGCATCGCGCCGAAGGCGGGGCCCATGCGGGGAGTACCATAGACCGCGGCGACGGAAAGGCCGACGACGAAGAGATTAGGATAAACCTCGCCGGTGTTGTCCAGCACGAGCTGCTCGGATTTTTCGACCCACATCGCTCCGTTTCCGGGCACGGGTTTATGCAGTCCGCGTTTAGTGAGATACTGCAACGCCACGGCGTCATGGCCGGTCGCATCCACCACGACTTTGGATTCCAGCGCGATCGGATCGACATGAACAAGGTCATGCCCCATATTCTCGACCGGCGCCCAGTTCACCACAACGCCCTCGACCTTGTTATCCTTCCGGACGATCAGATCGACCACCTTCGTCAGGTTTAAGACCTTCACCCCGGCGTCGTACGCCGCGCCGATCAGCTTTGCGCAGGCGTGTCCGGCCTCGACGATATGCATCCCCGGCTTCACCTCGGTGCAATGGACGCCGAGCTTCACGAGCATCTCGTGCGCCGGTGAAGCGATCGCGGCCTTGGTCATGAGATACCCGCCGGACCAAAATCCGCCGCCGAGATGCGTATTCTGCTCGACGATCAGGACTTTTTTCCCGGCCATCGCCAGTTCCCGCCCGCAGACAAGGCCCGATGGGCCGGCGCCGATGATGATCACATCCGACTCGATGAGTTGGTCGAACTGTTTGTAGAATTCCTGCGCGATGCTCCGTGTGATATCGGCCTCGCGCAGCGGGGTGATGCGTTTTTTATTCATCGTTGTACCCAATGGTTTTGTAGGGGCGCAGCATGCTGCGCCCCTACGGTGGGGTTATTGATATATCTTCATTCCCGCCTTCTTAAACTCCTCGGCCTTCTCCTTCATTCCGATCTCAAGCGCCGCCTGCTCATCCAGCGCCTTTTCTTTGGCATACTCACGAACATCCTCCGTAATCTTCATCGAACAGAAATGCGGCCCGCACATCGAGCAGAAATGGGCCGTCTTCGCGCCCTCGGCCGGAAGCGTCGCGTCATGATAGGCCTTTGCCGTTTCGGGATCGAGTGAAAGATTGAACTGGTCTTCCCAGCGAAACTCGAACCGCGCCTTGGACAGCGCGTTGTCGCGAGCCTGCGCGCCGGGATGGCCCTTCGCAAGATCGGCCGCGTGGGCCGCGATCTTATAGGTGATCACGCCCTCTTTGACATCTTCTTTATTCGGCAAGCCGAGATGTTCCTTCGGCGTGACGTAGCAGAGCATCGCGCAGCCGAACCAACCGATCATCGCCGCGCCGATTCCGGAGGTGATATGGTCATAGCCCGGCGCGATATCGGTCGTGAGCGGCCCGAGCGTATAGAACGGCGCTTCGGCGCATTCTTTAAGCTGCTTTTCCATATTGATCTGGATCAGATGCATCGGGACATGGCCGGGGCCCTCGATCATCGTCTGGACCTCATGCTTCCAGGCGATCTTCGTCAGCTCCCCGAGCGTTTCGAGTTCCCCGAACTGGGCTTCATCGTTGGCGTCAGCGATCGCGCCCGGACGAAGGCCGTCCCCAAGGGAAAATGAGACGTCGTAGGCCTTCATGATCTCGCAGATCTCTTCGAAATTCGTGTAGAGGAAATTTTCCCGATGATGGGCAAGGCACCATTTTGCAAGGATCGAACCGCCGCGCGAGACGATGCCGGTGAGGCGTTTGGCCGTAAGCGGAACATACCGGAGCAACACGCCGGCATGGATCGTGAAATAGTCCACGCCCTGTTCGGCCTGCTCGATCAGCGTATCGCGAAAAAGTTCCCAAGTCAGCTCTTCGGCTTTACCGTCCACTTTCTCGAGTGCCTGGTAGATCGGCACGGTGCCGATCGGCACGGGCGAGTTTCGGATGATCCATTCGCGCGTCTCATGAATATTCTTTCCGGTCGAAAGATCCATCACGGTATCGGCGCCCCAGCGAGTGGACCAGATCATCTTCTCAACCTCTTCCTCGATCGACGAGGCCACGGCCGAGTTCCCGATATTTGAATTGATCTTCACCAGGAAATTCCGGCCGATGATCATCGGTTCACTCTCCGGGTGATTGATGTTCAACGGGATGATCGCCCTCCCCCGTGCCACCTCGGAACGCACAAACTCCGGCGTGATGACCGAAGGGATGCTCGCGCCCCAGGACTGTCCCGGATGTTGCGCCGCTCCTCTTCCACGGCTGCGGTAGTCATCCCGCATCATCTCACGCGTCTGGCTTTCCCGGATCGCAATATATTCCATTTCCGGTGTGATCATCCCCTCGCGTGCGTAATGCATCTGGCTGACATTCATTCCGCGCCTGGCGCGAAGCGGTTTTCGGACATGCCGAAAGCGTAGAGAATCAAGTTTTGGATCGGAAGCCCGGCGCCGTCCGTATTCGGATGAGACCTCCCCCAGCTCTTCGACATCTCCCCGTCTTAGAATCCAGGAACGTCGAAGGGCTGGAAGACCGGTCCGGATGTCGATCGTCGCCTCCGGATCGGTGTACGGACCGGACGTGTCGTAGACGACCACGTGCGGATTCTCCTCGATCGAACCGTCTTTCGCGGCGCGTGTCGGGGTCAGTCGGATTTCCCGCATGGGAACACGCAGATCGGCTCGCGATCCCTGGATATAAACCTTCTGTGACGCCGGAAAAGGTTCGGTCGTCAACATCTTCGATCCGATCTCGTTCACTGTCTTTAAGGCTGTCTTCATCGTCGGCGCTCCTTTTCTCATGTCCGGCCCGGCTCTTCCCGATGACGGCCGAATACCTATAAAAAAACCGCACCAGAAAAAGGTGCGGTTTCCAAAAATGAAACGGATTCGCTTCCCTTCGCTGGCATTATCCAGATCAGGTTCAAAGGGTCGCCGCCGACGCGGCCTCTCAGCCCTTCCAGGCACCCCTCGCGTATATGAATGAATTATAAAATGATGATCGAAGCTTAGTCAACCGAATATTTCGGACCGGGAGCCGATACGTTAACACAGCGATCCGAAAAGCTTCAAAGGATAGGGTCAACTTGACCCCTATTCTATCTGATCCCTGTCCAGGCTATCGGTTGAGAACGTCGTTCCGTCCACCTTCGGCGATTTTCACGATCTCGGCAATCTTCGCCGGCGGCACCGCAAGCTCTTCGAGCGTCGCACGGAAGTGGCCCATGAACACCTCGAAGTGCGCTTCGTTCAGCCCTTGACCTCTGGCCCGTTGATGTGCGGTGCGGAGATCACGGCCCTTGTAGTGGTTCGGACCGCCGAAGGCCATCGTGAGAAACGCGCGCGCATGTTTCCTGAGCTGCGTCATGTCTATCCCCTTGAAGAGAAAGTTCACGCGTTTGTCTCCCAGTATCTTGGGGTAGAACTTGTCCAGAGCAGCGTCGATCGACGCCTCGCCACCGATCTCCTCGTAGAGCGACATTTCGATCCTCCTTGTATGGTTGTCTCCGATCCAGTCATGGGTTCACATCAAACGGCCCCGGAGCTTCAAATCACAGCATTGCCTTCGATTGTTGGGCTTCATTCATTCAGCCCAACCTACCGTGCTTCTTAATTAACTTGGATACGCGCTGATGCGCTGGCTCCTGTGGAATCTGTTACATTAACAATAACGCCTCCAGACCAGTCGCAGAAGCGTTCTGTTGTGTCACTCCACTGTGCCTGTGTTGCATTGATAACAGTTAATCCATTCACGCTTGCGCTCCAGTAGTACGGCGGTGTGCCGTCGCTTGCTGTGAATGTAACAGTAGAATTAATTCCACCAAAACAGAGCGTATCAGTAGCAGAAGCATTAATGGGGGAGATGGCAAGAGCAAGACCGCAGCTCACCGCCACATTGGAGACATTCGTCAGCGCCGTGCCGCTGCCGTTCTGCACGGTGCAGAACTGGCCGGAGGGTTGGGTCTGTACGCTCACACTGTAAGGCGTGTTATCCGGGATAGTGGTGGCGAACGTAAATGAACCATTCGTTGTAACGGCCAGGTTATCGACGCTGTTGTTCTGCAACACCAGGCCCGTTCCCGTCAGGCCGGTGACGCTGCCGCCCACGGTATAAATGCCGTTAAGCGGTACAATGTTGCCTTCCACCCGCGTGGTCACAAACGCCCCGTCGCTGCTATAGTTGCTGTAGTCCCAGCCCACGACATCACCGCGTGCGTCGAGAAGAACACCGGGGCAATCAGTGGAAAGATCCCATTTAAAGTCGTTCTTGCCATTGTCCTGATATGTGAAAGGCAAGTCGAAGGCGGCAGTGCCGCTCAAGTCCGAGCCATCCACTGTTAATGCCGGATGTTGCGTCGAGATGGTTTGCGGGGGACCCCATGTCATGGTGGATTCATTCCAACGGCGGCGCCTTAGCTCCACCGTCACATTGCCGCAGTTCCCGGGCACGTAGACTTGCGACTGGAAATGCAGAGTAGCGGCCTGATCGACGCGGCCGAAATAATGATAAGGGTAGACCGGAGTCTGCGTCAGCGCCTGTGGCGGCGTGGCGCTGAGGCTAGCGCCGATGCCAGGCAATCCACACCAATACGGATCGTTCAACATGCTCGTCGGTATGGAGCAGGACCTGCCCGCGCCATGGCCCTCGTACTGCCATGCGCTCCAGTACATCCATGAAAAACTGCCGAGATCCCACTCTGCCACGCCATTGACCACAGTGGCATTCTTCACGTTCCAATCTTGACCGGGGCTGGCCATGAACACCGAGCCCGACGCGCCACCGCGCACGGGCATGCGAATGGTGACCGGCAAGTTGAAGAGCAGATCGTGCGGTGTGAGTTCATAGATATTGCTCGCAACAGGGTATGCCTCCAGCGCAGCAGGCGCACCCTCGGATTTGCGCGCAATGCCGATCTCGGTCGGCTGGTCCAGCGCACCGGCGGGCACCACGACCTGCACGCCGTCCGGCCCGGTGAGCGTGCCGCCCGCGGAGTCGATTACGGCTGTGGCCGCGCCCTCTCCCCCTCTACCAGGGCAAGCGGTGAGCAGCAGCATTGAGGCGACGAAGACGTAACGGACGGTAGCGTTAAAACGGTTCATGGTGATTTCCTCTCAAACTGGGTCATGGTTGGTTACTGGATCGTGCTGGAGGTGTAAGAACAGGGGGTCATGTCTGCTCTTGGCTCATCTTTGAGAATCAGATAAGATCGCTTCGCAATCTCCTTGTGGTTCATTCCTGCGACCTTCCGGCAAACATACATCGCCCGTCCCTCATTATCCGGGGTTTGATGGGCCTTAAAGCCGCCATCGGCGCTGTAAAAAGCAATTAAAATACGGAGAAGGATAAATGGATGATCCAAGTGCGGTACCTAATTTATAGAGATTTATAAAATTTGTCAACAAAATTCCTTTCTGGTGATTTCCTGTTTCAACGGAGATTGCGCTTGCTGTGCGGATTCACTCCCCGACGCGAACCAGCAGCCCCTTTACTTTGACGATCCGGAACATCCCGTTGAAGAACAGAATGGCGCAAGCAAGATAGATGACATTCAGGCCTGCGGCCCAGATCAATTCGTTTAAAGGAAAGCCCTTTGTCTCGATCACGGCGCGCATTCCCTCGAACACATGGGCCGCCGGAATGCCGTTTGCGATCACCTGCATGAACGGCGGCAGCACGGAGACCGGATAGAAGACGGCCGAGACGGGTTGAAACAGGAAGGCCAGCCCCCAGGCCATCACCTCGGCCTCCTGACCGTATCGGAGGATGATGGCCGTCGTGAAGATGCCGATCGCCCATCCCGTCACGATCAGATTGATCACAAACGGAACCAGCGACAGACCGATCATAAACAGATTAAAGGAGTATAATAGGTAGGCCAGACCGATCGTCATGATCGCGGCGCCGATCACCTTGATAATGCTGACCAGCATCGTGGAGGCCAGGAACTCGCCTGTTCGGAGCGGGCTGACGAACAGGTTTAAAAGATTCCGCGACCAGATCTCTTCCAAAAAAGAGATGCAGATCCCCTGCTGTGCGCGAAAGAGGATATCCCAGAGAATGAGCGCGCCGAGGAAAAAGGTGACGAAGGCCGGAAGCCCCTCTTTGTATCGAGCGAGATACATCGTGATGAAGCCCCAGACGAGCAGATCCAGAAGCGGCCAGTAGACGATTTCCATCATCCGCTGCGGGCTGCGTTTGTACAGCATGAGATGACGATTCACCAGGGCCAGGATTCGGTGCAGTTTCATGATCAGGTCTTTCCCCGCGCGACTTTTAAAAACACCTCTTCCAGATCCTCTCCCTGGAACCGTTTCATTATCTCATCCGGCGTTCCGGTCGAGATAATCTCGCCTTTATTTAAGAAGATGATCCGATCCGACATCTCTTCCATCTCACGCATATTATGGGAGGTGTAAAGAATCGTCAGCCCCGACTGCGCGCGAATCGTTTTCAGCATGGAACGGGTCTTGTCGGCGATATCCGGATCGAGACTGGCGGTGGGTTCGTCTAAGAAAAGGATCTTCGGGTCATTTAAGAGCGCCTTGGCAAGCGAAACACGGGTCAACTGTCCGGTCGAGAGTTTGCGCGTCACGGTATTGCGAAGCGGCGCGATCTCGAACACCGACAGCAGTCGGTCGATCTTCTCCCGATAGTTCCGGACGTGATAGAGCTGCGCGAAGACGCGGAGGTTCTCCCAGACCGTCAGTGATTGCGGGAGGGAGACATAGGATGAAGAAAAATTGACCTGGGACAGGATCTCTTCCCGGTGACGGCCCAGATCGAGCCCCAAGATCCGGATCTCGCCGCCGGTCGGCGTTGTGACCCCCAGAAGCATCTGGATCGTCGTGGTCTTGCCGGCGCCGTTGGGGCCCAACATCCCCAGGATCTCGCCTTGATGAATCTCGAACGATATTTCGTTGACGGCCGTGACCTGTTCAAAACGCTTCGTGAGTTTTCGGACTTCAACGACGGAATGGGCCATGGGGTTTAACTTTTTCTGCCGAAGATCTTTGCGTTCTCGCGCGCATCGTCCGAGAGAATTTTCTGCCAGTCCCGTTTTTTACGGGGCGACTTCCGAAAGGTTTCGTATATACCCTTGGCCAGTTCGACGCGGTCGATCCCCTCCGGCGCCACCTGAATATCCATCTGGGCCATCGTGATATCGAAATCGGTGTCGAGCATGGTTTCCGGATCCATCCCGTATTCCTGAAGCGTCTGGCGGATCACGCCCGCATCCACGCCGAAGCGCCGGGCCACGTCATGGATATTCGCGGGCCGATAGGACTTATCCGGCCCGATGCCCAGATGATAGGCGCAAAACAGATCGAACGGATCGATTCCGCGTTTTTCGGTGAGAGGACGCGCAGTCGGCCGCCGATCATTTTCTCTGCCCGGACGGTCCGTCGAATGACGACGACCGCCGCGGCCTTGACGGATCGGATCTCGGTGATGTCTCACGAACCCTCCCCCTACTGAAGCCACCCCAGGATATGATCCTCGCGCGCCAAGATCAGTTCTTCCCCATCCAGCTCCACCTTGGTGACGCCGTACTTTTCGTACAGAACACGGTCGCCCGGTTTGACGACCGTCGGAACAAACTTCTTCTCGATCACCTTTCCCTTTTTATCGCGTTCCTCTTTGTAACGCCCCTTTCCGACGGCCAAGACCTCCCCGGCCTGCGGTTTTTCTTTGGCCGCGTCCGGGATGATGATTCCGCCGGAGGTTTTCTCTGCCTCTTCTTTAGGCCGGATTAGAGCCCAGTCCTGCAATGGTCGAATCTTCATTTTTCTTTCACCTCCTTTTCTTTCACCTCCTTTTCTTTCACCTCCAATGTTCCCTTCATTCCTTTTTCCTCATGGCTTTTGAAAAAGAGCAGTTTCTTGTCGCAGTAGAATTTCGCTTTCCCCGGATGGGTCGGCGTAAAACGAACCGTCACGGTCTTGCCGGCCGGAACGTTCTGGTTGATCTCCACGCCGAGCTCGGGCGCCTTGATCACAAAATTATGCGGCACGATGACCGTCACGCTTTTGAGCGTCAGCTCGACCGGATGATCCACCGTCACGATCAGATCGGCCGGCGTATACGAATAGCTGTCCACCGCCAGCTCGGCGCGGAGAATGCCGTTCTCGGAAGGCTTCAGCACGAGCGGTTCGGCTGAATCGGCCGGGGCGATGATGACCCAGGACAACAGGACGAATAAAATCCAGGGCTTTAATACGTTATGCATCGGTCCATTCCACATTCAGGGCGCGGACCAGATGACTTTTCCGTTCTTATCGATCAGAACCAACCTCGGATCGTCGGTCTGGAGATTCAAACTGGTATTCGGAATGCCGTCCTTGTCATACGCAAAAAACCCCGGCCTCCCGTTGGGCCAAAGGCCTAACTTGGCACGCGTCCTTCCGTCCGAATCCACGAGAAGAAACTTTTCGGCCGCGATCACTTTTTCATGCGGGATCGTCTTCTGGGCCCAGGCCGGTTCACCCATAAAAAATCGCCCGGAGACTGCGCCGCCGATCATGCCGGCCGTCGCGGTCAACATCAACATGAGGAGATACTGTCCCCTGCTCATCGTTAAGCTCCCTCCGTCAACCGTCACAGCTTTGCCAGTTCGCCCTTGACCTGTTGCGTTAGCGGGTGTTCCGGATGCGACTGCGTCAAACGGGTCCAGGCCTGCTTCGCCCCGGCCGCGTTTCCCTTGGACTGGAGCAGGATAAGCCCCTTGTTGTAAAGGGCCTCGGGAGAATTTTTTTGTATCGCCAGTATCTGGTCGAGTTGCTTGATCGCCTCATCCGGCTTCTGCATGAAGATAAGGCAGTTGGAAAGGCTCAAACGGGCATTGATATTTTTGGGATCCGCTTTCAAGGCCCGTTCGTAATAGCCCTGCGAGGCTTCGAATCGCTGAATCATGAAGTTCGCATCCCCAAGACTGATCAAGGACGGGACGTCGTTCGGTTCTTTTTCGATTTTCTTTTTACTGGCCTGAATGGACTCCATCGAAAAGCCGCCGGGATTCTGCTGCACCATATACAGCGACAGTTGTTGCGGCTGCGGCGGCTCCGGCGGAGTCATCGGTGAAACGGCCTGCGGCATGGCCAGGGGCTCCGCCTGAGGTGGAGGCGTATTGGCCGGAGCGGACGGCGCGGGCGGGCTGTTCTGAGTACAGCCGATCAGCAGGACCCCCGACAGGGTTAGATGGGACAGGTAAAAGATCGGGCGCGTTCGCCGGAATACCTTTTTCATTGCAATCTCCTTTTTGTAAATGGATAAGAGGGGATTGAAGATACCAGTTTCACGCAAAAAATTCAAGACAAGTTTACTTGAAAAACGGCCCCGCCTAAAGTACAATACAGGCCGATGAAAAAAGGCCATACGCAAGAGGCGCGACCTTGATCGACAGCCATACCCACCTTTACGATCCGATCTTCGACGCCGACCGCGAGGGGGTTTTGGGCCGGGCGCGGGAAACCGGCGTTCAGTCCATGATCGCCGTCGGATGCGATCTCGAGACCAGCCGCCGCGCCGTTGAACTGGCCGATCGCCACGACGAGCTCCATGCCACGATCGGCGTCCATCCGCACGAGGCGAAAGATGCGGACGACGCCGTCTTGAGCGAACTTGAAAATTTGGCCGCGCATCCCAAGGTCGTGGGCTACGGCGAAATCGGCCTGGACTATTACTACCTCCATTCTTCGAAGGAAACACAACAGCGGCTGTTTCGGACCCAGATCGGAACGGCCAAGCGGCTGTGTTTGCCGATCGTGATTCATTCACGCGACGCGAAGTCCGACACGCTGGCCATTCTCAAAGAAGAGGGCGCCGACGCGGTCGGCGGAGTGATGCATTGTTTCACGGGCGATCTGGAAATGGCGCAGGCCGCAATCGATCTGAATTTCCATATTTCGTTTTCGGGTGTCCTGACCTTCGCGAACGCGCGCGCGCTTCGCGAGACGGCCCGTCGGATTCCGTTGGAGCGGATCCTGGTCGAGACCGATTGCCCTTATCTGGCTCCCGTTCCCCATCGCGGCCGACGGAACGAACCGGCTTACGTCCGGCATACGGTCTCGGCACTGGCCGAACTGCATCCTTCAATGTCCATGGACGACATGATCCGGACCACGGCCTCAAACACGGCCCGATTGTTTCGGCTGAAACCATGAATCAACCGGCCCATTTCGGAAAATACCTGCTGATCGACAAGGTCGGAACGGGCGGCATGGCCGAGCTGTTCATGGCCAAGCAGACCGGTCTCAAAGGCTTCGAGAAGGTCATGGCGATCAAACGGATCCTCCCCCATCTCACCGAAGACGCCGAGTTCGTTTCGATGTTCATCAACGAGGCCAAGCTGGCGGCGCTGTTGTCCCACCAGAACATCGTCCAGATCTTCGATCTCGGCCATATCGAAAACGCCTACTTCATCGCAATGGAATACGTCATGGGCAAGGACCTGCGGACGATTCTCCAGCGGGCCAAGGCCGCAAACCAGCCGATGTCGGTCAGCCATGCCTCGTCGATCGTCAGCAAGGTCTGCGCCGGGCTGGATTATGCCCACCGCAAAAAGGACCTGACCGGCCGCGACCTGAATATCGTTCACCGCGACATCAGCCCCCAGAACATCCTGGTCTCCTACGAGGGCGAGGTGAAGCTGGTCGATTTCGGAATCGCAAAGGCCGCCGGCCAGAGTTCCGAAACGCGCACCGGCATCCTCAAGGGAAAGCTTTCCTACATGGCGCCCGAGCAGGCCCGGGGGAAGCCGGTGGACCGGCGCACCGACATCTTTGCGATCGGGATCGTCCTGTACGAAATTCTGACCGGGCACAAACTGTTCAAGGGGGACAACGACTTCAACACGCTTGAAAAGGTGCGGGAGGCCAAGGTCGAACCTCCGCCGACGACGCTCAACCGAGAGGTGTCGCCGGAGCTCGAGGCGATCATCCTGAAGGCCCTGGCCCGTGAACCCGAAGACCGTTTTCAATCGGCGGCCGAGCTCCAGAGCGCGCTTGAAGACCATATGTCCCGGATGGGATATGACTTCAGCACGGTTCGTCTGGCCCAGTATCTCCAAGGCCTGTTTCAGCAGGACATCCGACAGGACGTGGAGCGGTTTCAGATGGCCGTCGGCGCGCTCGGAACGACCGTCGCGGTCGGCGCCGCCGATCAAAGCACCCTCATCCGTCGTCGCCCGTCTCCGGATGCGGCTCTGCCCCAACCGTCCCGTCGGATCCGTACGCCCGTGCCGCCCCGACCGACTGAGCGGGGACCGTCAGCGTTTCGGATCATGATCTTAACCGTCCTGCTCCTGATGGGATCGGCGACGCTGCTCTCGATGATCAATCCGCCTTTCTTAACGATGTGGCGCGACGCCTCGCCCGAGATTCATGCCGCCGCGCTGCGCCTGTCCCAATGGCCCGCATGGGTCCTGGAGCAGGCCATCGGTCTCCTTCAAACCGTCTCGAAACCGTCCAGGCCCTCCTCCTCTCCCTCCGGCAAGCCGCCGACGGCATCCGTCGAAACCTCGCCGCCGGCCGCTTCGCCCCAACCTCCGGTTGAGACCGGCCGGTCCGGGTCTTCGGCCGCGGCCGGAACCGCTTCGTTGGAGCCGCCGCCCGGACCGATTGAACTCACCGACGAACCGGACCGGAAAATACCGGCGGCCGAAAGAGAAGGCATGCGGGCGATGCTCAAAGAGGCCAGAACGGCCTACGACGAACGGCGATTGGATGACGTGGAACATATCCTCCGCCGGATTATTGATCGAGATCCCGGAGTCCCGTTCGTCTACCATCTCCTCGGAACGGTCGGTCTGGAACGATCCGATCCGGACGGGGCCGCTCGAATTTTTGAAGAGGCCTCGCGAAAATTTCCGGGTGACTCCCTCTTGCATTACGATCTCGGTTTTTTGTATTTTAATCGGGGCGTGGCTTCACTGGCACGGGATGAACTGAAAAAGGCGCTGCGGTTAAAACCCGACGCGCCGACGGCCGATCGGGCGCGGGCCGTCCTTCAGGAAATCGAACGCTCATCAAGCGCTCAGAAACCGGCCGGGCCGTGAGAAGACCGTTGCGCGAATCGAATCCATGAACGTCGCCTGCGAAAATTGTCATACGGTCTACGACCTCCCGGAAGGCCGGGAGGGGATGGTCGGCTGCCCCTACTGCGAGCATGTGAATCTGCCCAAACGGCCGCGGCCGGCGAAGCCGGCGGCCCCGCTTCCCGAGGAGGATCTCCTCGACCACAACAAAACCATGCTGGGCCCGATGGACGGGTCGGTCTCGAATGAGACCACGGCCGTTCAACGGGCCGTGGCGGGACGCACGGCCGGTCCGTCCCAAAATCGGGAGGCGAGCCTGACGGTTCTGGAGGGAAACGAGAAGGGAAAACGGATCGTGCTGACGAAAAGTGAGACCACCTTGGGACGGACACAGGCCGATCTGATCGTGACCGATCCGGAGGCCTCGCGCCGGCATTGCGTATTACTTCTGTACGGCGACCTGGCGGTGGTAAAGGATATGGACAGCGCCAACGGGACGAAGATCAACGACCGCGTCATCAAAGAGGGACTGCTGAAGACCGGAGACAGGCTCCAGATCGGCGCCACCGTCTTCCAATTCCGGTCATCCTCCAAAAACGATCCGTCCGCCGGTCCTTCCGGGCGAAATGCGTAGGATGCCGCGACCGGAACGGTCCGTCCTCCTGATCGTAACGGCGCTCTTCTGCCCGCTGCTCCCACTCGGCCTGACGGGCTGTGAGAAGAAACCGGCCGAGATGGTTCGGGTCCCGGCCGGGGAATTTCTGATGGGAACGGACGAGGCGGATGCCGACAACGAAGCGTTGGAATTCGGACTGCCGCATCCCTGGTATGAAGACGAACATCCGTTGCATCGCGTGAACCTTCCGGCCTTCTATATCGACGCCTATGAAGTGACCAACGAAAAGTACAAGCGTTTCGTCGATGCGGTCAAGCGCCCCCTCCCCGACGACTGGATGAACGGAACCTATCCGGAGGGCCAGGCCAGGTTTCCGGTCGCCTATGTGACCTGGTTCGATGCGGATGAGTACTGCCGGTGGGCCGGAAAACGGCTGCCCACCGAGGAGGAATGGGAGAAGGCCGCGCGCGGACCGGACAGTTTCAAATATCCCTGGGGAAATCTCTTTAATCCCGCGCCGGCCCATATCTCCAAAGGACCTGTGATGTTCGCCTCGGCCGTCGCGGTGGGACAGTACGAGAGGGGCAAGAGCCCTTACGGGGCCTACGACATGATCGGCAATGTCTGGGAATGGACGGCCGGCTGGTATCAGCCCTATCCCGGCAATGAGGCTAAAAATGAAAACTTCGGCCGGGTCTTTCGCGCCACGCGCGGACTTTCCTTTATGGGAATCGGGCATTACCCGCCGGACGCCTACATGAAGGTCGCCGCGATCATCGCCCGCGCCTCATTCCGTTCTTATGACTATCCCAATTCGCGTCTGACCGATCTCGGCTTCCGATGCGCGCGACCGGCAATGTGGTATGACGTTGTAATGTGACACAGAGGGCCTCACGAATGAAATCGGTCGTTATCGGAATCGCGAGCGGCCTCGCCGTCTCGTGCGGATTGCTGATCCTCTTGGCGCTGTGGCCTCTTGCCACCGAAACATTCGTCCCTCCGTATCCTCCGGCCGCCGCGCCCACCGCTCCCATGACAACGGACTCGCCGAAACCGGCCGAAACCAAGGCCGACCGGCCGACCCCGGCGCAGCCGATCCCGTTCAAAAATGAGACACCGGCCGCGCCGAAAGGTCCGGACGCCTCCCCAAAAAATAAACCCGCTCGACCTCCGACTCCGGGGAAACCGGCCGCAAAACCCAATCCCGATTCTGAACCGACGAAAACAGTCCAAACGGTCAGGGAAACCGCTCCTTTGAGCGGTGATTCGGATCGCTCCAAACCGGCCGAAACAGCGACGATTGCGCCCGCGCCTTCGCCCGCCCCGCAATTCAGTCCCGATCTGAATGCCGTCAACGCATTGCTGGATAGACTTCGATCCGCCTACAGCGAGAAAAATCTTACGGCGATCAAGGAGTTGTCTTTTTTATCAGGAGATGACGAAGAACTCCTAAAGAAAATCTTTAATTATTACAAAACCCTTCAAGTGGATGCCGACGCGTTGAAGACGACGGAGAGCGGGGTGGCGACCGCCGTGGTTATTCGATCGTTGGAAAACGAAAAGGGCAATGTCGTGATTCCGTCTCCGAAATGGGGAAAACAACCCCTGCTCATCACGCCGCAAAATAATCGCTGGGACCAAGTCCGTTTTCTAAGCAGCCCGTCCGGCGCCTCGATCGATCTTGCGGCGCCGACCATTCTCCACGCACTCCCCATGTATGCCGCAAGACCGGGCGAGGCGCTCGAGATCTCGGCCACGATTACGGACAACGCGAAGGTGGCCGCGGCCGCCCTCCGCTTCCGGGCCTCGGGGGACCCGAAGTATGAATCCACGCCGATGTCCGAAGGTCCGGATCATACCTATTCGGCGCGCATCCCGGGTTCGATGATCAAAGGAAACAACATTGAATATTATATCGAGGCGAGGGATGCGGAGGGGAATCTCTCCATGGAAGGCCGGCCGTCTTCCCCGCTCGCCATCGCCGTGCTGCCTTCAAAAAACGGCAACGAATAAATCCGCACGGCGAGCGAATCAACATAGAGACTTTTTCCGCCTGTTACGGCTTGACACGGATCCATAGAGCCATTATAATGGCTATTATTATAGCCTGGAGGAGGAACGCCCATGAAACAAGTGGACCAATTTATATCGGTCACGGACGCCAAGAACCGCCTCTTGGATCTCATTCGAAGCCTTGCCGAGAAAGATGAAGTGCTGGCGATCACGCGCGGCGGCGTCCCGGCCGCGGTGGTTCTCAGCCCCGATCGATACGAGGGCCTCATCGAGACGATCGAGGTGCTCGGCGATTCGCAGGCCATGCAGTCCCTCCGCCGTTCGCTCAAGCAAGCCCGGAAAGGCCGATGGGTGAGCGATGAAAAGGTCTTTGGAAAAGAGAAGGCGTGAAAGCCCTGCGGGTCCGGTACACCCCGGAAGCGGCATCGCTCATCCGCAAGCTGCATCCGGAGATCAAGCGCGTGATCCGCGACGGCGTGCGGGCTCTTCTTGAAAACCCTCTCATAGGCCATGATCTCAGGCTCGAACTGTCCGGTTTCCGTTCTCACCGCATTAAAAACTACCGCATTCTGTACCGGATCAACGACCATGAAAGTTTTGTCGAAGTGCATTTCGTCGGCCACCGCCGGGATGTCTACGAAAGTTTTCGGGCCCTCCTCCTTGAGAAAGAAGCGGAGTAATCAACCGCCTTCGGTTCACCCTGAATAGAATGCGATGAATCGGCTGAGCCTCGCCCGTCCCGAAGGACGGGCGCTATCCCACGCGCGCGAGGGCGGGAGGGGTAGCTCACCCGTCTTTTTTTGCCGGCCTCCGCCTTCCACGGCCACGGCGATCACGATGAGAACCGCATAGTCTTGCTTGTTGCAGCCCACGACGGGAGGCATCACTCCTCCTGGAGGAACCGGAAACGCCGTCTGCCGCGCGTTGGACGGAGAACACGAACCATCTCCGGCCGCCGGCGTATAGCGCGCGGAGCGGCACGCCAGGTGCGTCACGTCATGGAGCGTGGCGTGGTCATCGAGCTCCCAGCGCGCATGGCCGTCTTTGTCGGCCGGATGAATGGTCAGCACCGTCGTAACCTCGCGATTACCCGTGACCCGGTATTTTCCGGGAGGGAGCGGAAATTCCGGCTGCTCCATGATTAAGCCGTGTTCCTCCAGCCACCAGTCGGCTGGGTCGAACTTCCAGTGTGACGGGGCGACTCCACCCGCCTCTTCCAGCTTTTCAAAGCGGCTCAATCGGACTCCCCGGGGACCCGGATCCAGAGGCCAGAGACCCCACAATTGCGCGCCGCTCCCGGAGCTCGCACCCGGATCACCCAATGCCGCGATGAACTGCGTCGGAATACGCTTAAACTTCACCAGACCTCCGCCTGCGGCATGAACCGACGGACCCCAGGCGGCCGGCATCACGAACAAGACCGTCGCAAGGCAGACCCGGCTAATCAGGACCATCGTTCCGCGCGTTGACCGCTGCACAGCACCTCGATGTAAAGGGGTTCGCACTCTGGGTATAGGGTTACGATTCCGAGAGAATCTGTTTGACCCGTTTTTCGAGAGTGGGCAGTTTGATTTGAATAATATCCCAGATGATTTCCGGATCAATCCCGAAGTATTCATGAATGAGAATATCGCGAAGACCGGCAATCTTCTTCCAATCCACATCGGCATGTTTCGAACGAACATTCTCCGGGGTCTTCTTGACCGCCTCACCGATCACTTCGAGGTTTCGGACAACGGCATCAAGCGTCTTAGCGTCGGCGGCAAAGGTTTTGAACGACATCCCCTTTGTATATTCGTGGATCTTTTGAATAGCCTCCAGGATATCTTCCAGCCAGACTTTATAGTCCCGGGGCATGAACGGCCTCTTCCAGGATGATCCGACGAAGCCTGGGTTTAATGACATCGGCGATCACCAAGTCCACCCGGTAACCCAAAACTTCTTCAAGAAATAGCTTGAGGTCCATATAGGCGTCGAAGGATTTGCGATCGAACTCAACGACAAAATCGATGTCGCTCGATTCGGTGGCCGTGCCCCGGGCGCTGGAACCGAACAGACCAAGGCGTTTAACGCCATAACCCCGGATTCGCTCCCGTTGTTCTTTAAGAACCTTCAGAATCTCTTCTCGATTCTTCCGCATAAACCCTCCAAATCGGATTGTTGGTTCCGGGGATGATTATAGACATTTAAAGCCAATGATTCAACACCCGCACACTTTTCCCTCCCCCCGCTCCATGGACGTAGGCCTATGAACCTTTCAGCGCCGTGACTTCGATTTCGATCTTCATCCGCGGGTCCGATAGACCGGCCGAGATCATCATGGCCGCCGGGCGCACCGCTCCGAAATACGTTTGCAACACCGGCCAGCATTGCTCAAACTCGCCGCCGTTCGGCAGTACGTAAGTGACGCGAACGACATCCTTCAAGCCCGATCCGGCCTCCCGCAGCGCGGACTCGATATTCTTCAAGCATTGCTCCGTTTGCTCAGGCAGACTGTCCGAGATGGTCATCGTCGCATAGTCAAACCCCGTCGTCCCCGAAACAAACACCCAATCCCCGGCGACCACCGCCCGCGAATAGCCGATCTGCTTTTCAAAACTGGAGCCCGAACTGATGAGCCTTCTCGTCATTGGATCTCCTAAAAAGTAAAGTGAACTTTCAGTTAAAATATCCTGCCCGGTTTGGGGTCAAGTCTGCTCTTGGCTCATCTTTGGAGAAGGGTGCGGATCTGCTCAAATCGCCCTGCGGCTTCCCTCCCCCTCTCGATTTCAGCCTGCAACCTTCCGATCGCGCTGCTGACGGCGGAATATCCCGCCACCCCGAACACTTTCGCAATGTCGTCATGCTTCATCCCGGCCAGGCGCCGGCAGACAACCATCGCCATCGCCCGGGCCTCGTTTCGTTTCCCCCGTTGACCCCGAAGGAGATCTTCCTCGCCCACTCCGTAGACCCGCCGCACGATTTTAAGACACGTTTTATAATCGTGTTTGAGATAGGTCTTTGCTTCCGATACCTCTCTTAAATCCCCCGATTTTATTCTTACCTTCGCCCGGATCTTTTCAACAAAACTTTCCGCTCCCAGCACCGGCAGCCCGCGCTTGGCCGAATAAAAAGCCTCCACCGGCTCCTCGATCTTGGACCGCATGAAGGCCCGGAATGACTTGAGGCGATTCTTTCCAGGAAACCAGGATAAGAGTTGATCCGCATCCAGCCATTCCGGCCGGCCCCGCTCGTTTAAATAAATCCGACAACTGCTCCATTCATACGCCTCGGGAGACTTCACCCGTCCCGCCGCCACCGGATCATGATGGATATACCTCGCAACGGCGAGCAAATACATTTCCGCATCCACCACGATCGCCTTGTAACGGCCTCGAAACAGGGGGCCGTCCCGTTTGTGTCGCCGGTTGTACCGTTGTGTGTAATGCCCATCCAAATGCCGCATGGCCCTTGAGAGATTCGCCTGCGGGGTTTGGATAAGAAGATGATAATGATTATTCAGAAGGCAGTAGGCCAGAACCCGAATTCCCCACATCTCATGGCATTCGGAGAGGAGATTGAGGAACTGTTCACGATCGGACCGATCCGAAAACACAACCTGATAGGCCAGGCCGCGATTCATGACATGATAGTAGGCGCCGGGATATTCAATGCGGAGGGGACGCGACATAGCGGGAAGATAACACGATCATTCAAGATGAGTCAAGAGCAGACTTGACCCCTTTACAGGTGTGCCATATGCTCTTTATCTTATCAACCCCTAAACACCTGACTATTGTGCCACTCCAACAGTGCGGGATCTGGACGATCCACCTGTTTTCCGGGCAGATGAATCAAGTTTCCATGAAGGGGATAATAAGATTTTCCATTATCAAAATCCTGTTTCAATCGTTGGCTGACCTCAAATCGGTGATCCGGTGTCACCGTGACATAGCCGCGATCAAAGAGGGCGTGAATATCGGAACGCAACAATAGTCCATTCGGCACCGCGTGATCGCCTTTTTGTGCGTATGGTTTAATGTGAGCGGCCTCAAGCACAGGTAAGGTGTGCTCTCTTGTTACTGCACAGGAACGCCCATAGGCATCCAGCACTTCAATTCGGAATGCTCCCTGGCCCAATCGAGGAGTGACAAGAGCTGCCTCCCCATAGCGGGGTGACTCTTCTTTCTGCACGCTGGCTCCTGCCAGTCCAGCGTTTTTATATCGCTCCAGTTGCGTGCGCAGTCTGCATTCTTCCCATATTCGTTTCCCTTCGCCCTGCGTTAAATCAAACGTTGCTCCTTGGACCGTTGGACGACCCCAATCTTTAGGTTGAGGAATCCAATCCGATTCACTAAAGAAGGTTGGCTGAGTCACTATTATGCATCCGATGCCATACTCCCCGCGTGGGTCGCGGTGCGCAGGCTTACGATATTTCTCAATACGTGCATTCATGGTTTCAAAATCAGGCGCGCCATTGGCATGGCCAAAAGTATCCCATGCTAGCCGTGCGGGTATGATCGAAAAATGTCTAAAGTACCCAAAGCCGCTTATAGCATAATACGGCTTCTTCAGCTTGAAAAAGAAGGGTGCGTATTTTGAGATTGCCTTGAACTGACGACCGCCTGAAGGCTGCCAGAAGTTGACCTCGTCAAGATCCGTCTGCTGTTGAAGGAACAAATACCAGTCGTAATCGGTATTCGCGATGTAACCCTTCATGCCAGCCTTCTAATGGTTAATCCTTTCATTCCAACATCTCTCGCCCGCCAGAAATTTTCTTCGAACCCAAGATTCACGCCATTATTTTTGCACAATCACGGTCAGTTCTTGCGATCAACTATTTTTCGCTTCCCCTCACCCACCCGCGCAACACCGCCCGGTTGATTTTACGGGGGCAACGTGAAAATGCGGGCGAACACATGAGTTCGCCCCTACGCGAGAAAATCATGCAGCGATGTATTCGCGGATGTCCACCTGGACGCCGGCGCGCGCCGCTTCTTCCGCTTCCTTTAGTAAGCGGGAAGTCGTCTTTTCATCCACATATTCCTCCCCGCAATTGGCGCAAACACGCGCCGGGACATTTTTAACGACGAGTGTCATGCCGTTCCGTTCCAGGGTCACGGTCGCCTTCCCCGGACGTGTCTCTCCTTGTTTACAGATCACGCATTTCATGGTATCTTCCTCTTCAACGGTTGCAATGTGCAATTCCTGCACAATGCTTTCGTCGCCCTTTCACGCCGCGGTTCGGTTCGATTTGACTTCAAGATGCACGCGCTCGTGGACCTGAAGGGCCTTGATGATGCCCAGCAGGCTTTCGGCGGTGGGATTGCCGCTCGGTCCCAGCATCCTATGAAGGCTTTTACTGGACTTTTTGAGTGCGCGCGCCAGACGTTCGAACGAGATCGTCGCGTTGATGTAGTCGCGCAGCATGGCTTTTCCCGCGGCAAGATCGCCGGCCAGAAACTGGTTGATCGCCTCGGTCAACAGACGCTGTCGGAACCGCGTGTCACGCGCGGCGCGTTCCATGATCGTTATGCGAAAGGATCGTATTATCGACTTCAACCGAGGGTCCTTTTTGATCTGTTCCTTTACGTATTGACGATGTGATTTCATTTTATTGTCCAGTTTCTTCGCCCTCCGCTCGCCACGCTGCAAAATCCATCGGGTGATTTTAATGCGGGCAAACACATGGGTTCGCCCCTACTCAGGCTGCCTTGTTTTCCCGGAACTTGATGTTGCAAATTGCAACACCAAGTTATCAAACTCCTCTTTCGTCAGTTGGAACATGAACTCTGCCGGAAAACGGCTCTGATTCCTCTTGTCATTTCTTTTTCTTGACATGGATCTGGATTGCGGTGCCGCCGAGCCGGATATTGTCCTTATCCTTCAGCAGTTCATCCTTGATTTGGAAGTCGTTGAGGAAGGTTCCGGAGGCGCTGCCGAGATCCCGGAGGACGATCACATCGCCGTAGACCTCGATCGCGCAATGAAGCTTGGAGACGGCCGGGTCTTGAACGTCCAGATCCGCCCCGTCGCGGCCGAATGTGATCCGGCATTTCTTGGAAAGCACAAAGGCATGGCCGGCATCCGCGCCTTCGAGAATCCGAAGGCCGATCATCCGGTCGTCCGGAAGAGCCATCCTCTTTCCCTGAATCGCCTCTTCAACCGGCGTCATAGCTTGTTCAACCGGAGACGTTTCTTCCGTTCCTGCTTCGACAACCGCCGCGGGTTGCCCTTCTTCTCCGTCCGGGCGGCGGGCCGGCCGCCCTCGGCCGGCTCCGACGCATCGGGGGCCGCGTCCAGCGCCTGAGTCACTCGCGCCTCGAATTCGCCGATCGAAACGGCCGTGCCGCCGGCCGCGCGAACCTGCCGGGCCACGTCCCGATCGGAAGAAACGATCAGGCTTGCGCTGCCCAAGGCCTCGGCCATGCGGACGATGACCTGATCGGCCTTCTCGCCGTGCCGGGAGAAAACGACCTCGAGACCCCGACGGAGTTCGCCGTGTTCATCCGGCCACCCGGACCGCCAGCCGTCGAACACCACCGTCATCGCGTATCCCTTGACGGACCGGTAGCGGGCCAGCCGGTCGATCAACCGTTCCCGTTGGACCTCGATATCCCCGCGCAGTCCTTTTTGCGCGCCGATGAAATTATACCCGTCCACGATGATCCGGATCGCCATGCCACCAAGATAATCCAGGCCCATGCGAAAGTCAATCGTGAAGAAAGCCGGGGGCCGCCCGCGATCAATAACCGTCGCGCATAACCGTCGCGCATAACCGTCGCGCTATAACCGTCGCGCTATATTGACAATGCCGACGGAGTCAGCTAAATTAGGGGCGATGCAACCGGATCAGCCCTCTCAAAAAAGACGCGCGGTCCGATGGACCGTTGCCCTTTTCATTCTCACCGGCTGGACCCTGTCGGCAACGGTCCCGCCTTCGGAAGCGGGACGCGGCCCCGAAGACCTCTACCAGACCGGAAAGACCTGTCAGGACCGCCTGAACCGCTCACCGAAACTCTGGCAGGCCCGCCACAACTGGGAGGCCTGCATACGGACTTTGAACACGATCCTGACCCGATATCCCAAGAATCGCTTGCTGCCGAAGGCGCTCTTCAGCCTCGGCGAGCTGTACGCCGGCCTGTATCGCTATTCCGGAGATCACCGGGATGCCGAAAAATCACAGGACTATTATCGTGAACTGATCTCGACCGATCCCGACGGCCCTTCGGCTAAAACGGCTCAAAAACGGCTGGAGCGGCTCGGAATACCGGATCGTCGGCCTCCCCTCGCCACGGTGCAAAATGTCCGGCACTGGGCCTATCCGGACTATACCCGGCTGGTTTTAGATCTGGATCACGACACGGAGTATCGGCCGGACCTCTCCGATCGGACTCTTGTGCGGATCACGCTCCGCCGAGCCCGCCTGGACCCGACGTCTCAAAAGACGGCGGCGACGTTTGCCGATGGACTTCTCCGGAGCGTCGCGCTGGAACAGCCCGATTCCGATACGGTGCTTTTGACCGTCGCGCTGAAACACCGCTCAAAACAACCGAGGATCGCCTTGCTGAGCAACCCGGACCGGTTGGTCATCGATCTTTTCGGCCGCGGTTCGACCGAGACCATCAATCCGCCGCGCATGTCCGACGGGCCGTCCGGATCGGGTTCCGCGCTTGCCCAGTCGACGCCTTTTGATGTGCGGACCATCGTGATCGATCCCGGTCACGGAGGAAAAGATCCGGGGGCGATCGGACGGACCGGCCTGACCGAGAAGGATGTTGTTCTCGACATCGGCTTTCGCCTCCGGAGCCTGATCCGCGACCGGATGGAAAAAAACGTCATGATGACGCGGGAAGACGACACCTTCGTCGCCTTGGACGACCGCACGTTGCTCGCCAACTCGAAAAACGCCGATCTGTTCATCTCGATCCATGTCAATTCGCACCCCCAGGGCCGCACCCGCGGCGTGGAGATCTACCACCTCGGTCAGGCCTCCGACCATCGGGCCATGGCCGTGGCCGCGCGGGAAAACAATGTTTCGATGCAGTCCTTGGGAACATTGGAACAATCGGTCAAACAGATTTTGTTTGATCTCGATCGGGAATACACCATGAATCAATCCCAGGAACTGGCTCATCTCACGCGCCAATCTTTCCAGACCACGCTGGCGAATCGGTACGACTACAACGTCGTGGACCACGGCGTGAAACGGGCCCCCTTTTACGTCCTGCTGAACTCCAACATGCCGAGCATCCTGGCCGAGGTCTCCTTCATCAGCAACCCGGACGAGGAAAAACTTCTTCGTCAAGGTCCGTACCGACAGGCGATCGCCGAATCCCTCTTCCAGGGGATCCGCGCCTACCTGGCCTCGCTCAAGCCGGTTTCCTGATCCGGCATGCCGAACATCAAATTGATCATCGAATACGACGGCGCGCGGTATCACGGTTGGCAACGTCAGCCCGATGTTCCGACGATTCAGGGGGAACTTGAAGAAGCCGTTTTCAAGATCACGAAAGAGCGGCTGACGGTCGTCGGCGCCGGCCGGACCGATGCCGGGGTTCATGCCGAAGGCCAGGCGGCCCACTTCAAAACAAAGGCCCGTCTCACCCCCGACGCATGGCAGCGGGCCTTAAACAGCCTCTTGCCGGAGGACATCGTCGTGTTAACGGCCCAAAAAGTTCCGGACCGCTTTCACGCCCGTTATTCGGCCGTCGGCAAGACCTACCGGTATCGCATTTTAAACCGCCGATACCGGCCCGCCATCGGCCGTCGGCATGTATGGACGGTTTACCTTCCCTTGAACATGCGACGGATGAGGGCCGCCGCAAAGACCCTGATCGGAAAACACGACTTCTCTTCTTTTCAAGGATCGAACCATTCAGCCCGGACCGCCGCCTGCACCATCCGTCGTTTGGAACTGGTTAAGCGGAAGGATGAAGTCGTTCTGACGATCGAGGCCGATCGTTTTTTGCAACACATGGTCCGGACGATCGTAGGGACGCTGGTCGAGGTCGGACGGGGAAGGCGCAACCCCGGGGAAATGGCGGCGCTGCTTCAAAAAAAAGACCGCCGATTCGGCGGTCCGACGGCCCCTCCGCAGGGGTTGTGTTTAGTAAAGGTCGTTTATAAATGAACGGCGATCATTTGAAACGTCGCGTCCTCCACCCATAAAATCTTGCCCTTCACGGTTTGTCCTTTTGGGGTTGATGAAGACCTTCCCCCAAGGCCTCTTCCAGACGCTTCTTCAGATCAAGAATCATCCGTTCCTGGGCTTCCAGACGTTCCGCGATGGGATCCGGAATATTCGCGTGGTCCATGAGGATCTCCGGGGCCTGCCCGCCGGCGGCCTTGATGATCTTTCCCGGAATCCCCACCACCGTCGCATGCGGGGGCACCGACCGCAACACAACCGAATTCGCGCCGATCTTGACGTGATCCCCGATCGTGATGGCGCCGAGGACCTTCGCGCCCGCGCCGACCACCACGTGATTTCCCAACGTGGGATGCCGTTTCCCCCGTTCCTTTCCGGTTCCGCCCAGGGTGACTCCCTGGAAAAGGGTGACCTCGTCTCCGATCTCGCTCGTCTCCCCGATCACCACGCCCATGCCGTGATCAATGAAAAAACCGCTTCCGATGCGCGCCGCCGGATGGATCTCGACCCCGGTGAGCCAGCGGGCCAGCGCCGCGATCAGCCTCGGCATCACCGGAACGCGCTTTAACCAAAGCCCATGGGCAACCCGATGGAACAGGATGGCATGGAAACCGGCATACGTCAGCAAGACCTCCAGCCGACCGGTGGCGGCCGGGTCGCGTTCAAAGACGACTTGAAAATCACGCCGAATGCGCTCGAACATCCGTTTCATTCCTTCATAATCGTGCAGACGGCCTGAGCCGCGATGGCCTCTCCGCGGCCGATCGAATCCAATCCCTCGGCCGTCTTGGCTTTAATATTCACGGCCCCTTCCTCCATATTCATTGTCTCGGCGATACGGGTCCGAATCCTGCCCATGTACGGCTGCAGTTTCGGGGCCTGAGCGATCACCACCGTATCGATATGGAGAACGACAAAACCGCCGGCCTTCAACCGGTCTCTCACGCGCTCAAGAAGCCGGAGACTGGAAATGCCGCGGTATTGAGGATCGGTATCCGGAAAATGGGTTCCCAGATCGCCGTCTCCGGCGGCGCCCAGCATGGCATCGGCCACCGCGTGAAGAAGGACATCGGCATCGGAATGGCCCGCCGGTCCCTTGGGATAGGGAATCTCCACTCCGCCGATGATCAAGGGACGTCCTTCCTGTAACGGATGAATATCATAACCGATCCCGGTGCGAATCTGAGGCGGCTTCATCGCGTCTTCCGTTTATTCCTCCGGCGGCGCATTTCCACGATCTCTTCCGCAAGACGAAGATCGTGAGCCGTCGTGATCTTGATATTGTCCCAGGATCCTTCGACCACCCGCACGCGATATCCCAACCGCTCGACGAGCGCGGAATCATCCGTGCTGTTGACGCCGTCGGCATAGGCCTTTTCGTAGGCCGCCGTCAAGATTTCTCTTTGGAAAACTTGAGGGGTTTGAGCCAGATACAGGCCGGTTCGGTCCAGGGTCGAAGCCACGGTTCCGTCGTCGCGAACCGACTTCGGCGTATCCTTCATCGGCACCGCCGCGATCGCGCCGTCGGCCCCTTCCACGGCCTTCACGAGTCGTTCAAGCAATTCCATCGATAAAAAGGGACGGACGCCGTCATGCACCACGACCCGGGTGACGTCGCCGGACATCGTCATGAGGCCATGATAAACCGAATCCTGGCGAGTCGGCCCCCCGGCCGCCACGCGGGTTACTTTTTTGAGGCCGTAAGGCTTCACCAGATCGCCGCGGCATCGCCCTTCCATGCCGCCGGGAACCACCACACAAATCTCATGGACAAGCGGCGAAGCCTCGAATACCCTAAGGGTATGGACGAGGATCGGAACACCGTCGAGCGACAGAAACTGTTTCGGCGTCGCGAGCCCCATTCTCCGACCGACCCCGGCCGCCGGGATCACCGCCGCAACCCTGAGAGTCATACGTCGTTCATCCCTTCGGAAGGGCGCCGCCGGCTATGCGTGTTGCTCGCGCGCGGTATGGACTTCTTCCTTGTCTTTTTCGCCGCTCTCGCGCAGCCGCGTGAAAATCATCCGACCCGCGGTGGTCTGCAGAACGCTGGTCACGACCACATCCGCGTTTCGGCCGATCAATCGTTTGGCGTTGTCCACAACGATCATCGTCCCGTCGTCCAGGTAGGCCACTCCTTGACCCGACTCCTTCCCTTCCTTCAAGATAAAGACGCGCATGACCTCCCCGGGCAGAACCGCCGGTTTGAGCGCGTTGCATAACTCGTTGATGTTCAAAACCTGAACCCCCTGGAGTTCCGCCACCTTGTTCAGGTTCAGGTCGTTTGTGATGATCTTTCCATTGATCTCTTTGCCGAGCGCCACCAATTTCGCATCCACATCCCGGATGTTCGGAAAATCGTTTTCCACAATCCGGACATCGATGTCCACCATCTTTTGAATACGGTGAAGCACATCCAGCCCCCTTCGCCCCCGTGCGCGTTTCATCGAATCGGACGAATCCGCAATATGCTGAAGTTCATGAAGAATGAATTGCGGAATCACAAACACTCCCTCCAAAAACCCGGTCTCGCACAGATCCGCGATCCGTCCGTCAATGATGACGCTGGTGTCCAGAATTTTGTTGGAGGGCTCGCCGGCCGCCGTCGGTCCGGACCCGACCGGCTTCTTCGCGCGAAGTTCGCTCCCGACCTTGATTCCGATCATGACGCCCAAATAACTGAGCAGCAGAAAAAGAAATAATCGGAACGGGAGATGAACCGTCGGCAGGTCCGGAAGGAGATGTCCGCCCGTCAGTCCGATGATCCCCGCCGCCGCGATGCCCGAAATCAAGCCCGCCGCCGCTCCCAAGACGGCCGTCGACGGGACACGACGGATGGCGTTCTCAATGAGAAAACCCAAGGCGGCCGTCAGCAGCCCCCCGACAATGCCGATAACATAGAACTCCTTTGCTTCCAAACCGCGAGAGAACAGATAAAGACCGGCGATTCCGCAGAGGAACAAAAAAACAATCCGTATGACCATTCGGGCCTCCGTTTCCGTCCTGATGATAAGTTAAACCTCAAGACAATTGATTTCCCTTTAATAATCATAGCATCTTGCCTTCGGTCCGTCAAACGAGTCCGGGCGGCCCTATCTTAGAGAAGGTTTCGCTCGCCCAACCGCATCCGGAGCTCATGGACCGCGGACTCGGCCGCCTTCCGTCCACGGTTCAGAAGCTCCGGGCCTTGGCGGAGATCGGTCAGGCCGATCCCCGAAACGTTCACCCGCACCAAATAATCGGCTTGTCGCCCCTCCTCTTCCGCATTCTTCCGGGCCCAAAGCGACGCCATATGAATGGCGATCTGAACCATATGGCGAGGCGGTCCCGCCCCTTCCATCCCGCCGTAATTGACATCCACGGCGATCACAAAGTCCGCCGCCAAATCCTGTTTTGCGGCCAGGACCGGGATCTGGCTGACAAATCCCCCGTCGATCAATAGACGGCCCTGATGCTCCGTCGGCTTGAAAATAACGGGCAGGCTGCAACTGGCCTGGACGGCCTTCCATACGGATCCCTCCCGGAGGACCGCCTTCTTTCCGGTGCGCATCTCGGTCGCAACCACCGCCAAGGGCACCGCCATGCGGTCAAAGGTCGCGTCCCCGATCAGGCGATGCAAAAACCGACCGATCTGATCGCTGCTGAGCAGCCCCTCCCTGGATAAGACCGGTCGCGTCACCTGCCACCAGCCGAGATGACCGACAAGACGGACCAGCTCCGCGACCGTGTACCGTCCGGAGGCGTAAAGCGCCCCCACCAATCCTCCGCCGCTTGTTCCGGAAACGGCTTGGATCGGGATGCTCGCTTTTTCGAACACCTCAAGAACACCGAGATGGGCGATGCAGCGGGCCGCGCCGCCGCTTAAGGCGATTCCGATTTTAGCCACTTGAATCCAGTTCCATCAAAATGAAAAAGTCCTCCTTCGAGGACTTTTTCGAGACCGATAAGAATCTTTTTCCGGATCACGAAATCAGGGCTTAAGCGCGAAATACGTATTCCTCCCCTGTCGGTTGATCAGGAACAAAACCGGATCCTCTTTTCCCACCTTGGCCGCAAGACGATTATAATCCTTAACCGACTTCACCGCCTGCCGATTCATTTCGACGATCAAATCGCCTTCCCGAAGTCCGGCCTCGGTCGCCGTGCTTCCCGGCTCGATCTTCGTGATGACGACGCCTTTGTCGGCCTTGGACAGACCGAGTCGCCGAGCCAGATCCGGGGTCAGATCCCGCACCTCGATGCCGGTCAGCGCGGTGCTGACCTCCTCATCGGGGGTCGGGCCCGATTCCCCCTCGCCGGCGCGCCCCATCTCCCTCGGCTGTTCGGCAATCATGACCTCCAATACCTTTTCCTTTTTGTCCCGAACGATGCCGACCTTCACCCGTTTGCCGATCTCGGTCTGCGCGACGTGATTGCGAAGGCTGCTGGGATTTTCAACCGGTTTGCCGTCATAGGAAACGATCACGTCCCCCTGTTGGAGTCCCGCTTGGGCCGCGGGACTGCTCCCCAACACGTCGGTGACCAAGGCCCCCTTGGCCTCCGGCAATGAAAACTGTTTAGCCAGCTCCGGCGTCACCTCCTGAATCGAAATGCCCAGCCAGCCCCGAGTCACTTTACCGCTCTTGACCAGATTGTCCATCACGGACTTCGCCATGTTGCTTGGAACGGCGAACCCGACGCCCATGTAGCCCCCGCTCTGACTGAAGATGGCCGTGTTGATCCCGATCAGTTCTCCGCGGACGTTGACCAGCGCCCCGCCCGAGTTTCCGGGATTGATCGCCGCATCGGTCTGAATAAAGTCCTCGTATTCGGCAATGCCGACGTTCGCCCGTCCCACCGCGCTGACGATCCCCATCGTCACGGTCTGGTTCAGGCCGAACGGATTGCCGATCGCCAGCACATACTCGCCCACCTGCAACTTGTCGGAATCCCCCCACGGCACGGCAGGCAACTCTTTCGCGTTAATCTTGACCACGGCAATATCGGTCTTCGGATCGGTCCCGACCACCTTGCCCTTGAACTCCCGCTTGTCTCCCAGAAGAACCTTGATCTCATCCGCCTTGGCCACTACATGATTGTTCGTGATGATGAGCCCGTTCGGGTCGACGATCACGCCGGATCCAAGACTCTGTTCACGGCGTTCCTTCGGGATCTGAAACTGGCGATAAAATTCATCTCCGAAAAATTGACGGAAAAAGGGATCCTCAAAAAAAGGCGTCAAGGGCGCGCCGGAGGGCCCCTTGATGGTGCGCGTCGTTGAAATATTGACGATCGCCGGCGTCGCGGATTTGGCCACGCCGACGAAGCCTTGATCCATCGGAGGCGCGGCGACGACCTCGCTCGTGTGGAAAGACGGAGCAGACCTCGATGCCGAACCGGAAATCACCGGACCCCACCAACCCTCATTCGTGGCCAGGATCAATCCGATAATGATGCCCAAAGACAAGAAGCTCCCCGCAATCAGTCCAACGACAAAAAACGTTCGCCTCAACCCTCTCATGATCTGTTTCTCCTCCACCGATCGCGTGAAAAAACCCGTTTATCAACAAGAAAATTATAAACGATTGCCGGTGTCAAAGTAAAGTTTTGTTGACAAGGAAAAGACTGTCTCTTATACTTAGAACTATCAAATCTGATTTTTCAGCAGCGAGCAACGCGAGCGAGAGGGGGAGGCTCCAAAGGTGGGGACAGATTTGAAATCTGTCCCCATTCGGGAGGGGGCGACGTGAGCCCCTATAAAAAATGGACACGCACGAACAAGAAAAATTGAAGATATTGGTCCAGGAACTGGCCCAACTGATTCATGCCGTCCTGGTCCGTAGCCCGGAACTGCAATCGACCGTCCAGGGCATTGAAGAAAGGGGCTATCGCGTGGATCTGGTCTTGGCCTCCATGACCCGCATTCAGAAGAAAGAGTTTCAACATCAACCGGAACCCGCGGAAACAGAACCGACCGAGTTCGACAAGGAATTTTTAAAGGCCCTTCGAATCCGTTCGGACGACGCTCCCAACCCCTAACCCGCCGCCGACAACATAAAAACGTTGACAAGCCCGCACCCCTTTGCTATTTTAACCCCCCGTGCCGAG